>JAFGRU010000112.1 GCA_016934985.1 Deltaproteobacteria bacterium
GAATAATAACATAATTTACTAATAAAATCAGCTGTTTAATAATATTCGCGAGAAGTTTTTACGATTGTATTCTCACGGATTCAGGTGCAAGTTTCTCGAATTCCTTTTGAGGGGCATCTGGTGTTCTGCCCATTTTTAGGAGTTGGTAAATAGCAATAAGAAACCCAGTCCTTTTGTTTCCGTCAACAAAAGGATGGTTTTTTACAAGACCGAAAAAAAGAGTCGCACAAACTTCAAGGTCATCACTCCATTTTAAAGTTCCCCCGTAGCCTGCGGTCTGGCGACCAATTGCTGACATTAAAAGGTGAGTGCTTTTAGGACCAGATGCGGCAATGGCTTCGCCTTCTCGAATAAAGTAATCAACCAAGAGATAGTGAGCCCTTAGTACATCATTAAAACCGATGGTCTTGGCGCCCGCAAAATGGTCTTCACCAATTTGGCGCATCCAAAACTGATATTCTTCTTTTAATTTTGGATAGATTTTATCCACTATATTTTCTGGCTCATAACAAGTGAGTATACAGTTTCTGGATAACTTCCTAAAAATTTCCTAAAGTTGACAACGAAAGGCTGTTTTTTATAATTTTACTAACTGGATAACTCCCTGATGCTGAAAATTCCTCCAGAAATATCCTCCCGGTATGCGGCACTTTTGGCCCGCAAAAAAGTACCCGAGAGAACTCAAGTCGACTTTCAAAAATGGCTTCGATATTTTCTTGATTTTTGCCAAAAATATGGATTTGAAAACTCCGACAAAAACAGCTTTCCAAAATTCGCCAAAAAACTGGAGGAGAAAAAACAAACCCCGGAACAACAAAAACAGGCCTTTCATGCCATATCGATATATTATGAATTAACCCTAATGATGTCTAGGAAAAAAGGGCAGCCCCAAGACGGGGCTTCATTTTCAAAAGCAAAAGAAACCCTGCCAACTTCGAAAAACGCCGACTGGCGGCCCGCCTACCAGGGCCTATCCTCGGAAATAAAATTAAGGCACTATTCACCCAAGACCCTGAAAGCCTACTCGGGCTGGCTTCAAAAGTTTCAGAATTTCACCAAAAGCAAAGAAATCGGTCAATTATCCCCTTTGGATGTTAAGGCATTTTTGACCTTCCTGGCTGTCGAGAAAAAAGTCTCTTCTTCATCGCAGAACCAGGCATTCAATGCTTTATTGTTCTTTTTCAGGCATGTTTTAAAGACCGAACTGGGGGATTTGAGGGATGTGCCACGAGCAAAAAGAAAACCCTATATTCCGGTTGTTCTGTCCCGCGATGAGATCGACAGGGTTATTGCGGAACTTTCCCCTCCATATGATTTGATTGTTAAACTTTTATACGGCTGCGGTTTGCGGTTGTTCGAATGCATGAATCTTCGTGTACAAAATTTTAATTTTGACAACCGAGTTCTGACCGTTCACGACGGCAAAGGCAAAAAAGACCGGACCGTTCCTTTGCCGGAGGTAATCATGACTGAGCTAAAAACCCAACTCGACGCTGTCGTTTTACTCCACCAGAAAGATATCCAGGATGGTTTTGCAGGGGTCTTTTTGTTTGATGCGCTGGAGAGAAAATACAGGGGAGCCGCTACAGAGCTTGTCTGGCAATGGTTTTTCCCGCAAAAGGCTTAACTTTGGTTCCGGAAACCAGGGAACTGAAACGCTATCATCTTCACGAAACCCACGTGCAGAAGGCCATTAAGCAGGCTGTACGCAAAGCCAAAATACCGAAGCGCGCATCTGCCCATACATTTCGCCACAGCTTTGCCAGCCATTTGCTGCAAGCCAATTACGATATTCGGACCATTCAGGAGCTTTTGGGGCACACCGATCTCAAAACAACTATGATTTATACCCACACCCTTCAAAGCCAGACCGTCAAAGATGCGAAAAGTCCGCTGGATTTTTAACCCGTCCGAACGGAAGAAGGCTGCCCCGCAACTGAGAGGGATTATTTAAACATGCATGCAAATCAATCATGCAGGACTATTATCGATTAAATTCCTTTGGCTATTTTCCCCCCAGCCCCTCTTGGATAGCCTCCCTGGCGAGCTGGTCGCAGCGTTCGTTTTCGTCATGTCCGGCGTGGCCCCGCACCCAGAGCCATTCGACATCATGAACCTGGCAGAGCTCGTAAAGGCGCTCCCAGAGATCGCGGTTGAGGACTTCCTGCTTTTTGGAATTTTTCCAGTTGTTTTTTATCCACCCGTGTATCCAAGACGTCATACCCTGGCAGACATACTGGGAATCGGTGGTAAGCTGGACACGGCACGGCTTTTTGAGGGCTTCAAGCCCGGCAATGGCACCCATCAGCTCCATGCGGTTATTGGTGGTCTCCGGCTCGTAGCCGGACAGCTCTTTGACATTTCCGCGCCAGCGCAAAATGGTTCCGAAACCGCCCGGCCCCGGATTTCCGCTACAGGCCCCGTCGCTGAATATTTCAACCACGCCGGCCTTAGCATCACTCGTTGATTTCGTCATCGCAAATTCACTGCTCTTTTAGAGGATAAACCCTCGCTTCTCCGAATATACTTTGTCCGGCAGACCTTTTGTTGCCAAAATCTGAATATTCCTTTATATATAACATCTGTTCATTCTTCCTTAAAATTGTTTATAATTTATTTTAAGGAACTGCTTGGCGTCAGTAGCAAAAAGTTGCCAGACAGTTTATGGCTGGATAACCTTTCCCATTATTGTAAGGAACCCGGCCTGTTTTGAATACAAACGATTTTACCGAATGGAGAGTCAGCCTTCATGAGTAGTGAAAAATTCAGTTTCAAGCCTATAGGATTCCTTTACACTCCTTTTACCAACCCTAAAACCACGCCAATCCAACCGTTGTATGACAACGACCTGGAAGGCACCCTGGAAGTCAACGAGGAATATGTCGAAGGGCTCAAAGACCTGGAAGGCTTTTCTCACATCTATGTGATTTATCAACCCCACGCCACTGGCCGTCCAAAGTTGCGCATCAAGCCTTTAATGCAGAATGTCGAGCGTGGCATCTTCGCAACCCGCGCCCATCGACGCCCTAACCCCCTTGGTCTAGCCGTTCTCAAATTGGAAAAAATCGAGGGCAACATCCTCTATGTCACGGGAGTGGACATGCTCGACGGCACCGCCGTTATCGATATAAAACCTTATTGTGACCGCTTTGACAAGGTAGTCAATGCTCGCGGCGGTTGGACCCAGTCCTGTGCGGAAGAAGGTGAATAACAGGAGAAATAAGCGGAGATACAAAAAGAAGGCCCTCCTCTGTTACGAGGAGGGCCTTCTTTTTGTATCTCCAGTGTGGAGAGGTCTCCAACTATCATTCAATTATTTTTTCAGAAAAAGTTCCTTATGCATGGCCCTAAGCAAATCCCGCCTGGTAATTTGTCCAACCAGCTTCCCGGAATCAATTACGGGTAAACGCCTGAAGCGATTTTTCAGGAAAATATCTGCGGCCTCAAGAATTGTCATAGTACTTGGAATGGAGTCCGGCACTTTCTGCATGTAATTTTTCACCATATCCTCAGGTTCCTGGCTGTTGTAGTAAGTCTGATTAAGAAGAACCTTCAAACAATCATTTTCAGCAAGCAAGCCTTGAGGCAAACCCTGCTCATCCACAACCAGGGCTGCAATAAGCCGCTTTTTCACCAGGATATTCATGGCTTTGTTAATCGAGAGATCCGGACTGAAGGTCATAAAGTTTTTATCCATATAATCCGCAACCAAAGGTTCCTGACTCATATTCAACTCCTGAAGACCCGATTTGTCTGAAAAAATGAATAGCCGTTCGATTTGAAGAACAGCGGCATACTAATCTTTTCTGGTTTCGACCCTGACATAATCCTGGATAGCCCTGACAATATCACGCCGGGTAATCTGCCCGATTAATTTCCCCTCGTCTACGACCGGCATACGCCGGAATTCATTTTGGAGAAAGATCTGGGCAACCTCAAAAAGATTCATTTTCTCCGGAACAGTTTTGAATTCAGGGCGCAAGATGTCACAAACCGTTTTATTTTCAAGCTGTGCGGGGTTCTTTTCTTTAAAAGCCTGGGTGTAGAGTTTGAGACATTCCTTTTCCGAAAGGACGCCGAGGACCTTGTCGTCCTTGTCAACGACACAGGCACCAAAGAGCCTTTTTCTTCCCAGAATATTGACGGCATCCTTGAGGGGGGTATCCGACTCAAACTTCAAGAAAACCTTTTGCATTATTTCTTTTACCGTAGGCTGTTTTTTCATATGACTCTCCCAAAGATTCGGGTTGTCACTGTCAGGGCCCCGCGCCCGATAAAAAGACTTACTAAGCTGACTATTTCCCTGGGGTGAAAGAAGCGGCAAGTTTGATTAAATTTTACTCCATCTTGGCGGCAATTCAATTCCCCGCCCTATATTGCCTTAAAAGCATGGAAAAAACCGATAAAAACGCAACCAAGGAGAAGCCTGACTACTCGACGTCAGTCTTCAACAAGCAATAGATCCCTCAATGGGATTTGGCTGTCCACGGTAAGGGCATCTGCCGCGCGGATGGCGGCAGCTAAGTCTCATGATGGGTTCACGCGGCCCCTGGAATGGGAGATTCTAGGCGTTGTGCCAGGAAGCCCTAATTACAAACTGTTGAATTCGGCTGTGTTTTTTTCCACCAATCCCGCTGCGGTCCTGATAATCATCAAGACCGGCAGTTGCTCTGCTTTGGCCCACTGCAGGCCTTTTCCCGGTCCCATTGCGCTGATGGCGGTTGCATAAGCATCGGCCAGGGCACACTCCCTGTGGATTACCGAAACGGAGGCCAAGGCATGGGTCACGGGTTTCCCGGTTTTGGGATCGATAGTGTGGGAGTACCTCCTCCCGTCCACCTCAAAATAATTATGATAGTCACCGGAGGTTGCCATGGCACGTCCGGAGTCCCCTGACAAAGCAACAATTTTCTGCACCCCTAAAGCGCGATCGGGTGACACTATGCCGACCCGCCATGGCTTTTCCAGATGATTCCTGCCACCGGCCCGGACCTCACCGCCGATGTCCACCAGATAGTCGAGGATAGCGTGCGCCTCAAGGTAGGCACTAACCGCGTCGACGCCAAAACCCTTGGCAATGGCCGCCAGGTTGTCCGACACAGGAAACCACTCACTCCCCTGATAACGATTGAAACGGGAAAGCTCCGATGTCTCGACATGGACCGACATCTGGGAGTTGATTTCCGCCAGCCTTTGTTCGATCCCCCGGGCGATTTTTCGATACCCTTCCGGACTCAACCCTGAAGACGCGGTGACGATTTTGACGGAAAAATACGTCCCCATGGTCGTACCGGCAATTTCATGGACCGGGTTGCCGTCGCCGGGCTTGGAGCAACCGGCCAGGCAAAAAACCAAAAGGCCGCCAACGGCAAGACGCCAGGCAGTCGACGGGCGGAAAGCATATTCAAGCAAAAATTAAAAAACGAATTTTTTTTCACGATGTTAATCAAAAGGGGAAAAAGCCGGAGAGCCTTTCGAACAGGAGTAATACTCAAAAAGGAGCCAGTTTGAAAAATAATCACCACTGGCTCCCGGAAAGATGGAAGGAGGAATCTACCCAACCAAAGGAGGAAACGACCGTCTGCTATCCCTCTATTTCACTCGTCACACTTGCAATCGGAAGCGTTGCAGGGGCCATCGTCATGGTTTGAATGGCTATGGCCTGTTTCACCACGGTGCTTATCCGTCAGGCAGGCGCCCTTTCCGCAAGCACAGGTATTTTCCCTTTTTTTGTAGCGTACCCAGTGCAGCACACCCCAAAAACAGGCCAGCACCAGAATGAAAAACAGCAATGAAATCAAAAACTGTGACAAGTTCTCTCCCGAAAAAGTTTTTCAATAAGATGGACTCGTATCACCCTGATGACGGCAGCCAGGCTCACGCCCTTGAAATGTGCGGTGCAGGATCCCGGGGCCGGGGATTTAAACCGTTACCTTCAGGACAGATGAACGCTAACCGCCAAAATCATCAAACATGACATTTTCAGGTTCAACACCCAGGTTCTCAAGCATCGTCTGAACCGAGCTGTTCATAATCGGCGGTCCGCACAGGTAGTATTCGCAATCTTCGGGTGCGGGATGATTGACGAGGTACTCGTCATGCAGCACCTGATGGATAAACCCGGTCAAGCCGTTCCAGTTGTCCTCTGGAAGAGGTTCCGAAAGGGCCAGATGCCAGGTGAAGTTTTCATTCTCCGCCGCCAGCTGATCAAATTCTTCGTTGTAGAAGGATTCGCGCAGGCTACGGGCTCCGTACCAGAAACTGATCTTCCGTTTACTGTGGATACGCTTGAGCTGATCAAAAATATGGGAACGCATGGGCGCCATGCCCGCACCACCACCGATAAAGACCATTTCGTTGTCGGTTTCCCGGGCAAAAAATTCACCATAGGGGCCGGAGATGGTGACCTCATCGCCCGGCTTCAGATTAAAGATGAAGGAAGACATCTTGCCGGGAGGAACGCTGGCGTCGCTCGGCGGAGGAGAAGCCACGCGGACATTGAGCATGATGGTTCCTTTCTCCTCGGGATAGCTGGCCATGGAGTAGGCGCGCATGGTCTCCTCGTCAACTTTGGAGACAAAGCGCCACATGTTGTATTTATCCCAGTCGCCCCGGTAATCCTCGTCTATAATAAAATCCTTGTAATGCACGGTATGAGGCGGGGCCTCGATCTGGATATAGCCACCCGCCCTGAAGTTGACATCCTCGCCCTCGGGAAGTTCGAGCACCAGTTCCTTGATAAACGTGGCCACGTTTTTGTTGGAGCGGACCTTACACTGCCATTTTTTGATTTCAAAGACTTCCGCCGGGATCTCCAGTTTCAGGTCGCCTTTTACCGGGACCTGGCAGGAGAGCCGGTAGCCTTCTTTCTGCATGCCGCGATTGATGACCGACTTTTCCGTCGCCAGGATCGCGCCGCCGCCTTCCAGGACCTTGACTTTGCACTCTCCGCAAGTCCCTCCGCCGCCGCAGGCCGACGGCAGATAAATACCCTGTCCGGCAAGGGCGCTCAGCAACTTTTCCCCGGTGGGAATGAGAAGCTGCTTGTCCGGATCGTCATTGATATTGATCTTGGCATCGCCGTGCACCACCAGGTAGGACTTGGCGATCAGAATAACCATGACCAGCGCCAAGACAATGAGGGTAAACATCACCGACCCAAATAGTACTAAACTGATTCCATCCATTTAAAATCCCGTATAAAAGATGATTTCAATCAACACAACAACCGAGGCAAAACTCCTTGCCCCTAAACAACGCCACGCCTTTTAAAGCTGGATACCGGAAAATGCCATGAAGGCAATGGCCATCAATCCGGCAGTGATAAAGGTGATGCCCAGGCCCCTCAAACCTGCAGGGACATTACTGTATTTCATCTTTTCCCTGATGCCGGCCAAACCGATTATGGCGAGGGCGAAACCGGCACCGGAACCCAAACCAAAGACGGCGCTTTCGGCAAAGGTGTAGTTGCGCTCCACCATGAAAAGCGAACCGCCGAGGATGGCGCAGTTGACTGTAATCAGGGGGAGAAAAATCCCCAGGGAGTTGTACAGGGCCGGCACATACTTATCCAGAGTCATCTCCAGAATCTGGACCATGGCGGCAATTACACCGATATAAGTGATAAGCCCGAGAAAGGTCAGGTTGACGTCCGGCAGCCCGGCCCAGGCCAGAGCCCCCTCACGCAGAACATGATTGTAAATAAGGTTGTTCACCGGAACGGTAATGGCCTGAACGACGACAACGGCGATGCCCAACCCGGTTGCGGTCTCAACCCTTTTGGAGACGGCCAGAAAGGTACACATACCCAGGAAGAAGGCCAGGGCCATATTTTCGATAAAGATGGATTTGATAAACAGACTGAGGTAGTGTTCAAACATTTTCTACTCCTCTTCCACCTGTTCGGGTTTCCAGGTTCGAATGGCCCAGATCAGAAGCCCGATGAGGATAAACGCGCTGGGCGCCAGCAGGAAAAGCCCGTTCGGTACATACCAGCCACCTTCCGTGGCGGGGCTCAATACGGTAAAACCCAGGACCTTGCCAGAACCGATCAGCTCACGGGTAAAACCGACGACAAGCAGAACGAAACTGTATCCCAGGCCGTTGCCGATACCGTCCATAAAGCTCTTGACAGGCGGTTCCTTCAAGGCAAAGGCTTCGGCCCTCCCCATGAGAATACAGTTGGTGATGATGAGACCGACATAAACCGACAGCTGTTTGCTGACATCATAAGCGAAAGCTTTTATCACCTGGTCTGCGATGATGACCAGCGAGGCAATAATAGTCATTTCAATCAGGATGCGGATGCTGCTCGGGATATGCTCCCGTATCAGGCTGATGGAAAAACTTGAAAACGCCAGTACGAAGGTTACCGCCAGGGACATGACGATGGAGGTTTCCAACTTGGACGTTACCGCAAGCGCTGAGCAGATACCCAAAATCTGTGCGGTTATCGGGTTGTTGTTGAAAATAGGGTCCAGTAAAAGTTTTTTGAACTTATTCACTTAATCCCCCTTTCCCGCAAATTTGCCAAGTAGGGACCGTAACCATTTTTCCCCAGCCAGTAGCGAACCAGATTGTCCACCCCGCGCGTGGTCAGGGTCGCACCGGAAAGGCCGTCAATCTGGGACTCGGCTTTTGGGCCACTCTGGTCTACCGTGCCCTTAATAACTTCGATAACCACATTCCCTTTTTCATCAAAGGCTTTTTTCCCCACCCATGACCGCTTCCAACGGGGGTTGTCCACCTCGCCGCCCAGCCCCGGGGTTTCACCATGCTCATAGAAAGTGAATCCGGTTACCGTTTGGAGATCTTCTCCGAGAGCGATGAAGCCGTACATGGTGGACCAGATGCCTTTGCCGTAGACGGGCAAGATGATTTTTTTGACCTTGCCGTCTTTCACCACCTTGTAAATGACCATAAATCTGGGTTGGCGCTTTATGCCGGTTTTATCCTCATCGGCAGGTATCGCCTTCCCATACTGTGGGTCATCGGCCATCTTCTTGATGTCGAATTTTTGGGGGTCCAGCTTTTCGTTGTAATCCTTCTCCGGCACGACACTGCCGTTTTCCAGATTGATAATCTGGGTGTCTATATTCTCTTTGTAGATTTGTTCAATGTCGACATTTTTAGAAAACATATCCCCTGCCAGGAGAATGTTCTTCAGTCTGTCGAGCTTTTTATTCTGCGCCTGGATGCCGCTAAGAGACACGGCTGCGGCCGACACAAGAACCGAGCAGACCAGACATACCCCGAAGGCTACGGCAACTGTCTTCTTTTTAGTCTCTTTAGACATTTCTCAGCAGCCTCCTTTTGATATTGGCATTTATAAAAATCCTATCAATGATGGCGGCAAACAGATTCCCGAAAAGAATGGCCAGCATCATGCCCTCGGGAAAAGCAGGGTTGACGACCCGGATCAGGATCACCATGATGCCGATCAACAATCCGTAGATGTATTTTCCCGGCTCCGTCATGGCAGCAGAAACCGGGTCGGTAGCCATGAAAACCGTACCGAAAGCGAAACCGCCCAGAACGAAATGCCACAAGGGAGAAACGGCAAACATGGGATTGGTGTCACTGCCGATAACATTGAAAAGCAGGGAAACAGCGGTCATCCCGACCACCACACTGAGCATGATGCGCCAGGAAGCAATACCGGTTACCAGTAAAATGGCCGCGCCTATCAGGCAGGCAAGAGCAGAGGTTTCTCCCATTGACCCGGGTATGAAACCCAGAAACGCATCCATCCAGGAAGCTGAAAGGTGCATGGCGGAATCCGCCATTTCAGCCAAAGGCGTGGCCCGGCTGACCCCATCCACTGCGAGCCAGACTTTATCTCCGGAAATCTGGGCCGGATAGGCAAAGAACAGGAACGCCCGCGCAACCAGGGCCGGATTGAAGATATTCATGCCGACCCCACCGAAAACTTCCTTGCCGAAAACAACTCCGAAGGAAATTCCCAGGGCTACCTGCCAGAGGGGGATGCTGGGGGGCAGTATGAGGGGAAAAAGAAGACTGGTTACGAAAAAGCCCTCATTGATCTCATGCTTGCGAATGACCGCAAAGAGCACTTCCCAGAAGCCCCCGACCGCCACGGTAACGAGGTAGATGGGGAAAAAATAGAGGGCACCGTGAACCATGTTGGCGATAAGCCCGCCCGGATCGACCCCCATCCCCAACAGGGAGAGGATCGCCCCCCGCCAGCCCTCGGCACCGGTTTTGCCTAAAGCGGCCAGAGCCGTATTGGCCTGCATGCCGGTATTGTAGAGAGCCATGATGACACAAGGGATGAGAGCAATCACCACCCAGGTCATGGTCCTTTTTAAATCGAGGGCGTCCCGGACATGGGAGGCATAGCGGGTAACGACTCCCTCGGAGAACAGCAAGGTATCCGTCGCTTCAAAAAGGGGATAGAGACGCTCAAGCTTGCCGCCCTTCTGGAAATGCTTTTCCTGCGAATCTAAAAATTTCCTTAGAACTTTCACTAGCCTTCCTTTTCAATCAATGTCAACAAAGTTCTTAGATTCCCACAATGATCCATCTTTGCCGGGCAGACATAGGAGCACAAAGCCAGATCTTCCTCATCCAACTCCAGACAACCCAGAGCCTCCGCCTCTTCAATATCCTTGACCGCCAGGGCACGCAGCAAAAAGGTCGGCAGAATGTCCAGAGGCATAACCTTTTCATAACTGCCAACCGGAACCATGGCCCTCTTGCCGCCGTTCCGAGAGGTGGTGAAGGGGATTTTCCGCTCAGGGGACAACCGGGAAACAAGAATGTTTTTCACCGAATGCAGGTTCCTGCCAATGGCAAACCAGCCGAAGAGAGACCGCTCCCGGCCCTCGCGAAGAACCGAAACCTGCTGGTGAAATTTTCCCAGATAAGCATAGGTATTTGCGGCCTGACGTCCGGAAAGCACCGAACCGGAAATGACCCGGTTTTCGCCTTCAAGCAGCTCGTCCGTCATCAGTTCATCGAGGCAGGCACCCAGTCTTGTTTTTATCAGACGCGGCTTTTTAACGGAAGGCCCGGCGATGGCTATGATCCGTTCCGTAGCCAGTTTTCCCGTGGTGAATAATTTTCCAATGGCGACCACATCCTGAAGACCGATATGCCAGACGGTTTTGTTTTCACTTACCGGGTTCAGGAAGTGAATATGGGTTCCGACATTTCCGGCCGGATGGGGGCCGGAAAATTCCTCTACCACCACTTGTTCGATTCCGCCGGCTGAGATAGTGCTGCCTTCTCCGCGGCATAAATAAAGGGGCCCCTCCGTCAGCCGGGCCACAACGGCCAGGCCATTTTTAAAAGGCTCTTCGTTACCGGCTAAAACCGTTTCCATGTCCGGAGCCAGGGGGTTGGTATCCATGGCTGTAATAAAAATCGAATGCGGCACGGAACCCGGCACCGGGGCCCGGCTGAAAGGCCTGGTACGGAAAGAAGGCCAAAGACCTGAATCAATGAGTTGGGCCTGGACTGTTTCCCGCTCCAGGGCTCCCAACTTTTCTGGGGCATAGGATGCAAAATCAACCTCTCCGTCACCGGCAAGTTCTATCACGATGGATTCGAAATGCCGACGCGCACCTCGATTGATCTCGACAACCCGGCCCGATCCCGGCGAGGTATATTTGACGCCGGGGATTTTTTTGTCTAAGAAAAGGACCTGCCCCAGCTTTACCTCGTCGCCGACCTGAACCTCCATGGTCGGCTTCATGCCGACATAGTCATCCCCGATGAGGGCCACCCTGGTCGCTGGCCGGCCTTCTTCCAAAGTCTGCTCGGGATCCCCGCTAATGGGTAGTTGCAACCCCTTTTTAATTGTAATAACTCCCATAATTTTCCTTTAATTGACGAAAGAAAATTCCTTGCATGGTTTCGAAAGGGTGCTTTTTCGAGGAGGAATCTCAGCCCGTTTCAGTCTGCGGACAGGAAAACCAGGCGACAAGAATGAAAACAGGTCATTTTTACACAAAAACCCCCGAGGAACTAATCCCCAAGGGTTCTGCTGTCCATTTTTCGAAAAATTCCTTTTCCCCGGCAACCCATTGCAACATAGCTCTTTGGTAATACCAATGGAATTTGGCAGAACGAGAGAAGCCGGAACTGCTGCGGCTCCTTCGAAAGTTTTATTTCCAGCAGTGTTCAGCCAAAAGGTCAAACACCAGCACCCTCAGACCACATAAAACCGGGTATCCTGAACTTCAAGCTAGAAAAAAGACACTCCAAGAAAACCCGTTTTGCCACTTGCGACAAACCGGTTACCTCTTCGAGAGATAGTGCGAGATTTTATAACACTGTTTTAAATCTACAACGGCACTGAGTTTCAAGTCAACACAAATAAAAACCCGACCGCTCTTATACTCCTGTCAGAAGCTTCCTGACACAGCTCCCTGGGAGAATTATTTTTTTCTCAACCTGTCAGCACTATCTCCAATAACTTCAAATGGCTCGCCGAGGGAAGCAACCCAACCCGAAAAGAACCATTGTAAATAACCCGGCTGAAAAAAACTGTCTCAATACTAACAGGCAAGTCCATTTTTACAACGTCCGGAAAGGGACTGCAACGGACTTTTCCATATACTAATGGACAAAAATAAATCAACAGAGGAAAAACAAGAGCACCTATTCAGCCCAAGGACTCGTGTCGCTTATGAAAAGGGCATCTGCCGCAAGGATGGCGGCAGCTAAACCCTAAGGATGGGTTCCCGCGGCCATTGGAATGGGCGAGGCGAGGCCTTCTTGTGCCGATAATCTGGATAATTATGGCTACCGGGTTCAAAACCCCATAAGCAGGACAGGCGTGGACGACTTTGCCGCACACGCCTGAAAAAAATCGGGACACTGGCTTGTGTCCCGATTGCCGGATCATAAAAAATTTACCGAGAAATCTTCCCTGTTACAGGGTGCTGCCTGGCCAACGGCCAGAATAAATGTCTGCTAATCCGATTCTACCGCTTTCCGCCAGCGCGAAGTACCCAGGTATTCGGTTCCCGCAGTACGATCTAAAATCTGTTTTTTCAGGAGCTTCATAACCTCCTGCCGGTCCAACAGCCCAATCAGCATATTCTCTTCATCTACAACGGGAAGAAAGCGGACCCCTTCCGTTTCGAAATTGGAAAGGGTCTCGGCCAGGCTCAGGTCAGCCGTCACCACCGGATAACTGAGATCCGCCACGTCGCTTGCGACAACAAGCTTGTCCACATGCTCCTCCAGAAGCAGGGATTTCATCTGATCCAGGGCAATGGTTCCTTTATAGCTGCCGTCGCGTCCCTGAACCGGGAAGAACATGCTGTCGCTGTATTTAAACTTTCGCAAGATACCGGAGACGGGAGTTCCTTCCTCAATGACATCAAGCTCTTTAGTCATGGCGGCCGAAACCGGGTAAGGCGCCAGCAGATCAGCCTCGGTCTCGCCCAAGGCGTTAAAACCTCCACTTACCTTGCCACCTGGATAGGGTTCCTGGCTCTCGTAGATTTTGAACGGACCAGACAGGCCGTAACCGATGGCACTCCCCAGGAAAATGGGAACAATAAGGGTAAAATTCCGGGTTGCCTCCATAAGCAGAATTGGCAGCGAGAATGGCACCTTCCCAACGGAGGAGAAGAGAGCCGCCATGCCGATTACCGCATAGACACCAATGGGCGTGCCGATGGAGAAAAAAGACTCAAATATCAGACCAAGGAAACCACCGAGCATACAACCGACGTAGAGGCTCGGCGCAAGAACCCCCCCGCTGCCGCCGGCAGCCACGGTAAAAGCGGTACCGATGATCTTGCCGAAACAGAGAATCAACAGAAACCAGAGGCCGTAATGGCCATCAATGGCATCCTGCATGGCATCGTATCCCAGCCCCCAGAGCTGCATACCGATCGTGGCGATAAGAACGCCATGGAGCAGACCGCCGATACCCGGCTTAATCCAGTCAGGCAGCTTGGAGGCGCGGGCGATGTGAAAAACCTTGTAGAAAAACCGCACATAGAACCAGCCCACGGCGGCACTTCCAACCCCGGCAAAAACCGCGAAAAGCAGGTTGTAAATTCCGAACTGCCAGATTGAATCCATGCGGTAGAGGGGCTCGAAACCGTAAACGGAAGAGAAAACCAAAAAAGAAATGCAGGATGAAAGCAGGGCGGGCAGAATACTCTTGGCCTCCATACCATGCTCGTAGAGAACCTCGCAGACGAAGAGTGCCGCCCCGACCGGCGCCCTGAAAATAGCCGACAGTCCGGCAGCAGCTCCGCAGATAGCCAGTAAACGGAAATCACGCCGGCCCAGCTTGACACCAAGAAGTTTATCAAGGCGGAGAAACTGCATGAAGCGGGCGGCAATAGCGCCGAGACCGGAACCGATATAGGCCGTGGGACATTCACGACCGCAACTCCCCCCCGACCCGATGGTGATGGAAGCTGCGATAATCAGCAGAAAGGGGACTTTCGGTTTGACCGCGCCGTCATGCTGAACGCATTCAACGTAACCATCCGTCGCACAGGGGATATCGAAAGAAAGACCGCCATGCTGTTTGATAAGTCCGCAAAGAACCCCCCCGAGGGCCGGCACCAGGGCAACCATCCAGGGATAAGGCATGGCATCGGCCAGGCTTTCAAAGCTGAGACCACTCATGTCCATGGTCCAGTTAAACAGGATCGCCCCCAGGCCACCAACCACCCCCGAAGTGACGGTTAGCAGCAGCAGTTTTTTCCACAAAGTCGAAGAAACCCTCAACTGGCCAAGGAAAAAGGCGGTATCCTGGGATATCGCACTGAATAAGCGACCAAGCCAGGTCACAGCTTTCGGGGGCAGCTTTCTTCCTTTATCGCTCTCGATCTGGGAAGCATGATCGGGGTCGGAAAAGACCTGCTCCAATTCATGAGCCAACCCTTTCCTGTGCATGAGCAACTCGACCATCTGCTCGGCCGTTTCAGCCTGCTCGAGGGATTCACGTAAAGAGGGGTCCTCCAGAACCGCACGCAGTCGACCCAGCAGACGAAAAGTCAATCTACCCTTGCTTAGAACCATAAAGAGGTGTTTGACGGGTTCGCCATCTGATGCGCCGGAAGGAATTCCCTGCTGCGAACGGCCGATCAGGATCATGGGCCTGCGAATCTCGCCGGTTTGGGCATGCGGCAAGGCTATCCCGCCGCCGACAGCCGTACTGCGCATCTTCTCCCGGGACAGGACACTGTCTATCAATACCTCGGTATTTATATCAGGGGCTTTACCTGTGACCGCCTGAAGGATTTCAACAATGGCATCCTCAAGAGTCCGCGCCTTCAGGTCCGGAAGAACATGGTCGGCGCGTAAAAAACGTGTATAAGGCATAAGCTAAATCTTCTTTCAAAAAACTTCGCAAAACGGAAAAAGTGACAAAAAAATAGGCGTACAAGAGACAGCCCCGGATGACCGCCGTCAATCCCTCGCGACATTGGTTGACCTTAAAAAACCAGTGACATTGTATACAACACTCATGCCCATAACGTCAAGGGCAAGGAAACCCATATGCTGCAAGGATTTTCTTCATTAATAGACCTTCATCAGGCCCGGGTTATCGCCGGTGATACATTCACCGCCAGCGGAAGTCACCAAAAAAGTGTTCTCGATGCCGACCATGCCAATATCTTTGACGCCTTTTTTCGGTTCCAGGGCAAAGGCCATTCCTTCCTCCATCGGCAGATCGAAACCTTCGGCTATAACCGGGATCTCATCAATCGCCAGACCGATGCCATGACCCAGAAATTTCACCCGGCGCTCACCAAACCCCATGAAGTTCTCCAGAAAATCCGGCTTAAGGCTGTTCATGGTGTCGGCAAATATTTTCGAAGGAATTTCGCCGGGTTTTAACCGGGCTGCCACTCTGTTTTGAATATCAACACATTGCTGATGCTGGCTGACAACCTCTTCGGAAAGAGACCCTCCAAACACGTAGGTCATGGTTTTGTCGGTGTGGTAACCTTCCACGCCGCAGCCAATGTCAATAAAAACAAGATCCCCCTTGCGAAGCTTCCGTTCCCGGCTGCCAAAGAGCGGCACCGCGGGGCACAATCCAAGATTTCCGCCGGGCCCGTTGAAATAGGTCGGATAAATCGAGCTTTCGCCAAAGCAGATGTTGCCAAGGATTATCTCGGTCTGGAACATGGCCATACGGGCGAGGCCATGGTGCCCTTCCTCCATCATGACGACATACAGTTCCGCCGCAAACTCAGCTTCCGACACCCCCTCCCTGAGTAATGACGGTACCCGCTCCTCAAGAATGCGGCGATGGATTTCCCCCGACTCTCGCATCAGGTCCAGCTCAAAGTCGCTTTTGACGGCCCGCAGCATTGACAATTGAAAATCGACGGACCGAGCCTCTTTAAAGGGAAAATATTTCTGAAAACGCCGGTAAAGCCCCAGGGGCACCACTTCCGTTTCAAGGTAAACCGTATCCGGCACTTTTCCCATACCGGCCGTCGCGTCACGGTAGCTTTTCATCGGCTTGAGCACACTGAAATGCGACTCATCGAGAGCGCGTTCAATGCTCTGCCTCACCCAGAACACCGCCTCGTCCTCCCGCGGGACGAGCAGCATGCCGTCCTGCATGGTCCCGGTAAAATAATACTGATTGAGCTTGCCGAAAATGGCAGCCATTTGCCAGTCGGGGCACTCCCGGTCCATTTTGGCCCTGAAGCGTTCCATGCGGGAATTGATCTCTTGCAAGGGAACATGCTTATTCATTTTTTCATTTCCTCAACTTGCCAAAGCCCAAATCAGCGAAAAAACAGAAGAAAAGAGAAGCCTGTTGATTACAACCGGCCCCAACGTTTCAATAGCGTGAAAGGAATAATCCTCAGGTGTTTCGCCAGAATATACGGCGAACCCTTTTTCTGTTGACGCTGTAAGTCGGTTTTTCTCCACTGTTGTAGGGGCAGTTCTCATAATTGAAACGGTCATCACAACGGAAACCGCACACTATTTTTTCGTTCAAACGGGTGCCGATTCGGTCCTCGTAAATTTTGCACTGAGTCGTCCCGTCATCATTGAAAACAAGGTATCTGCATGGTTCGGATGTCAGGTTGCCCTGGCTGTCCGGCATAAAGCAGCACTGTCCGCACCGCAGGCATTTATTATCGTCCATCTGCAGGTTAATCCTTCCGAATCTAGAATCTGAATCCTTGGGTTGGGAGCGGGTTAAGAGTGTAAATGCTTTGCCTGCAATAGCTTTTCAAAAATCTGAGGCGCACCCATAGGGCCTTCGGTTATTTTTGGAATGCTTAAGCAGGTCAATGGCTGGCGCTGGTGCCCGGTCACTACTCCCGGATTCAGGCAATATGTCCCGGCGGCAGCACACGTAGCAAAATAAAGGGAAAAGCTGTATATCCTTTCCATTCCCATGCCGGTCCAGCCAGTGTATTAAAACGCCGTTCTCAGCGTCAAGAGAAAGGCGGAAAAATTCTTGTCCCATTCAACAAAATGGCCTCGCAACCCGTGCCAAAAGGGGTTGGCGAGGCCATCAGCCCGCATAAAAAGGTTAAATAATTGTTGATACTATTCAGTACAAGGACTCGTGTCGCCCATGAAAAGGGCATCTGCCGGCCGGATGGCGGCAGCAAAGCCTTATGGCTGGGTTCAAGCGGCCCTTGGAATGGGTGATGCGAGGCATTGTGCCGATAAGGCGAATAATTACTGATAGTTTTTTATTTAGACCCCTCGGCATCTTCCCGGGAGGCAGAAGTCGAAGCTTGAAAGCTATGTTCCCTGCCCAGCTTAGGCCGGACGGAAAGATGAACGCCTGCCGGTCATCCTGGAAATAATCTTTGCAAAATGGAGTCTCTGGAACATTCCAACCTTTCGTTCCTGGCTCCGGAAGCGCTTGGCAAAAGCACAAGTGCCCCCTTCCAGGAGGAATTTTTCCCAGTCGGGAACAAGACTCAACAAGGGTTCTACCGCGACAAGACCGTCATCCCGGCCCGCCAGATGGGCACGTGCACTGCTCCAGGGATAATCCTCAGCCGCTGCAGCCAAACCCTCCCCCACCGGCTCCAACTCAATATAACGAGCAGCCGCCGTCAACAGTTGCTCATCCTTCCGCAAAGAAAAGATCAGCATCTGGTCCTGCCATAAACGTTGGTCCAGACCCTTGCGAAAATTAATCCTGCGCCTGTAAAGACAATTGGCCCTGCCGATGGTTTTACGCAACTCTACCGGCGTATCGGTTGCCAGAACCAGATGAACATGATTTGGCATCATCAAATAGGCCCATATCCGGATATTTGTTTCCGAGCAAAGCGGGGCCAGCATATCAATGTAAGCCTGATAGTCGTCCTCCTCAAAAAAAACCTGCTGCTTGTGGTCACCCCGCTGAAGCACGTGAAAAAGATTTGTTTCCATACCATTTAACCCGCTCAATAACACCAGCAAGGCACATCACATACTATGCCTTCCCCCAAGTCCGACAAACTCCCGGCACAATTTTCAATTCTTTAGAATTCCCTAACACCAATACCACATATCGAAAGCTTCTTTCAAGTTTAAGCCAAAAGCGGAAAAAAAATATTCCGGAATTGGTTAAGCAGTGTTTATAATGAAACATTGTGCCAAAGGACGTGAAAAGACCCAGAAGCAACTCACCGGCGTCAGGATTACCAATAAATGCAGGAAACTTTTGAAAAAACCAAAAACTGGTTCGAGACCTATGTGGAAGGATTTTTCACCAACGACTCCATCAACAACTCCATAATCCGCCTGAAACTGGATCACACTCATCGGGTCTGCCACAACGCGGCAATCCTGGCCGATGCTCTAAAATTGAATTCGCAGGATCATCTAAATGCCCGCTTAACGGCATTGCTTCATGACGTGGGCCGTTTCAGGCAGTTTTCCCTTTATCAGACTTTCAACGATGCGGTGTCCGACAATCATGCCCTGATGGGGATACGTGAAATCGAGTGTCATGGCGTCCTGGATGGCTTGGATGCTGAAGACCGCCGATTGATCTGCCGGGCGATAGCCTGCCACAATGTGCCGGCACTTCCAGAGGAGAAAGACGAACGCTCCCTGCTGTTTATGAGGCTGATCCGCGATGCCGACAAACTCGACGTTTACAAAGTGCTCCTTCAGAACTATCGCGACCAGGACCGGGATTCAAGGAATACCGTTTTGCACAAACTGCCGGATACTCCCCATTGCTCTCCAAAAATCCTCGATGCACTCCTGGGGAGAAAAGTCGCCAAATTCGAGGACATGAAAACACTCAACGATTTCAAACTGCTGAAAGTGGGATGGGTTTACGATCTCAATTTTTCCGCATCATTCAAGATCCTCCAGCACCACCGATATATTGAACAGCTTAAAGAAATCCTGCCCACGACCGAACCTGTAACCACCGCCGTAGACCAAGCCCTGGCCTATGTGGCCTCGCGCCTCTAAAGTCTGACCTTCTATTTTTTGCTGTCTCTTTGGCGGCCTTACTTCTGGCGGGCAGTAGTTTGTTTTCAAAATTTACGGCTGTCATAAGCCCAGTTCAACAAAGCCTGCCGTTGCTTTGGGCGGCAACTCAGATCCCCTTTCAGACAATGCTTGCGAATTTGCGCAATATGCCTTTTCATGGCTTTCCATCTTTTGATCTGGCGCTCATCATCGGGACCTCTGCGCCCCATGAAATAACGGCAATACCACTGAAACCAGCCGCGCGGATCATCAGCATCAATCCAACCCTTTTCCCGCCACACCGACAAGGGCTGTGAGGCGTTGACACCAAAAAAATTCAATTCGGACACATGGCGGTCATGGCAGAGCTTGGCACGCTTAAACCAATCAGCAGGGAATTCATTTTGGCAATCGGTTAGATATTTGCCGCCGAAAACCCCCATTTCGAGCATCTGTTTCGGCGTCAGGTCCGGGGAAAAATCCGGGTGGAAATTTTCCCCCATGGGCTCGGTGAGAAAATAGACATAGTCCGTCTGCATAAGGTCGTTCACAATGACTTTGCGTTTTTCCATGACAACCCCGCCTGTCAGAAACAATACATCGCTTTTTTTAAGTGGTCAGGAAAAGACTGCTTCAAAAAAATACTATCAGACAAAAAGGTTGAGGTGCAGAATGTGTGACACTGCATTTGATTGGGCACCAATGGGGATATGAGGTGGGAAATGGCGGGAATTGGCGTTGATAGATGGGAAATGGCAAATTAAACGGACGTTTAGGTGGTATTTATTTTTTCGGGCGGCGTCTAAATTAATAATTTTGGTGCCAAACCATGCGACGATTGTTTTTGGCGTTTTCGGGCCGATTTTTTGATTTTTTGGCCGCTTGGTTTGGCACCAGTCTCGAGGCGTATGCGGTGCATTATATATATACAGTGACGCGACGACCTGGTGTTCCGCCTGGGAAAGTATTATAAGATAATAATAATTGTTATCTAAGCCCAAAGCCCCGGGGGTTGGGTGTGTGGCCCCTCGACCTTAACCAGACCCAATAATACCGCGAGGGCGGCCAGGACGGCAAGAACATAACGCCACGGGCAGCAACAGGGTTGCGGCTGGGCGTTCACCACGGCTTTCGAGCCGGTAATAATCGTGCAGTTCTGGAAGACGGTTGCGGGCTGGGCCTGGTCGGCAGTTCTCTGACGGGTCGAGGTACTTTCCATAATAACATTCAAGTCATTTTTCCAATTCATCATAGTAACAACTCCTTCGGTAGTTTTTAACCAGCCATTTTTGTTAATAAAATCACGTTGTTCTTCAACTCACTCTCTTTTATCATACCCCCTTTCACGCCATCATAAATGACAAAAACCAGCTTCCGCAGTTTTTCCGGCGGCAGCTGCAGGTTGTTTTTCTGCAGCCCCCTTTCGACCTCTTCAATAATCTCACCGATCAGCTCGGTATCGAGTTGATCGCCACCCTCTGGGCCGGTCGCTGCGCCCTGGTGCCCTTCCCCGTCCAGCCGCATCGGCCCTTCGCCAATCAGTAGCCAGTTAGTATTAAACCCCAAGCGCGCCAACGCCTCGAACACACGGCCACCTGGCACATTATTCCCCGCCTCATAATCCTGCCATGCGCGGAAACTTGCGCTTAAAGTGTTTGCCATCTCCTTCTGACTTTTGCCCAATGACTCCCGGGCGGCCTTGAGTCTCGCAGCTATTGACACACTGCCCTCCATGCTTAAGTTTGCCTGTTAAACATATGCGTCTGTCTAAACCAAACATATGCACGCTTAGGTTTTAAAAACACCAGTAAAAACAAAATGTTGAGATAAAAACCATAAAAATTAAAAAATTATAAATCTACGCACGCAGTTTTACGTTTGACACGCGGAATTTTTCCGCGTATATTCTCAAACAACGCAGGATAAAAAATTAAAAAAATTTGGCCGGTTTTTTTGCCCAACATGTCTGGCGATTTTCAGCCCTAAAAAATCACCA
>JAFGRU010000113.1 GCA_016934985.1 Deltaproteobacteria bacterium
CGTTTTTCCATCCTATTCGAAGGCAGAATGCCAGCTTACTGACAACTAAAACCCAAGCCATTTACACAAAATGATTTACACCGCCATAAACCCCTGATGCACGAAAAACAATACCCGCCCATCTTCGTTAAGATGACCGGGTATTTTGTCTTCTCTACCCTTTATAAAACCTACCACTGAGGTGAATTTCGCCCCATTAAATCCTCCGCTGCAGCCCAACGGAAATAATAAGGAGGGCAACCAGAATGTCTAAAAAGGCGAAACCAGCTTTATCATCATCTAAAAGAGGTAGTTGCCAACTCCATGTAAAAATTCTGAATAAGTGAGACTACGCTCGTAGAAATTTCTCGCAAATAAATATAAGTTACTAAATTTATTTGCTATTTGTGTTAATATTCAACTCGTTAAAATCTCACTTGGCGGGTGAACTACCATAAACGTTTTATCATCGAAAAGTCCAAAGACAAATTCTATACCTCCCACTCCGACCTGACTCTTGTCGGACTGGGCATCAACCGTTTCACCAGCTTGTGCCAACGCTTGGGAGAACTGCCCCGGATGATTCAAGGGGCCATCTCCCACGCCAATGTGGTGCGCAGTTATTTTGGTTTGCTGTGCCTCGGCAAAAGCGACTTTGCCGCTTTTGAATATTTCCGCAAGGACAAGTTTTTTATAAATTCTCTGGGGCTGAAAAAGGTTCCGTCCGAGCCAACGTTACGCCAGCGCCTGGAGCAGCACGCCGAAACCTTTCAACACATCGTGAACTCTTGCGGCACCGGATTTTTGCACAAATCGGGAGCCTTGTTTTCTCCCCTGGACATCGATGTCTTCACCCAGGACAATTCCGGCACCAGGAAAGAGGGGGTTTCCCGTACCTACAAGGGCATGGATGGCTTCGCCCCATCGCCGCTTATCTGGCCATAGAGGGCTGGCTTCTGGAGATCGAATACCGGGAAAGCTCCCAGCATAGCCAGAAAAATTTTATTCCGTTTCTCGCCTGGGTGTTGCACAAGCCCCTGAACCTGACCGCCGAGCCCCTCCTGGTGCGTCTCGATTCGGCCCACGATGCCTGGGAAACCCGTATCGAGTTGGCCCGGCATGAAGGCACGGATTACATCCTCAAATGGAATCCCCGTGGGCAAAGCAAAACCCTCTGGCACCGCCGGGCTTTATCCGAAGGAAGGATCGAAGAGCCGCGACCGGGAAAACGAATAGCCCTTTTAAACGACCATGACACCTATACCTGGAAAGACAAAACCGGCACCCAGCATGAACTGGCCTGCCATCGGGTGATTCGCGTCACCGAGCGCGGCGTCGACAAGAAGGGCCAGCTGCTGCTGGAGCCCGACATCGAACTGGAAGGCTGGTGGACCGGCCTGACGCTGCCTGGCGAAAAGGTCATCGCCCTTTACGAGAATCACGGCACCAGCGAACAGTTTCACAGCGAACTCAAAACCGACATGGATCTGGAACGGCTACCCTCGGAAAAATTCGAAGTGAACAGCCTGACAATGACCTGCGCTGCCCTGGCTTACAATCTCCTGCGCTTTATTGGTCAAACGGGTCTTCTCGGGGAGAAGACGCCGGTACGGCATCCAGCCAAACGGCGACGACTGAAAACCGTTATTCAGGAGCTGATGTATCTGGCGGCCCGAATGATAAATGATAAAGACCGGCCGCTGCCTGAAGCTGCGGTTCAGTTGCCATAGCGGCTTATCTTGGGGGCTTTTTGATGGTCTCTACCAGAGATTGGCTGACGGATAAGCTGCGCGAGGAGCTTACAGACGGGTAAAAAACAGTCTGCCATAAATTTACTCACGGATTCATGAAAAAATTAAATTTTTAAAATTTATTTTTTTATGACTATTCAGTCCTAACCCGACCATTGTTGGAAAGAACAACATTAATTGTTTTACTTCCGTTGGCAACACCCACCGTTCCATTACCTACCCCGGCCTGTAAAAACCCCGTAGCTGCATAGGAAATATTGTCGTCTACAGTTGCATTACCGACTATGGTTACGTTGCCCCCTGGTCCGGCAACAACCCGAAGCAACTCATCATCGACTTCACGCAAACCATCGGCATCGCCATCAACAAAAACAATATAGCCGGTTTCCCACCCGGTTCCTGCAGCCGTACTGCAAGAAGGAACCGGAGTTGCGGGATTGTCGGTTGAAATAATGTTGGTACTGCGGCAAACCGTCACCACCTGGCCCCTCGTTACTGCTTCGCTACGGGCAAAATTCAGCGCAGAGACAAAATCATTAGCCGCAGCATTGACCTGATTGCGCCAGAGCATGTCTTTGAAACTGACCGTGGCAATGGATAAAACAATACAAAGAACCGCTATCGTCACAATCAGTTCGACAAGAGTAAATCCTTTCTGAAAAATAGGGTTTCGCATACGATCACCAGCCCCCATAGAGTTTGGAAAAGTATGATTCATAAATTTTAGCTAGCCACAAACAGCATCTCGATCAGGTATTATGAATAAAACAAATACCTTGCCAAATATTTTTAATGAGGGACAAAAAGCTTTATTTTACAAATGGTTCGGTTGATGGTGGGGTCTTCGCCAACCGCCAAAGGGCTGCAATCAGCTAAAAGATATTTATTATTAGGAGAGATTTAAAATTTTTGCAGGAATAATTATTTTTTTAAAATTAATTTGTCATTTCCTGGAAATAGCTATAGGGGGGGCCAGCGTTTGGCATAACGGTTGATCTTAGCCAATAAGGGGCACATCAATTAGGTCATTTCGAATATATACCCTAAACATATTTTTACGGTTCAACTCTTTCTGAAATCTTTAACTGTCATGATCAGCTCAAAGTCCAAAGTAACAATTTGATTTGGGTCGAAGTAACAAGTCCTCGCACCCTACCACCACGCGGACCGTAACAACGCCATCCAAGGTGCGACCGGCCATACCTGGCGCACAAAAGAAAAGCCCGGCCATCTTTAACAAGATGGCCGGGCTTTTTCCCTTGACTTAAAAAAGCGTATTTACCAACAAGCATCAGGAGTTCTGGCTCCCACTTGATTGATGGTCATGGTGGCGCAATCTGTATCATTGACTTGAGCGTTTCTTGCCACCGCTCGCAGGGTATAAGTTGTCACGGTTGGAACTCCAACCCATTGAAGTTCATAGAACCCATGGGGTGAATACTGGTTAATGGTATCATCAGGATCGGTGCTGATGGTTGCACCCGTATAGGTGTTATTGCGAACAAAATAACGCTCCAAATCCTGGGCCGCTTCCAATAATGAGGTCCGGGCCTCTGAACGGTTAGAGCGCATGCGGTAATCATTGTAGGCCGGCACCGCAATGGCGGTCAAAAGACCTAAAATGGCAATTACGACCAATAGTTCAATAAGGGAAAAACCATCCTGAGATTTCATACTTTTTTCTCCAGAAAAAATAGATTGTTTTAATTGGTTACTATTTTATTTGACGCCAGGAACAACGGCCACCCGTAGAAGTACCTGGATCGGGATCCTCATCATCACCCTCATTCCCCTTTTCGCGAACGACCGCAATACCCCCTTCAGACCCACCTGAATATTTATATTCCACAGGATCATCGGCAATTACTGCGGGGGTTTTGATGATACCGACACCAGAATCGATCCCACTTACTGTCACGGTAACTTCTTCTCCGTCAATGGTTATCGTCACCTTATCGTTATCGTCAATAACCTCGTCTCCATTAATATCCAGTGCGGAGGACTCCAAACGGGCACCCGAAAGAGCATCCATCTCCATAAGCCAGCTCGACCCCCCTGCAGAGCAAGGATCATCGGAAGGGATAAGAGTGGTGAAAACAATGCGGCCATGACGGATCAGAGGGGCACTCACTACCCGCTCGCCCTCATATGAATTAACCGGTGAAACCAGGTCAAGATACCAGCCCAAATCCGTTGTCCAATCGGCGGCATTTGAAGAGACCACCCGCAGGGGATCGCTCGACTCACTATGTAACAGACCTTCGGCAATAATGGTCTGTTCCAAAAGGTCACTACGATCGGTGGTGGTGATATAGCTACCATCAGCCTTATCCCAAATACCGTAAAAGCTCTGTTCCGAAAGATCTTCATCATCACCGGTTTCAAAATACTTGCCCGTACCGAAGAAAATCATATCGCCGTACTGGGAATGTTCTCCGATCACAACTGGTGCGGTAATCGGTTGAACTGTTCCTGTAGAGCTCTGCGCTTTAAAGAGAGGACGCTTGGTCTCTGCAAAAGTAACCGGGTCAGTAGAAATGAAAGCAACATCCCACTGGCCGGAGTCAGTATCGGTCATATCGAATTTCCACAGATTGCCAAGCAGATCACCGGCATAAACATATTTAACGGTCTTCTGACTGTCTTTAATGAGCGTCGGCGTAGCCAAGCCGTTGAGGCTGGTAGAACTTCCCGCCTCCGTATCAATCTTGCGAATAAGCGCACCGGTTTCCAGGTCGACGACAAAAAGAAATGCCTTATAATTATCACTTTCGTAACCGTTTCCGAAAATCGCCACCCATTTCCCATTTTGCATGCGGGCTACAACCGGCTGTCCGATGGCATATCCCAGATCCTCGTCCGTAAATTCCCAAAGCACTGCACAATTATCAGGATCTGAAACGTTAACAGCAAAGACGCTACGCCCTCCGGCGCCGAGAGCCCCCACCAGGACGGACTTCCATCCGCCATTGATATAGGCATCCCCGACATAGGGAGAACCATCCACATAATACTGGTGAGTATAATTGGGGTCGGTCAAATCCGTTAATTTGTCAAAAATCCCACCCGGCACATAGGCAAATTTTTCTAAACCTGTGGCCGCGTCGAAAGCATGCAGCATGCCGTCATTTGAACCAATATAGACCATCTTTGAAAGGGATTCTTTATAGGTCAGAAATTCGGCGTAGCTGCTTTGTCCATCGACCCCGGAAGGGAGGTCTTCGTACCCAAAATCGGTTGCGCCCGCAACAAAGGGGTCCGAGTTAACGATATCGCCCAGAACCCTGCTGCGGGTACGAAGGTAACCACCCGTCTGTCCTTCTTCTTTGCTCTGATCGCCTCGCAACCAGTTGAGACGATCCTGGCCGGTGTCTTCCGTTTCCCCGTCTGCAGCACTGTAAAGAGCGCTTTTCTGGGTCGCTGTCAGATTAGCCCAGGTGAATTGGACGCCGGCAATGCCATCCCACGTATAGATTGTGCGGCTGCCATAAGCTGGGATACTGCCGTTATCCTCAGCCGTCCATTCCACGTCACCCACCGATCCGTCACTATTAATTTTGTAAGCAATAAGTTCTCCACTCCAGTCACTGCTGTCGTATTTCGCCTGATAAATGAGAGTGGTATCAACCAGACTTGTAGAGTTGGTGGCAATGGCGGCTGCAGTACCATTTTTTCGCTGGACCAAAGCGTTAAGTAAAGACATCAGTTTTTCAGAAAACTCGACCGGATTAGTGGCTGAAAAGAAGTCTCCGCGGCTGTTCAGAGCCGCATGCCACAGATCGTCGACTTTGTAACGATCATCGCTTGTCGGATTTTGCCAATTTGTTGTACCTGCCTCCAAACCGGGCAAATCCGTAGCAGGGTCAAGACTTCCCGAGTCCACCAGCCCCACGGTGAAAGTCACCATATGCTGCCAGTAGGCTTCATCAAAAAGCGAAACCGGTACTTTGTTAGCTATGGTCGTCACCAGATCCCGGTTCCAGTAATACATTGCAACATCAGCCAGGGTATTTGAATATCCATCCCTGTAGGGATGTTCAGGTGTATACTGATAATCTTCTCCCCCGAACACCGGATTATCGATTTCAGGTCCATTATGGTCATCCACATTCGCCCGTCTGGTATAACTCCTCGCCTCATAGCTAGAGCCCTCGCTCCAGTAGCCGTCAGTCATGAGAATGGTATAACTGTTGCGGCAGGCCAGGCACCCGTCGTCGGCATCATCTGTACCGGGAGTCGAGTCCCACGGGCCTTTATCATCAGCGCGGCAATAGTACTGGCCCACATCATCCAGTCCGCGCCGCAAGGGGGTACCATTAGCACCGACCGAATCCCCATAGAGATGGTCAAAGAAATCTTCCCGGTCAGCTCCGGAAAAATTGCGCACACCCATGACCATGGTACCGGCGCTGTAGACACCATCAAGGGTTCTACCACTTCCATTTATAGCCCCATACCCAACACGAATATATTCACCTTGTTGTGCGAACGCCCGGCCAATACCGCCGCGAGCCGACAGAAGACGGGAGCGGTGGTAGGTGTACCAGTTGGCAAAGTTCTGTATCTCTTCTTCGTAGGTACAGTTTTCGGGATCAGCACAATCCGTTCTGTTCACCCCACCTTTAAATGGCTCATTGGCTTCTTTAATTTCGATGCGGGAATAATTATGGTAGTCTTCGACATCCCCGCTACCATCGTATTCGAAATAAGTGGCCGGATAAAACGAAATGCTATTACAATAATATCCGTTCCAACATGCGTACTGATAGTTATTGGAGTTGAGATCACGGTAACCCTTGTACGTTTTGGCGGGGTTGTGGTAAGCTCTGTTGGGATCAGCATCGGGCCAGAAAGTGCCGTCCGGATTCGACCAGGGCAGATAACGCACCTCAGGGTTGTAATAACTGAGATTATTATGAGAAGAACGATAAAAAGCGGAAATATCGTCATTTGCACCAAACCAGGGTACCGTGTTGTAGCTTGGCCAGTAGTCACTGCCGCCGTAGACATCGCTAACCGGCGGAAACATATAGTATACTCGCTTATTTGCAGGCCCGTCATTAGTGACAGCCGAAGGCAAGGTTTCAAACTGCATCGAACCGGAGTCGTCAATAATGAATACGAGATTGGGAGCAACTTCGACAGAAGCAAACAAGGGTACCGAGGCAATTTCCGCTTTGGCATTTTGCGCCATGGGAATAGCATCCAGAAAAAGACCAAAGACCAAAGTGAAAACCCAAAACTGCAACCATCGATGTTGAGTGAATGTCGTTTTTCTGAAAAACATGGCTATTTCCTTTCAATCGCAGCCTTTATCCCCCCCACCGAAAACTAAGGGATAAAACGATTTTTTTGTAATTGTCGAATCCGGAAAAGGTTTTAACCGTTGAATAAGCTTGTGACTTGAAAAGAACTCACCCACACGCGTTTTTCGCCTTTTACAAATCCGGTTGGCTGATAATCACTTCACCTCAAAAAAACTTTTCCACATTTTCTATCTGGTATTAAAATGTCAATTTAAGGCAAAGTCCCCCCAATTTACGGGCTAACTTTCTTCATGAATGACGAGCGCCTTGATTTCAAACACTTTCCCCTTTTTTTCCAGCCAATAGCTCACATCCTGATTTTTCATTAGAGCACTGAAACTCAACAAATGTTCGGGCTCCGAACTTCGGCATATGCGAACGTCATCCGCAACCCGGTAAGCACGATTGTTGATTTCAACCACGGATGAAACCGGATTAACGGCCATTATCGTGCCGTTTTTAGGCTTTTTTTGCTTTGCTTCAGCCTTTACACCCATGATGTTGTTATTTTCTGGCCCTTTTTGGTTTGCGCCGGCACAGGCGGTTCCTGCCAAAATAAATATCACCAGCAATGTGACCGCGAAAGTTAAGAAGAACCTCATTTTCCACCTCCATATGTTTACAAAACCCCTTTAATGGCCAGTTTCTAGGACTCAAGGCGTATAGGGAAGTTTATAGGTTGACTGCAAAACCACCTCACCCTGGCCGTTACCGGTTTGCCCTTTGCTCGTGATGCGATACATATAGAAATGATTGGTCGCTTCATCCAACATGAACTCGATGATGTAGCAAGCTTTCAGGGTGTCGCTTGTATATGCCCTAACATTAGCTGAACAATTATTCGATGCATCTGTCCAGGTCACGCTTTTCCAAACCGGGGTGTCGCCCGCAGAAGCCGGCGAATAGAGCCCACTCGTGTCTGCGATGTCAGACGAGGTTGGAGAATTGCTTTGCACATACGCCTCGCCGGCACGCAACCCCGCTTCGGCAGCCTGAAAAGCGAAATCCTGCTGTTCGAGATTTCCCGCCATGCGTTCTTGAAGGGTTATCCCCTGCATGGAGGTGATGCCAAGAAGTGTCAAAACGAGAAGAAGAACCAGGCCCGTGATCAAGACCGCTCCTCTTTCGTTTCCGAAACCAGATACTCTTTTCATCCGAGTCAGTCTCCTTTATCAATGAAGCCGGTTGCGCAACCCAATAGTGCCTCCGACAACCATCCGCATACGGCGATCGTCCGTCGGATCAAAGTCGGCACCACCCTCCCCGTCAACATTGTAGGTAGCCGTATCCAGCGGTCCCCTCAGAACTTCATCGACGGTTTGCATGACCAGGCCGACGCGCACGCTGACAACCTGCATCCAGTCACTCACATCATCGGCAGGTTCATATATATCCGCCGCATAATCCCCATTTGTGTCCAACCCATAGAGCACCTGCATGTTGGCCACACCTTCGACCAACTCTTCGACAGCACCCTGGTTTATTTTTCTGTAAAGGCATGGTTCTCCATCACTATTATTACGGATGTAGTAAATCACTGTTCGAGGAAGGAAAACCTGGGAACCGCTGCCGAATTCAAAACCGAGATCAGAGGTGTTGGAAATTTTTCCCGTCCCGCTGTTATAACCCGTGGCTTGGAAAACCGCCGCCGCCTGGCAATTAGCTACCAATAGAATGTCACCCGTGGCCAGATCAAGCCCGGTCTCCGCAGTTAAACCATAATCAACGCTAGTATCCATATCTGCAGTCAATACACTGCTCATGTCGGGGTCGACATCGCGAATGACCAGAATGTCGCTGCCAACCACCGGACTGGTGATGGCAAGGTTGTCGGTACCGGTGGCCGTTGGGGTGACAGTGCCACTATTATCCTCCCAGCCGCCTGAAGCAGCCTCCAGGCCATAAACCGCATTTTTGTAACTATAGAGAAAACTGGTCGCAGAAGTCAGGGTGTTCGAAAGCGCCTCGGCATCCTGCAAACACCCAAGATAGCCCGCTCCTCTAACCTCATTTCGCATTACGTGCATGGCAAAGCGGCCGTTTTCCTGCAAGCGGGAAAGGTCTTCATTAAACGAATAGCTGGTGGTGCTTCCCAAAAACAGCTGGTAAATGCCACCAGTCAAAACCAGGCCGATAGCCATGGCAACTAACAGTTCGACGATCGAAAAACCGCCCTGGCTGCCAATCCGCATTTTATTCTGTCCAGGTAAAATCCTCATAGTCTCGTCTTCACCGTCATTGTTTGGAGGCCTTCCGCCTCTGACCAGCTCACCGTAACAGTTGCAACATTGCTGCTCACAGACAACGTACCCTTGCCCTCTGGGAGTTGTGCAAGCTGAGACCCCTGCCATTGCATCAGATCGGTCCGGACCATCTGTTGGTAACTGGTGGACAAACTGGTATCCTTGGTGAGGTCAACAATATTGTAGCTGCCATCGACAGCCTCATTACGATTGACTCTCATACGATCCAAAATATCCTCACAGCATTGCACTGCACGAGAACGCAAGAGAGCGCTTTGGTTGTCGCGCAACCCCTTTCCCTGGAGGCCGGCCAAACCCAGCAGACCAACGGAAATAATGAGAAGGGCCACCAGAATTTCGAGGAGGGTGAAACCGCCTACAGTCTTCATCCGACGTTGAAGACCATCACGTCCAATAACCAATTGCCGTTTTGAAATCGTTTTTTTCATAATGTTTTAATCACTCGCCACTCGCCCGTTTTGAGAAAGCACAACATCAATGGTTTTACTGTCGTTTTTCACCTCAACCGTACCGCTGCCCCCTGAAGAGAGAAACCCTGTGGCTGCGTAACGGATATTGTTTGCCACATTAGCATCCCCAATCATTGTCACATTACCTTTTGGCCCGGCAAAAACACGCAACAGGTCTTCACCTGTATCGCGCGAACCATTGCCATTGGTATCGACAAAAACGATGTAGCCGGTTTCCCAGCCGGAAATTCCTGTGCTGCAAGAAGGAACGGTTTCATTGACATTTTCACTGCGGCAGGCCGCCACCACCACACTCCGCGTCACCGCCTCACTGCGAGCATAATTAAAGGCAGAAATTAAATCATTTGCCGCAGTATTGACTTGGTTGCGCCAGATCGTGTCTTTAAAAGAAACCGTCGCGATTGTCAGGACAATGCAGAGAACTGCTATGGTTACTACCAGTTCGACGAGGGTAAAGCCTTTTTGCCAAATCATGTTCCTCATACTTTCATCAATCCAATTATGGTTAAAAGAAATTTGGGAACGGCTAGTTAAACAACCTTGCTTAGAATTTCAGCAAACATCATTCCAAAATTATTAATTAAAAAGAATTAAATCCAAAGCTATTGCTCCTCCACAAAAAACATCAATATTATTAAACAGTTTTCCCCTTTTTAGCCTTCACTAAAATCAATTTATTGCCACTATTAGACATAAAGAAGCCTCCTTTCGGAGGCTCTGACTGCGCAAAGTTTGCATGGATATCTGCAAAAAAATTCGTGGTCAGGAAAGATCATATTCCGCTAATTTATACTGAAGAGAACGAAGACTGATTTCCAGAAGTCCGGCCGCAAGAGTCCGATTCCCGTTGGTCGCAGCCAGAGCCTTGCAGATATATTCCCTTTCCATCCGCTTCATTGCTTCTTTGAGAGAATAATCGTTTTGGTCTTCCCTCTTTTCACGGCGCACCTCCCAAGGGAGTGCGTGAACGTCAATTTCTTTCCCTCGGTTGAATATCATGGTTTTTTCCATGAAGTTAAGCAGCTCCCGGACATTGCCCGGCCAGTGATAGCTCTTAAGCCGTTCCACGGCATTTTTCCCCAACTGGGGCGGTTCATAACCTTCCTTTGCAGCAATTCGACGGATGAAATACTCAGCCAACACGGGGATGTCTTCACGTCGCTCCCGCAACGGCGGGACACAAAGCTCAACCACATTGAGCCGGTAATAAAGATCGTCCCGGAACCGCCCCTGTCCCACTTCCTCCTTGAGGTTCCTTGCCGTCGCGGCAATGATGCGTACATTCACCTGGGCAGGTTTGGTTTCGCCGACTTTTCGTACCTCCCCTTCCTGCAATACGCGCAAAAGCTTGGGCTGAAGATCCAAAGGAAGCTCTCCAATTTCATCCAGAAACAGAACCCCGCGGTCAGCTGCCCCAAAGAGTCCTTCCCTTTCCCGCTCCGCACCGGTAAAAGCCCCTTTAACATGCCCGAACAATTCGCTCTCCATGAGACCTGAAGAAATAGCACCGCAGTTGACGGAAACAAAAGGACCGTTGACCAATCCACTCCTGTGGAAAAGAGTACGGGCCACCACCTCTTTGCCGGTACCGGTTTCGCCTGTGATCAGGACCGGTAGAGAGGAATCGGCTACCTGATCAATTATTGCTCTCACTTGATGGATGCCTGCACTCTCTCCAATCAGTTCCCAGGCACCCTCGTTTTTCTTCAGATCTTTTTTCAGGCGCTTGTTTTCCTCCCGAAGTTCAAGCCTTTCCTCGGTTTTCTTCAGACAGAGGACAACCTCGTCAGTCTTGAATGGCTTGGAGATATAATCATAGGCACCCTGCTTAAGACATTGAATCGCCGTATCGATGGTACCGTAGGCACTCATCATGATCATCGTAACCTGCGGAAACCGCTCTCGAACCTGATAAAGAAGGGCAAGACCGTCCATTCCCGGCATACGGATATCACAGAGAACAACAGAAAAGGGGGTTTCAGAAAGAAGCTTCAAGGCTTCTTCGCCGTCGGCTGCTTCCACCAGCTCATAGCCCTCCCTTTCCAGCACCAGGCGGAGCATATGCCGCATGGAGGCTTCGTCATCCACAACTAATATTTTTGCAAACCTCTTTTTCATCAAAAGAATGCTCCATCTTAGCAAGAACCACTTTAAATACCGTACCCACACCTTCTTCTGATTGAATGTCGATCCGGCCGCCAGCTTCCTTCAATATGCGTTGGCATACTGAAAGCCCCAAGCCTCGCCCTTTCCCCGCCTTTTTTGTGGTGAAGAAAGGATCGAAAACCTGGCGAAGATTTTCCTTTTTGATCCCCTCTCCGGTATCGCCGACAGAAATCCAGGCCGATGCCCCTTCTTCCCCACCAGTTACCATTATGACTCCGGCTCCACTAGTGGCATCCCTGGCATTGAGAAGAAGATTGATCATCACCTGAATGAACTTATGCCGGGACATGCGTACCGCAGGCAGACTCGGGGGAAGTCCGTCAACAACCTCAAGACCCTCAAAAGCACTTTGGCTTTGAAGAATATTCATCGCCTCCCGAACAAGTTCGGCAGGATCGAACAGTTCTTCCGGTGTACGTTGAGGAGAGGCGTAATCAAGAAGATCTCTTACCAGCCGATTGATGCGCTCAATCTCGCTCAAAGAACGTTCAATAATGTCCTTTTCCACATCATCACGATTTCCCCCGCGGAGGAAATCAAGATAGCCCTGAACGGCGCCAAGAGGGTTCCCAATTTCATGGGCCATGCCGGCGGCAAGGTGCCCCACCGAGGCCATTTTTTCGGACCTCACCAGTTCCTCGCGAGTTTCCTGGAGAGCTTTATTGGAAGCCTGAAGCCTTTCAATGTGTTTTTCTGTCTCCTGGCGTTTCTGCTTCAATGAGCCAACCATGGTGTTAAAAGAATCGGCCAGGCAGGCAAGTTCTCGAGGCCCCTCTGCTTCAACTTCATGTTCCAGGTTCCCTTGGGCCACCATACGGGTGCTTTCCACCAGCCTTTCAACCGGACGGACCACATTGCGGCCCAAAAAATAAACGCCGCTGCCGATCACCACCAGAACGGCAACCAGAGCATAACCAAAAAAACTGGCCAGCCCCGCTCTGATGCGCTCCGGAATATGGTCGAGAGAAAAATCCATTACCAGAAGCCCTATCGAATGACGGCCCTGGCGCAACGGAGCGGAAACAATCACATCCCCATGATAATCGGAATCAGCCGAGAAAAACGCCACCAAAGAAGGCGGATACTTAATATCAATCTCGATCTCCGCCAGGGTATTGAGTTTCCAGCGAGATGGTTTACCCCTTTTAGCTAAAGCATTACCTTTAAACTCAGCAACAATCATCAGCTTGTCATCATATAACTCCCAACTGCGGACCATTTCCCCTTTATGGTGCTGCTGAAGAATTGTCCTGACTTTTTCGATATGAACATCAGGTTTCATTTCGGGTGAATGGTTGCCTGCCGTCACCCCTCTGAGAACACCACGAACGGTTTCCTCAGCCAGAATAACGCTTTGGGAAACAAGTTCCTGTTCGGCAAAACGAATCAGGAGAAAACCCGAAAAAAGCAAAGCCGCGCTCGCCAAAAGGAAGAGATTGAGAAAAATTTCGCTTTTCAGGCCAATCCTGACCGTTTTTGAAAAATCCCATGAAAAATTCATAAGGGCCTCTTTTGCAAAATATGTACGCAGAACTCCTGTTTGACTTTTTAAGCCACCGGAAATACTATGGCAAAAAATGATATAGGCATTTCTGCAGCCCGATTTTCATGAGGGAAAGGAGTCATAATTGCGATGACCGCGCGCTGGCCTGCTGAATGGGAAAGACAGTGGGGCGTCCTGCTCGCATGGCCCCATGAAAATTCCGACTGGGCTCCGCGCCTTGATCAGGCTCGCAAAACATTTCTGGAAATCGCCTATCACATTAACCGTTTTGAAAATATCCTGGTCATTGCCCCCGAAATCACGTCTGTCCGAAACGAACTCCTGGTAGCCGGATGCTCACCGGAAAGGACCACTTTTATCGCGGTGCCATGCAACGACACTTGGGCCAGGGATTTCGGTCCCATCACGGTATTTGAAAAAGGCAAAGCCGTTTTATTGGATTTTGTCTTCAACGGCTGGGGGGGGAAATTCCCTGCCTGTCTGGACAACCAAATCACCGGGCAACTGTTCGAACAGGGTTGTTTTCCTGATGCGAACCTGGAAGCTGCTGATCTGGTCCTTGAAGGCGGCAGTATTGAAACAGACGGCCAAGGCACTCTTTTGACGACCTCGAAATGCCTGCTGAACCCCAATCGCAACCCTGACCTGAACCGAAAAAAAATCGAAAGCAAGCTCTCGTCTTTTCTTGGTATTAAAAGATTTCTCTGGCTCCACGAAGGTTTTTTGGCCGGTGACGATACCGATGCTCATGTCGATATTCTCGCCCGCTTCTGCAACGAGAACACTATCGCTTACACAGCCTGTGACGATCGCAAGGATACCCACTACCAACCTTTAAAAAGGATGGAAAAAGAACTTAAGGACTTTAGAAAACAAGATGGTGAACCCTACCGCCTTATTCCTCTCCCCATGCCCGGAGCTCAATACGATGAAAAAGGGGAGCGCCTTGCGGCAACTTATGCTAACTTTTTGATTATCAATGAGGCGGTCCTGGCACCAATCTATGAGGATGAAAACGATCAAAAAGCCTTGGCGAGGTTGGCAGAAGCCTTTACCGGGAGGGAAATTATCGGTATTGATTGCCGCGAACTGATCCGCCAGGGCGGCTCTCTCCATTGCATGACCATGCAGTTGCCGGCAGGATTGATAGAATGAAAAAACTAATAGCAGGGATAATACAGCAAAAGTCTGCAGCAACCCCCGACGCCAACCGGGAGAAGATCGCCGGAGCTGTCACCTTGGCCATAAAGCAGGGTGCACGTCTGGTTGTCCTCCAGGAACTCCACAACACACCCTATTTCTGCCAAAATGAAAACGCAGAAAATTTCGATTTTGCAGAGCCCGTTCCCGGCCCCTCGACAAATTTCTTTAGCGATCTAGCTAAAGATCTTGGCGTCGTTCTGGTCACCTCTCTTTTCGAAAAACGGGCGCCGGGAGTCTACCACAACACCGCAGTGGTATTGGAAAATGACGGACAGATAGCAGGGAAATACCGAAAAATGCACATCCCTGACGATCCTGGCTATTACGAGAAATATTATTTCACGCCCGGCGACCTTGGCTTCAAACCCATTGAAACCTCCATCGGGAAACTGGGGGTTCTGGTCTGCTGGGACCAATGGTACCCGGAAGCCGCCCGCCTCATGGCCTTGGCCGGGGCCGATCTATTGATCTACCCGACGGCCATCGGCTGGGAACCAACCGACGGTCAGGATGAAAAAGACCACCAGTTGGAAGCCTGGACCACTATTCAGCGTTCCCATGCCATCGCCAACGGCATTCCGGTAATTAGTGCCAACCGTGTCGGTTTTGAGGAGAATCCTGAGAAAAAAGGGGAAGGTATCGATTTCTGGGGGGGCAGCTTTTTAGCCGACGGCCAAGGCAAAATTCTCGCCCGGGCCGGTAATCATGAAGAGGAAACTGTTGTGGCCGCCATTGATCTTGAACAATCGGAGAAATTGAGAAGAACCTGGCCATTTTTTCGGGATCGCCGCATTGATGCTTATAAAGATCTCACCAAACGCTTTCGGGATTAAAGACAGGGAAAACAGCTGAAGGAGAGACAAAACCACCTGGTTGAAGATTCTTTTGTTTAACCTGACGGTCTTCTGCCTTCAGCCAGATATCCTGCATGACATCAGCCTCGAACCTGAGGCAGCAATTCCTCCAGAAGCTTGAACAATTCGCACATATCCTCCATGGTGAAATCACCCATGTGAGCTATGCGAAAGGTCTCATTCTTGATCTTCCCATAACCGTTGTCGAGGGCATAACCTCTTTCTGCGGCCAACTTCTTAAGTTTTTCCAAATCGGTTTGGCCGTCGCTGCAGGCACAGGTCAGCGTCATGGAGCAAAAACCCTCTTCAGGGAAAAGGGTAAAACCCTGAGCCAGGACCCATGCCCGGGTTGCTTCCGCCATTTGACGGTGACGCTCATAGCGATTCTCAAGCCCTTCCACAAAAATCTTTTCGAGTTGATGACCCAAAGCATAAATCTGACTGATACAGGGTGTGCTGGGGGTATTGTTTTTGGCAGCGTTTTTTTCAAACTCGACAAAATCAAAATAATAGCCGCGCCCCGGTGTGGTTTCGGCTTTTCGCAAAGCTCTCTCGGAGACGGCAAAGACTGCCAATCCCGGAGGCAATCCGAAAGCTTTCTGGACACCGGCAAGACAAACATCAATCTCTTGGGCGGAAACATCAATGGGCACGGCACTCATGGAAGAAACGGTATCGACGATAAAAGAAACCTCTGGGTAACGCTTCATAACCTCGGCAATCTCCTCCAGGGGCGACATCACCCCGGTTGAGGTCTCGTTATGAACCAGGGTCATAGCATCGTACTTGCCGCCGGCAAGGGCTGAATCCACCAGTTCCGGAGTGATGGGCCGGCCCCAATCCACGGCAAACAGATCTGCCTCAATACCGCACCGCAGAGTCACATCATGCCATTTCTTCGAAAACGCGCCGTTGGCAAAAGAGGCACAGCGCTTCTGCACCAGATTGCGTACCGCACCCTCCATCACACCGAAAGCGCTGGAAGTCGAAAGGAACACCGGCCTTTCCGCATTAAGGAGCTTTTGAAGGCCACAAGCCACTTTCTCATGAAGGTCTGCGTATTCCTTAGTCCGATGCCCGAACATCGGGGTTGCCATGGCTTCCAGGACATCGGCAGTGACTTCCACAGGACCGGGGATAAACAGTTTCTTTTTCATAGTTTCTCTTTCCCGAAAATAACGGCTTTTGTAATAATTCTGTAAAATGAATCTATTACCACCTTAAGTATTTTTTTGTCAATTCGATATCCGGCATCCCCTTTTCATCTCAACTGTTTTGTCCTCCGGGAAAAAACCTGCTCGGGAAAACTCTCTTTTTATTTTTTTCCTCTGAAAAACCCTTGACATTCGGCAGGGCCTAATTATATTAAGTGCCGTTGTTAGCATTCACCCCTGTCGAGTGCTAATTCTTTTGCAAACAAAGTCATTACTCATATTTTCATCACCAGAAAGGAGCAATTTGCAATGAACGTAAGACCTTTGCAGGACCGTATCATCGTTGAACGAGTGGAGGGAGAAACCACAACCGCCGGCGGGCTCATTATCCCCGACACCGCCAAAGAAAAGCCCCAGACAGGAAAAATCCTTGCCGTTGGCAAAGGGAAAAAACTTCCTGATGGAAAATGCGTTCCCATGGATGTCAAGGTGGGTGACAAGGTTCTCTTCGCCAAATACTCAGGTTCGGAAATCAAGCTCGACGGCAAGGAATACCTGATCATGCGCGAAGAAGATATCCTTTGCGTTGTCGAATAAAAATCTGATTATTAAAAACACAGCCTGTTTATAAGGAGGAAATTAGACAATGGCAAAAGAAATTAAATTCGGGCAGGACGCCCGTAGCGCAATTCTCAGCGGCGTCAACCAACTGGCTGAAGCCGTTAAAGCAACTCTCGGCCCCAAAGGCCGCAATGTTGTAATCGAAAAATCTTTCGGTGGCCCCGTCATCACCAAAGACGGCGTAACCGTCGCCAAAGAAATCGAACTGGAAGATAAATTTGAAAACATGGGCGCCCAGTTGGTTAAGGAAGTTGCTTCCAAAACCTCCGACGTCGCCGGTGACGGTACCACCACCGCAACCGTCCTGGCCCAGGCCATTTACCGCGAAGGCGTAAAGCTGGTCACGGCTGGTCACAATCCCATGGAAATCAAGCGCGGCATCGATACTGCGGTTGAAGCTGCCGTCAACCAGTTGAGAGAACTCTCCAAGCCGATCAAGGACCACAAGGAGATCGCCCAGGTCGGGACCATTTCCGCCAACAGCGATAAAACTATCGGCGACATTCTCGCCCAGGCCATGGAAAAAGTCGGCAAGGAAGGGGTTATCACTGTCGAGGAAGCCAAAGCCATGGAAACCACCCTGGATACCGTTGAAGGGATGCAGTTTGATCGTGGCTACCTGTCCCCCTATTTCGTTACCGACCCGGATCGCATGGAAGCCATTCTGGAAGATGCCTCGATCCTCATCCATGACAAAAAGATCAGCAACATGCGCGACCTGCTTACCATTCTCGAACCGCTGGCCAAGCAGGGCCGTCCCCTCCTGATCATCGCCGAGGAAGTCGATGGCGAAGCCCTGGCCACGCTGGTCGTCAACAAGCTGCGCGGCACCGTTAATGTCGCCGCCGTTAAGGCTCCCGGTTTCGGCGATCGCCGTAAGGCCATGCTCGAAGACATTGCCATCCTGACCGGCGGTAAAGTAATCTCCGAAGAACTCGGCTTCAAGCTCGAAAACGCCACTCTTGACATGCTCGGTTCCGCAAAACGTATCGTTCTTGACAAAGACAACACCACCATCATCGACGGTGCCGGCTCCGAAGTCGATATCGACGGTCGCGTCAAGCAGATCCGTGCCCAGATTGATGACACCAAGAGCGACTACGACCGCGAAAAGCTCCAGGAACGCCTGGCCAAGCTGGTCGGCGGCGTCGCGGTTGTCAAAGTTGGCGCAGCTACTGAAACTGAAATGAAAGAGAAGAAAGCCCGCGTTGAAGATGCACTGCATGCAACCCGTGCCGCAGTTGAAGAAGGCATCGTCCCCGGCGGCGGCGTTTCTCTGCTGCGCTGCATCGAAGCCCTGGAAAAGATCGAACTGGGCGGCGAACAGCAATTCGGCGTCAAGATCGTAAAACGGGCACTGGAAGAACCTCTTCGCCAGATTGCCACTAACTGCGGTGTCGAAGGTTCCATCATCGTGAACAAGGTTATGGGCGAAACAGGCTCCTTCGGTTTCAACGCAGCCACTGAAGAATACTGCGACCTTCTCAACGAAGGTATTATCGACCCGACCAAGGTCGTGCGCAGCGCCCTTCAGAACGCAGCGTCCGTAGCCGGCCTGATGCTGACCACCGAATGCACCATCGCTGACAAACCGAAGAGCGATGATGGCGGCGGCATGCCTGGCGGCATGGGCGGCATGGGCGGTATGGGCGGCATGGGCGGTATGATGTAAGCCCTCCCGCGCTGATGTCAAAAGACAAAAAAAGCTCTCCGGTTAAACACCGGGGAGCTTTTTTCATTCCTATTTGGAAGGAAAAACGAAAAACCAATACTCAGACAATCAGGCGGTTTTTCATCTCCTCCCTGGATGCAGGAGCAACGGCCAACGTGCGGTAGTCCTCATCCCTGCGAATGGCCATCAGGACCTCATCCCGATCCCTTCCTTTGCCATAGCCTGCGACCAAAGCCGCCGCCATTTCCATATCCTTGTCGCCGGGCTGTCCACGTAAAAGCCCAAGTGGACCGGGAAATTCGGCCGCCTGAATCAGATAATCCTCCGGTCTTACAAATTTTTTTATTTCCTCATTATTGGATTGGTTGCGACCGACCACCAACCTTACCAGCGGGGAAAGGCGAAACTGCCTGCCAACTTTAAGCAATTCCACATCCTCCACGGTGGCATCCCCGCTATATTCCAGCAAATCCCGCAGCCGGTTGGAAAAACCCGTTTCCGTAAGAAGGCATCCACCTCCGGGGGAGGGGTATTCGCTCACCCCCCATTTCCTGGCCAACTCCTCCTGCCGTCTCCTGGTTCGGCCCTGAATGTCGAAAAGCCTCTCTCGATCAACTAATCCGTTCTCTTCCATGGGAGTCACAGAGAGCAATCTGGCGCTCAAAGGGCGAAGAATGTACTCACCAACGCCGGAGGCATTGGCAACCGCCCGCAAGGAACTCAAATTCTGGCTCATGGGACGCTGGCCCAGGACCTCCCCTGAAAAGAGGAAGTCAAAACCCCTTTCCCGCATTATCTCACCGGCCAGGCGAAACATCATGGCGTGACAGTCAATGCAGGGGTTCATGTTCTTCCCATAGCCGTAACGGGGTTTTTTCACCATCTCCAGATGAACCGGCCCTATATCCCGGACAACGATGGGAATATCGAGAAGGATCGAAGCCTTGCGTGCCTTTTCAGCACCGAAAAAGGGGGTCACGAAGGTGACACCCCAGACTTCCACGCCCTGCCGACGCAAAGTTAATGCTGCTAAAATACTGTCCAGACCCCCTGAAAAAAGTCCCAGGCCCCTGCTCATGTCAACCTCTCCGGATAATTAGCTTACCGGTTTATTATTTGCCGGTGTCCAGCTTTTCCAGTTCGGATGCCAGCAGTTCGAGAACGTGACATACCTGTTGATCCTGTCCGGCATGATTGATGGAATCGAGGAGCTGCATCATGCAACCCGGACAGGCCGTAGCCACCAAGCGGGCATCGGTTTGGGCAATTGCAGCCGCCTTTTTCGCCCCAATTTTCTGACTCATGCCGTAGTGATAAACGGAAAAGGTTCCCCCCAGGCCACAGCATTGATCGGCATTTTTCATCTCGACAAATTCGACGGCAGGAAGAGCATGAAGAATGGCGCGCGGCTCGCGGGTTATGCCCTGGTTGCGAAGGTGACAGGGATCGTGATAGGTGACCCTGACTTTGTCCTCAGCCGGTGGAAGTTCAGCCAGCTTCCCGCCTAGTCCCTGGTCAACCAGGAAGCGATGGATATCAATTACCTTGGCAGCCAGAACCGCCCCTTCCTCACCGGTTTTTTTGAGATTGCCGCGCAACCCGGCATTGCAGGAGGCACAGGCGGTAACAATATAATCCGCCTCGATCCCGGCCAGAGCATTGAAATTGCGCCGTGTCAGCTCATCCACGGTAGCACCGTCCCCGGAGGACAGGGCCGGGACCCCGCAGCAGCCCTGCTCCTTGGGAATGTGGATATTTATCCCCAGGAACTTCAGCGCCCGGATGGCGGCATCGCCGATATGGGGATACATGAAATTGACCATGCAACCAGTGAAAAACACGACTTGGGGCTTGTCTTTATCCCCGGGGATGAATTCGGGATGCTGATCCCGAAAAGAATTGGGGGCGATTTTGGGGATGGTCCGGTCGCGTTTGATATAGGGCGCGGGAAAACGCAGACGCAAACCGCTTTTTTCGGGCACCTTGCGGAAAACCAGCCACGAGAAGGTTTTCCCCAGCCACAGCATGAGTTTCATCAAAGCCGGGCTTTTCAGAGTCGTGGACAGACCCGTGCCGAACAGTGTCAGCCCCTTGCGCTTGGCAATTTCGCGCCTTGAAGCCATGACAATTTCATCGACCGGCACCAGATTGGGGCACTTGTCAGCGCAGGTACCACAGAGAAGGCACTTGGAAATGTTCTCCATGAAACGTTTGTCGATTTCCACCTCGCCGTTGAGAAGAGTCTGCGCCAGGGTAACCTTGCCTCGTGCCACCATAGGTTCCCGTTTTTCCTGGTCGAAAATCGGACAATAGGCATGGCAGGTCCCGCACTTGACACACTGCTTGATGTCGTCGGCGTAGTCCTTGAGTTCCGGTTGTTTTTTCAGCTCTTTCATGTTGCTTTTCACACCTGACCCGAGGCAGAGAATATCTTGCCAGGGTTCAAAATATTGTTGGGGTCCAAGGCCTTTTTGATGGTCTGCATGTACTTGATTGTCGGATTATTAAGTTCCATACCTAGAAACGGCGCCTTGGTAATACCGATGCCATGCTCTCCACTGAGGGTTCCGCCCAGAGCCAGGGTCGCCTTGAAAATCTCCTCCAAAGCCCGGTCAACCTTTTCCTCTTCACCAGGAACCGAACAGTCGACCATGACATTGACATGGATATTGCCGTCGCCGGCATGACCGAAGTTGATGATCGGCACCGCCACCTCTTTGGAAATCCTTTCCAGTTCCAGGATCATGTCGGGGATCTTGCTCCGGGGTACACAGATGTCCTCGTTAAACTTGTTGGGGTTGACCTGACGCAGGCTCGGCGAAATACTGCGCCGCAGTTTCCAGATATCCTCGGCCTCAGCCTGATCACGCGCCACCCGGGTTTCGACCACACCGAAGGGTGTGACAATCTCAAGAATGCGCGCAGCCTGTTTTTCGAGCAGTTCTTCCTCGCCATCAACCTCTATCACCAGAATCGCTTTGGCCTCCTCGGGGATAACCACATCCGTGGCGTTGCGAACCACGTCGATGCTTGTGGAATCCATAAATTCCAGAGTCGTGGGAATAATCTTGCCAAGGATGATCTGCGAGACGGCCTTACTCGCCCCACGGATAGAATCGAAAATGACCAGCATGGTCTTTTTTGCAGGCGGCAGAGGAATCAACTTAATAATAATTTTGGTGATAACCCCAAGGGTTCCTTCGCTGCCAACCATGAGGCGGGTGAGATCGTAACCGACAACCCCTTTCATGGTCTGCCCGCCGGTGCGGATGATATCTCCCGTGGGCGTGACCACCTCAAGACCCAGGATATAGTCCCTGGTTACCCCGTATTTGACACAGCGCGGCCCCCCGGCGCACTCGGCCACATTGCCGCCTAGGGTGCTGAATTTCAAAGATGCCGGATCGGGAGGATAAAAAAGCCCTTTTTCTTCCACGGCCTCCTGAAACGTCTCGGTCACGACACCCGGCTCAACTTCGGCAACCATGTTCTCTTCATCAATCCGCAGGATTTTATCCATGCCCTGCAAAACCAGGGCAACGCCCCCCTCCGTGGGAATGCTTCCTCCGGAAAAACCGCTGCCCGCACCCCGCGGATAAACCGGAAATCTCTCGGCATTGGCCAACTGCAGAACACGACTGACCTCTTCCGCCGAATGGGCATGAACAACGGCCTCGGCCAGACAGCGCTGCTGGGTGGCATCAAAGGAATAACAGACCAAGTCGGCTTTTTCCGTTGAAACATTCTCCCGTCCGACAATACTTTCAAGGCTTTTGATAATTTTTTTATCCAACATATACTTGGTTCCTTACAAATAAAATCCCACAGACGAATTCCCCTCTTTTTAAAGTTGAGGGAAATACCGAAAGCGGGCAATGCTAACTGATCATCCTTTCACACGGTCGCTTTGGCATCCCGTCATTTAAAGATGACTTTTCTGGTTATTTTGTCTATAGTAGTTTCTTTTTTGCCTCAAGGCAATAAAGAATAACCGTTTTCATCAAACGGTTATTCCGAAAAAAAGAATGTGAAAATATCATAAAATCCCGGTGAGATAAATGTTTTTTAGTGGGAGAATATATTTCCCCGGATAAAATCGCATGGCCGGAAAATCAAAACCAAAAACCATTTTTGCCTGTCAATCCTGCGGTTATCAGAGCCCGAAATGGCTGGGGAAATGCCCGGACTGCCAACAGTGGAACACTTTGGCTGAAGAGGTTCATCATCAAACGGCCGCTCGCTCTCCCGCTGTGACAACCACTAGCCAAATTCAGCATCTCAGCGATTTCGACGCCCCCAAGGAGGTGCGATATTCAAGCGGTATGTCTGAGTTGGACCGGGTCCTGGGCGGCGGCTTTGTCACAGGCTCTCTGACTCTGATCGGAGGCGATCCCGGCATCGGCAAGTCGACCCTTCTGCTCCAATGCATGAGCCATCTCGGAAGCAGCCGCAAAACACTCTACGTCACGGCCGAAGAGTCACCCCACCAGGTCAAGTTGCGGGCCGACCGCCTCAAGGCATCTTCGGAAGCCCTCTTTCTCATCGCAGAAACCTCCCTGGAAAAAATCCTTGATCATGTCCGGAGGTTCAAACCCGCCTTCCTGGTCATCGACTCTATCCAAACCATTTTTTCCGAGGAACTCGAATCCGCGCCGGGCAGCGTCAGCCAAGTCAGGGAGTGCGGTGGCCGTCTCATGCAGCTGGCCAAGGGCGAAGGAGTCAGCACCTGTATCGTCGGACATGTCACCAAGGACGGCGCCATTGCCGGACCGCGCATGCTGGAGCACATGGTCGACACCGTCCTCTATTTCGAAGGGGACCCCTCCTACCCTTACCGCATTCTGCGTACAGTAAAAAACCGTTTCGGGTCCACCAATGAGATCGGAGTGTTCGAAATGGGAGAAGAGGGCCTGCGGGAGATTCTCAACCCTTCCGAGATTTTTCTCGAAGAACGCCCCGAAAAAAGCGCCGGCAGCGTGGTCGTCCCATCCCTGGAGGGATCGCGGCCGATTCTTGTAGAACTTCAGGCCCTGGTTTCCAGCGCCTCTTTCGGCACACCGCAACGCTCCACCATCGGCATCGACCATAAAAAGGTGTCGCTCCTTATCGCCGTTCTGGAAAAAAAGGCCGGCCTTCCCCTCATGGGGCAGGACATCTTTTTCAACGTCGCGGGAGGCGTCCGCCTGGATGAGCCGGCGGTTGACCTGGGGGTCATTACCGCTCTCGCTTCCAGTCATCTCAACAAACCGATCCTGGCGCAAACGGTTATCTTTGGAGAAGTCGGCCTGACCGGTGAAGTGCGGGCCGTCGCCCGCCCTGATATTCGTGTGAAAGAGGCACAGCGCTTGGGCTTCAAGCGCTGTTTTCTGCCGGAAAGCAACCTCAAAAACCTTCAGACTTCCTGCCACATTGAACTGACGGGGGTCCGCCACGTCCAGGAAATTCTCGACAAGATATTTGAAAACTGACATATTGGTTTTTCAAGTTACTTTTCACCTGTAAACACTATTTAGCATTTGAGACCGGTTGATGGACACCAGAACCTATAAAATCCGCAAAGCGTTTATGATCCCTCTCACCCTGAGCCTGTTTTTCGGATACCTGCTCCTGGCCCTGTGCGTCTTTCAGAAGGAACCTTCTTCCAAGCTGATTGTTTTGTCTATCTTAAACATTTTTTTGACGGTGTTCTTTATCGAAAACCTTTTCCGTTCTCTCGTTATCAATGAAAATTCCATCACTCACAACAAATTTCTGAGGCGAAAAACCCTTCTTTTCAGTGAAATCAACTCCTTTGAATCGCTCAGCCTTAGGAAAAGAATGTTTTCCACCCTCTCCACCGAAGAAAGTTTTTTAATTTTCTCCAATGTCTACCAAAACTTCGAAGACCTTATGAGGCAAATCCTGGCCCGTCTCCCGGAAAACTCCGTCAGCCAGGAAACCAAAGAACTCGCCACCTCGCCACCGGTCAAACGCGGCGACATCATCTCTTTTTGGATAGCGGCTTTAGTTTTGGGTGGAATTTTGCTACAACAGGCTTCAATCTACATCAAATGACCACATTCCGACATTCAGGGCCCCATGAAAAGTTGACTTAAACCCTGAAAAAGTCATAGAATTGGGCCATTGAAGCATTCAGGAGGTAAAACGGTATGAAAAAAGAACTTCTTGAAGAGTTCCGCAGTCATTTAACCCAGAAACTGGAGAGCCTGTTGCGTGATGCCGGCAAAACGGTTTCGGAAATGACAGGTCAGAAGGACAACTTTCCAGACCCTACCGACCGGGCCTCGGTGGAATCTGATCGAAATTTTGAATTGAGAATCAGGGACCGGGAGCGCAAATTGATCAGCAAAATTCGGGAGACTTTGGAAAGGATCGACGACGAGGAATTTGGGATATGCGAAGTTTGCGGCGAGGATATTTCTTTGCAGCGTCTTCGCGCCCGGCCGGAAACCACCCTCTGCATCGACTGTAAAACCGAACAGGAGAGAAAGGAAAAGCTCGGTTAAACGGAACATCAGATTTTACCCATTTAAAAAGCCCTGGAAACCGCTAATCAATCGGTACTCCAGGGCTTTTTTTCTTCAAATTCCGACAGCTGAAAAATCTTTACTTTTCAGCCGTCAAGCCGATTTTCCAACCATCTGGGGCAGGTAAGGAGACAACACCTGGAGACAATCCTCTGGCGGCGAAGGCCTGGAAAAATAGAAACCCTGCCCTTCCCTGCAGTTCAAGTCTATTAGGAATCGGCATTGTTCCTTGTTTTCAATGCCTTTAACCAATGTTTTCAGACCCAACCCCTGAGCCAGACCCAGGAAAGTTTCAATCAGGGCTTCGGAGTCTTGGTCGCGAGGAATATTTTCGAGAAACTTACGGGCGATTTTAATTCGGTCAATGGGGAGATATTTTAACTGGGTAATGGAGCAGCGCCCCAGGCCATAATCGTCAATAGCCAGGCGGATACCCCTTTTTTTGAGCTCCAGCAATTTTTCTACAACTTTCCCACTCTCAACCATGAGCAGGTTCTCCTGGAGATCCATTTCCAACAGACTCGGATCAATTTGGCTCTCTTGAAGAATCCGGTCCACGCAAGAAATAAACCCGGAAGACATGAAATGTTTTTTAAAAATGTTGATACTGATCCTCAAATTCGGATGGTTGCCTTGCATTAGCACCTTGATCTGCCTGCAGGCATGACGCAAAGTCCACTCACCAAGGAGGAAAACAAGTTCACTGTCCTCTACGACCGGCAAAAAATCTCCAGGAAGAAGCAAACCGTCCTTAGGAGAGTTCCAGCGAAGCAAGGCCTCAAATCCTACTGTTCGACCGGATACCATTTCGACCTGGGTCTGATAAAAAAGGGAAAATTCCTCTTTAAGCAGAGCTTTGCCCAGCTTTTTCTGTAAAACAACCCTTGCTTCAGCTTGAGCATTCAATTTAGACGAAGAAAAATAGAATTTATCCCCCCCTTCCGCCTTGGCCGCATACATGGCGATGTTGGCTTTACGAAGCAGGGTTTCGATGTTCCGACCATCTTCGGGATAGAGAGCTATACCGATACTCGCCGTCCCTCGGACAACCTCCTCTTCAATTTTTAAAGGCTGATTGAGCAAACGACGCAGCCTGTCCGCCAAAGGGATGAGGCTTTCCGGTTGCTGAATTCCATAAGGAAGCAAAGCAAACTCACCACCGGGAAGCCTTGCCAGAGTATCGCCGGTTCTGATGTTGGCCTTCAAGCGCTTGGAAATGGCCATCAAAAGAAGATCGGGAGAAATGTTCCCGTTCTTTCCTTTATAGCGGTCTATATCGATTTGAAGAAAAGCCACCTTTTCCCTACTGGTCCTGCACCGCTCCAGAGCATTCTTCAACCGATCTTTCAGCAGAAAATTGTTGGGCAACCCCGTCAAAGAATCATAACAGTCTAACCTCTGGCAGACATCGTTGGTGTTTCGACCTTTCTCAGGTGAAAGAACCACCATGACCTCCACTTTTCCAATGGATTGGCTGATTGGGGATGCGGAAACGAAGACATCGACAACCTCATTATTATTAGCCAGGGCTTTAACCTGAACATCACGACATTTTTTATCCTGGCGAAAACCTTTCAAGACCCTCTTGACATAAACTTTTTTTGATTCTTCACAAAGGAATTCACTGAAATTACGACCAATGGCTTCATCTCGGTGAAGTTTGAAAAAGTCAAGCCACATATCACTGACACGCGTGATATTACCATTAGAATCCATGCAGTGAAGAGGAACAGGGGTGCTTTCAAAAAGTATGCGTATCCGGTTCTCATTCTCCCTTTTCAGACTCTCTCTAAAAACCAGTAAAATCCCGAAAAAGCAGATGGTGTTAAGCCCCACCACCATTACATCAAAACTGGAAAAGGAGCCTACACTCATAAGGTAAGCACCACGCAGGAGAAAAAAAACCAGGAGTAGGCAAGAAACCCAGGCGCCTATCAGCAAAACTTTAGGGGATATTTCTGTTTTCTTAAACATGTAATCATTTCAGTGGTTTATTGATAAAATTCCGTTCCCATTTTATGCAAGGTCTATACCTTTTCGTTTATTTTCCTGGCCAAAGCTGGAATGCAGCGCCGGCCTGCCCGCAAACCATCCCAGGAAGGGAAATAACCCATGATTTAAAAAGGATTTATCAGATGGAAGGAAAGAAAGATGTGTCCGTCTTTTTCGAATTTGGTCAAGATTTCCGGATACGCGGATCGGTTAAGGCGTAACAAATATCAGCAAGTAGGTTACCCAAAAGGGTCAACACCGCCCCGATTACGAGAATTCCCATAATCAAAGGGTAATCCCGCATCATGACGCCGTCGTAAAAAAGTTTGCCCATACCTGGGATGGAAAAAATTGTTTCGAAGATGACACTACCACCGATCAGACCGGGTACGGAAAGGCCTAGAATAGTGATAATAGGAAGAAGAGCGTTGCGCAAGGCATGTTTGAGAATTACGGTTCTTTCTCTGAGTCCCTTGGCCCTGGCTGTGAGAATATAGTCCTGCCGCACCACTTCGAGCATGTTAGAGCGCATGTAACGGGAAAAGCCAGCCAAGCCACCAAAGGCGGAAATAAAAACCGGCAGAATCAGATGGCTGAGAACATCAACGATTTTTGCCCCGGCGCTCAGGTATTCAAAACCAAAAGACCTTAATCCGGAGATGGGAAGCAACCCCAGGCGCACACCAAAAAAATCCATCAACAGCAAGGCCAGCCAGAAAGACGGAACGGCAAAACCGAGAAAAACGAAAATCGTGGTCCCCCGATCAAACAGGGAATTTTGGTGTGTAGCGGAATAAATTCCGATGGGGATGGCCACTCCCAGGATCAGAATTATTGACAAAGAGTTGATCAGGATGGTCACCGGCAAACGCTCAACAATCTTTTCCCGTACCGGCCGATGATCCTGGGCAAATGAATTTCCAAAATCCAACTGCACGAGACGCGACAGCCACTTACCGTATTGGACGTGGAGCGGCTTGTCGAGGTCGTAATAACTTCGCAGGCGATCCTGAAGCTCGCTACTGGCCTCAGGGTTCATCTGGGTCTGAAGGTCTGTCGGCTCGCCTGGAGCGAGATGAATCACGGTAAAAGAAATAATCGTGATTCCGAGCAGAAGGGGGATCATCAACAGCAGTCGTTTAAGCAGATAGACAATCATGTCCGCCTGTTATCTCAGATATTTTTGTTCTTGTTTGGGAACAAACCACTGATTGAAATTATACATGATGCCGGCTGGAGCTGCCTTTATTCCATGTAGTCTGGCGGCAACCACCGGCAAGGAATCTGGAACATAAAGAAATGTATAGGGTTGTTCCTCGGCCAGAATCTCCTGAAATCGGTCATAAATGGCTTTTCTCTGCTTCTGATCGAGGGTCCGGCGCCCCTTCTCTAAAAGTTCATCCACTTCGGTGCTGACAAATTTAATAAAATTCAGTTCCCCTGTTCCGGTTTTACTGGAATGCCAGACATTGAAGGCATCGGGGTCGATGGGGATAGTCCAGCCCAGAATGGTTGCATCGAATTTTCCCGGGTTGATGAACTCCTTGAGAAAAGAAGCCCACTCAATGACCCGCAGCTTGACCTCGATTCCAACCTCCCGCAAACGGCGCTGGATAATCTCACCCGCTTTTATACGCTGGTCATTACCCTGATTGGTTACAATCACAAAGGAAAACAGCCTGCCGTCGCGATCTAGAAAACCATCCCCGTCGCTGTCCCTCCACCCCGCTTCCGCTAGAAGAGCACGCGCCCTCTCGGGATTGTAATCATACTTTCGGACATTGGGATTGTGAGGCCAGCTCCCCGGCTTGTAAGGACCGCTGGCCACCTGCCCAAGACCAAACAACACTCCTTCGACAAGTTCCTTTTTGTTTATAGCATAGGAGAGAGCCTGCCTGACCCGCTTATCCTGAAACATTGGCCGTCGGAGATTATAACCCAAATAGGTATAGGCAAAAGCCGGGTAGCGATACTTGCGAAAATCCCGGTGGAAAGCAAAATTGTCGGACTGGCGCTCGTACTGGATGGGAGTCAACCCCATATGATCCACACCCCCGGTTTTCAGTTCAAGAAACATGGTGGTGGGGTCAGGAATAATGCGGAAAACCACTCTTTTAAGATAGGGCTTGCCCTCGAAATAATTGGAATTTGCTTCCAGGACGATTTTTTCACCAGGAACCCAGTCCTTGAACACAAAAGGGCCGGTGCCCACCGGCTTTCTGGAAAGGGGGCTTTTGGTGACGTCGGTATTTTCCAGCAGATGCTTCGGGTGAATGGACACCGACCAGCTTTCCAGGGCTGTGGCCAGCGGTTTGGTATATGTCACAATGAAAGTTTGGGGATCCGGCGCTTCCGCTTTTTGCACCTGACGATAACGCTCGGCATAGGCAGTAGGGACATTCGGGTCGATGTAGAGCTGATAAGTAAAAAGGACATCGGCCGAGGTAAAAGGAGTACCGTCATGCCACAAGACCCCCTTCCGAAGGTGAAAAACCATTTTCAAATTGTCGGGTGAGACCTCCCAGGATTCAGCCAGTTCGCCTTCCAAATGTAGATCCTTATCGTAACGCACCAGACCGTTGTAAACCAAGGAATTGACGCTTGAGGAAGCACTGTCGGAAGCCAGAACCGGCAACAAATTGGAAGCATCACCACCGGTCCCCATGATAATAGTATCACCATAGGCTGGAACCGCCGGTTTGTCATCCACCGTGGTTACCACCTCCCGGCTTTCGCAGCCGGGGAAAACCCACCCGACCATAAGCAAAAGTAAAATCACCAGATATTTATTGTTTAGTCGCATAATTCTAAATCATTCCGGGGCAATCGGCTCAGACCGGTCAGGCAGCTGACGAATCTGAAACCCCTCCGGTTTTTTCAAGTGGAACAGCTTTTCATCCAGACCGACATTGGTTTCCAGAGATGAAAACTCGATCCGGGCCTCAACCCCACGACTGGGAAGGTTCAAAACCAAAAGTCGGGGAAACGGATTTCCCCCCTCGGTAAAATTGCCATAGGAGAGTTTTAAAATTTCCTCTTCTCCCTTTTGCAAGCGGGCTTCTACAAGCTTTTGTTCAGTATTGAAAAGCAACTCCTCCTGCAAATCCCCTTTCCCTTTGAGGAGCAATCTACTTCGACCCTCTTCAGTCATTTCCAGGTTGGAATCTTGGTATTCAATTACCGGGACCCGATAAAGGATAAAGTTGATCAAATCTTTAATTTCCAGGGGAATTCGCAAAACGCGCTGCAGGTTGCGAGCAGAGGCTCCGCCCTTATAGAGTACCCCCTCTCCAGGCACCAAAAGGGAGGCAAGTTCGCCATTCACGACCGCGACAGCTGCAGGTTGTCCAAAAAAACCGAGAATTTCTGAACGGACCCGATGTGGTTGTTCAACCAGAAGAATGCTTTTCACCCTCACGGTTTTCCGCCCTTTTTCCTGGAAACTTATCCTGGCAATCCCCTTCAGGCTAGCGAAAGACTCCGCATTTTCAGCGAGAACTCCAAAGAGTTCATCCTTGGTCACTTCGGGAACAGTAACCGGCACTTGAACAGGCAAGGCGCAGGAGAGAAGACCGGCAATAAGGAAAAAAAAGATAATTATTCGCATTTTATGGACATGTTTACTGCGGTAGCTGTTTCAACTTTTCTCTGACACCTTTTTCATCCGGGCTTATCTCCAGTATTTTTTCATAGACTTCCCGGGCTTCCTGTTTTTTCCCCATGGCAGCATAAATATCCCCCAGATGTTGGAGTACAATAGGGTCCGAAGACATTGTTTCTGCCGCCATCTTCAAATAATGGAGTGCCTTGGGATAATTCCCCATCTTGAAATAGACCCAGCCGACAGTGTCCTGAATATGGCTGCTGTTGTTCAGCGCCAGAGCCTTTTTGGCCATTTCCAGGGCTTTGTCGAGTTGAATGCCACGCTCGGCAAGGGTATAGGCAATATAATTGATAGCGTCGGAATGTTCAGGATCGATCTCCAGGACCTCATTCATAACAGCCATGGCTTCATCGCGCCGGTCATTCTCTTCCAACGCTATACCCTTCTGATAAAGCAGATCGAGGTCGGCGGGAAATTTTTCCAATCCCGTTTCCAGGGCCTGAAACGCCTCCCTTTCCTTGCCGGCTACTTTGTAAAGTATGGACAACAAACGAAAAATACCGGGGCTGGCAGTTTCATCATTCAAATGGCTCTTCAGAAATTCAATTCCTTCGGACCCCCGATGAAGACTATGAAAAAGATAACCGATATGGGCCAGGACCTCAGAATACTCCCTGCCCCCAGGCTTAATGGCGCTAAAAACTTTCAGGGCCTCTTCGGACTTATCCTGCTTCTCCAGGGAAATCCCCAAATAGTAACGAACCTGATCAAGGTTCGGCCGCCTTTCCAAAACCTGTTTAAAGGCCTCTTCTGCCGCTTTCCAGTCGAGTTTTTCCAGATAGATCAAACCTGATTTCTGAAGCGCCTCGGCATTGCCGGGATTGTCAACCAAAACCGCCTGATATTCGGCCAAGGCCTCATCCAGGCGGTTTTCATTAATAAGTAAACGGGCAATGCGAAAACGGATACTCACCTTTTCAGGAGACAGCTCCAGCCCCTGCCGGTAAAGTTCCAAAGCATCCTTGGGCTGATCCAGCTTCTCATAAACTTCTCCCAACTCCAGAAAAGCGGGAAAAAAATCCGCCTGACGCTGTAATATTTCCCGGTAATGGTTCTCTGCCAGAGTAAAGAGGCCCGCCTGGCGGTAAAGCCGCCCCAAGGCCAACATAGCGGCCAGGGAGTTTGGGTTTTTGGCCAGCAGATCCTTGAAAGCTTTGGTCGCCTGGGACAGTTCGCCCGTTTGTACATAAGCAACACCAAGCTTTAAATAGCCCTCTTCCTCTTCCGGCTCGGCTTCCAACACTTTTTTCAAATGTACGATGGCTTTGTCAGGCTTTTTCGCCGCCAGGAATATTTCTCCCAAAAGCTTGTGGGCATCAATAAGGCCCGGATCCCCCTCCAGAGCGCTTTTTGCTTCCGCGACAGCTTGGTCCAGCTCTCCTTTCTGGGTTTGTATCAGGGCCATAAAATAGTGTATGTAGGCGGCCTCAGGATCCAGTTCAAGGGCTTGGGTCAATAATTCTGCAGCTTCATCAAAGTTACCCTCCTCATACTCCAGGGAACCCTGCAAAAAAAGGGCATAGGCTTTATCCTGCCCCATATTGCTGGCAAGGTTTGCCCGGGGTGATGGCAAAGAGCTGGCCGGCTCCCCCCCCGGTAGCCATGAACAGGCCGTCAGAACACAGAGAAAAAAAAGGAAGCAAAGCGTTATGTTACGAAAAATCATAGGGTTTCCCGTCGTTAGACCAGAAGCATGGGTGGCGGGGGAAGAAGGCTCCCCCAAAAAAAGGAATGCTTTATGAAAGCTATCATACGCCCCTTCCGAGGTCAAATTCAAACCTCTCCGCTACCTTTACACCCTCCTTTTTTATGTTAAAATTTGCTATATTGTATCCTCCAGCAAGGAAAGAGAATGGATGAAAACGTTGTCCATCAACTGCTCCTTAATCCAGATATCTACCCAGAAAAGACCGGGTCAATTTCCTTTTGCGAGACACACATTTCTCATCTGTATTTTACCGATTCCCATGTCTATAAAATCAAAAAGCCTCTGAACCTGGGTTTTCTGGACTTTACGACCCTCGAAAAACGCCTGTTTTTCTGCCAAGAGGAAATCCGCCTCAACCGGCGCTTTTGCCCCGACACCTACCTGGATGTAATCCCGATCCGGGCAATGGGGAAAAATTTGCATTTTGGCGGGTCCGTTGGTGACATTGTGGAATATGCAGTGCGCATGAAAAGGCTTCCAAAGGAGCGGATGCTGGATATTTTACTTGAACACAACGACCCCTCTCTGCCTCAGGAAATGGAGCATCTGGCTTTGTTTCTGGCCGCAGCCCACCAGGACGCACCGCCTGCCTCTGAGGTGGCGCCCTCCCTGTGCGACTGGACCTCGATCCGAACCAACTGGGATGAAAATTTTTGCCAAAGCGAACCTTTTGCCGACCGGACCATTCCTGTCCAAGGCCTGCAAGCCTGCCGGGAAAAAATTGAGTCGATACTGCGGGAAAAAAGGGATCTCTTCGTCCGGCGAGAGAAAGAAGACTTCGTGCGGGAGGTTCACGGCGATCTGCACACGGAACATATCTGCCTCACCCGCCCCATCAGGGTTTATGATTGCATTGAATTCAACCAACGATTTCGTATTTCCGACATCCTCTCCGACCTTGCTTTTCTCCTCATGGACCTGGAGTTTCGCGGCCGCAGGGATCTGGCCCGACAACTCCTCGACACTTATCTGATTCATTCAGGCCCCCAGGAGGGCCAGGATATTCTGCTTCCTTTTTACAAGATTTACCGCGCCTGGGTGCGCGGCAAGGTGGAGTCCATGGCCATGAACCAGCATGAGCCGGAGGAAAGCGCCTTTCAAACCGCACGCGATCTCGCCTGCCGCTACTTCAACCTGGCCATGGGCTATCTCTGTTCCCCTTTTCTTCTCATTACCTGCGGCCTCATGGGAACCGGGAAATCTGTTGTGAGCCGAAGCTTATCACAAGCTACCGGGGCCATCCTGATTCAGTCTGATGCCTTGCGCAAACGGCTCATGGGGCTATCGCCGGAGACCCGAGCCGAGGTCCCTTTTGAAACCGGCATATACAGCCCAGAAATAAGCGCCGCCGTCTACGATGAACTGATCGCATGCGCTTCCGAGGAACTGCAAAAAGGAAATTCCGTTATTGTCGATGCCTCTTTTGCCCGCCAAAAACATCGCCAGGATATGGAAAAACTCGCCAAAATCCACGGTGTTGATTTCTGGCTGGCTCATGTTGAATGCACGAAAAAACTTCAGCAAAAACGCTTAGCCCAAAGAGAGTATGAAAAAAAGGATGTTTCCGATGGTCGCCTGACAATTCTAGCTGATCAGACGGCCAGATTCGAAGATATTGCTTCAACCCCCTGTACCATAAAAGTCGACACGGCTTTGGAAGTGGAATATAATACCGGCCTTATCTTGAGCCGGATGTTGACCGGAGTCTAAAGCTGAAAATGAAAAATACTGTTTCGCAAAAACCTAACGGCATCTGGCTGCTCAGCCTCTGCGCAGGGATTGTTTTTTTGAATTTCCCTTTTATCCAGGTTTTCAATGGGGGGGGAGATTTTTTCGGAGTACCAACTCTGGTTGCCTACATCTTTCTGGCGTGGTCGCTTCTGCTTTTAGGCCTGATAGTTTTCTCCCACATTCTCTGCCCGAACTCGGATCAGGATGACAACGCGGAGGAGCGGAGAAAGGATCAGTGATGATCCCTTTCGCTATTGTTGCCGGCACATCCCTGCTTTATTTCGGGCTCTTATTTGCCGTCGCCTTTTTTGCCGATAAAAAACGCCAGGCCGGAAAGAGTCTGACCGCCAACGCCTTTATCTATTCCCTCTCCATTACCATCTTTATCAGTTCCCTTACATTTTACGGCAGCATTGGACGCATCGCCAACAGTGGTCTCGATTTTCTAGCCCTCTATCTTGGGCCAACCCTGATGGCCTTTATCTGGTGCTTCCTGTTGCGCAAAATCGTCCACATCTGCAAGGAACAGCATATTGTCAGTCTCGCCGACTTTATTTCCAGCCGTTACGGAAAGTCCGCCTCTCTGGGAGCCGTGGTAACGGTTTTCATTATTGCCAGCACTCTCCCCTATATCGCTCTCCAGCTCAAGGCCATTGCCCAGACCTTCAACATGCTCTCCATTCCGCCGGTTGTCAGCCCCCAGGATCTGATTGACCTTTTTCATACTTTCGATCTCCTCTCACTGCCTGAAGGGCGTTTGCCTCATACCGCAATTGAGATCACACCGACGCTTCCTTCCTATATCGATACGCCTCTGATCGTAGCTATCCTGCTTGGCATTTTTTGTGTTCTTTTCGGAGCCCGCCACCTGGACGCCTCAGAGCGCCACGATGGTTTGATTGCTGTTGTCGCTCTGCAATCTCTTGTCAAGCTAGGTGCCTTTCTGGGAATTGGTCTGTTCGTGACCTTTGGTCTTTTCAACGGTTTCGGCGACATCTTCACCCAATTTCTTTACCAGTTTCCAAACAAAAGCGAGCTTTTTTCCCTTGGTACGGAAAGCGCTCCTTTTTCACTCTGGTTCAGTTTTATTTTTCTCTCCATGATGGCTGTTGTCTTCCTGCCGAGCCAGTTTCACGTCATGGTGATTGAAAACTGCAACGAAAAACATATCCGAACAGCCGTGTGGTTTTTCCCGCTTTATACCTTGGTGTTCAACATCTTTATCATCCCCATAGCCCTGTGCGGCCTTATGCTTTTTGGCGGCAACACTGCCCTGGGAGACTATTTCGCCCTCAAGATCCCCATGGAACAGGGAGCGCCCTGGCTGTCCCTGTTGGTTTTTCTAGGCGGGGTGTCGGCATCTGCCGGACTGGTCATGGTCAGCTCGGTGACCCTCTCCACCATGATTCTTCATCACCTGGTTATGCCGGTCGTTCTGAGATTCAGAAAGGTTTCGTCCCTGTCGGGATTTCTCATCAACACCAAGCGAACCGGTATTTTTGCCGTTATCCTGGGAGGGTACTTTTATTATCATTTTATCGGCGAGTCTTTTTCCCTGGTCAGTATCGGCCTGATTTCATTCGTTGCCGTATGCCAGTTCGCCCCTTCCCTGCTGGGAGGCCTTTTCTGGGAAAAAGCCTCTAGAAAAGGTGCCATGGCAGGAATGGTCCTCGGCTTCTCCATCTGGGCCTATACCTTGCTGCTGCCCTCTCTCATCTCCTCCGGATGGCTGAAAAGCCAGATCCTTGAAAACGGCCTATGGGGCATGCATCTTCTTAAACCGGAAAGCCTGTTCGGCCTGCAAGGTCTCGATAAATACTCTCACACCCTTTTCTGGAGCCTCCTCTTCAACGTCGGCGCCTTCATTCTCGTCTCTCTTGTCAGCAAACTGGACAAAAGAGAAAAAGATCAAAGCCGCAAATTCGTCTTCAATGCCGAGGCAATCACGTTTGAAGATCAACGCAAAATTCTCAGTAAAGCACCGACAATTGTCGAATTCGTCGAGCTGATGACCAAATTTATCGGTGAAGAACGAGCCAATGCCGCCATAAGCGAATTTCTCAAGGACAGAATGATCGATCACCGCGGCAGCTTGTCCGACCATGAAATCCCAACCCTCAAAAGATTTACGGAAAAAACCCTGGCCGGCTCGGTGGGCGCGGCACCGGCCCGAATAATTATCGAGAATTACCTGGCTGCCCGGGGCAGCAAAATGGAGGATGTTTTCGATATCTTCGGCAACGTCACCCTCAGCCGCACCGAAAGCCGGGAACAATTGAGCGTGCTTTATGAGGCAGCCAGGGTGGTGGCCACAGGGAAAAACCTGCAGAAGATTTACGACGATATTCTGAAACTTCTGATTCAACAGTTTATGCTCGATTTCTGCATCATCCGTATTTTTGATGAGGAGAAAGGGGCCCTGACCGTCCGCAGCCAGATCGGCATGAGCATGGAACACCTGCTGGCCTCCGAACGCGACATGAATCATCGCACCTACGTTACGGAAGCTTTTCAGGACAACATCGTTATTGTTATAAATGATACCGACATCATCCACAACCCGGACTCCGTCAAGATTGTCCAACAGGAAGGAATCAAATCTTTCGCTCACACCCCTATTGTTATCGAAGGACAACCTATCGGCGTTCTGTCAGCCTTTTCGCGCTCCATCAAAGGCATATTCACAGAAGAATTCATGGAGTTTTTCAAAAGCCTGGCCGGGCAGGTCGGGGTTGCCTGGCGCAACGCCCAGCAGACGGAAAAACTGATCGAGGCCCGGCGTCAGGAAAAAGAGCTGGAAATCGCCAAAACCATCCAGCTCAGTCTGCTCCCATCCCGTGTCCCCGATATACCCAATCTGTCTCTTGCCGGGACGTGTCAACCCGCCCGTCTGGTGGGAGGAGACTATTATGATTTTCTTTTTAAACAAGGAGAATATCTCGATATTCTCGTCGCCGACGTTTCCGGCCACAATGTGGGAGCCGCCCTGCTAATGGCCCAGGCCCGCACCTTTATCCACGCCTGGGCAAACAAGAACCTGCGCCCGGCGGAAATCATGTGCTCTCTGAACGAATTTTTTTACCAGGATTTGACCAAAGCGGAACTTTTCATCACCCTGTTTTATATCCACTTCCACGTGGAGACGGGACGCTTTTCCTATGCCAGCGCCGGGCACAATCCCCCTTTCCTCTTTCGCGGGGGAAAGGCCGTCTGTGACCGCCTGGATGCTGAGGGCCTTATTCTCGGCGTTCAGAGAAACGTCATCTTCGAGGAAAAAGAAGACGTTCTCAATCCGGAAGACACGCTCTTGCTTTTTACTGACGGAATTACCGAGGCCCAGAACGACAATAGCGACTTCTTCGGGGACCAGCGTCTTAACGATTTTCTGTTGAACACCCATCAAACAGAACCGCCAGTAATGATTAACCACCTGCTGGAGGAGGTAAAACAATTCACCGGAAAGGAAAATTTCGAAGATGATGTTACCTTGGTGATTCTGAAACCGAACTGATAATGAAAGAATATGGCTCCAGAAAGACAAAAAATATGTTATTTTTGAATGGATACTTCAAAATCGGGTTTTCGCTAAGAATCCATTTTTCGGAGGGATGAATTCAATGAATTGCGATGTTACTGAAAAAGATACCGCTGTCCTCATCGAAGTTAAGGAAGAACGGCTCGATGCCCATAACAGCAGCGAGTTTAAGTCTCAGATGCTGAGCCTTTTTGAAGACGGGAAAAATAATCTGGTCATCGATTTGAAGGGGGTTCGTTTTGTGGATTCCTCCGGTCTCGGCGCTCTCGTTTCCGGATTTAAAAACGCCACTGCCAGAAACGGCAACCTTAAGCTCTGCGGTCTCCAGCCTCAAGTAAAATCCATGTTTGAATTGACCCGCCTTCATCGGGTATTCGAAATTTTTCCAGGCTCAGAAGAAGCCCTCGCCAGTTTCTGACCTAGCCCTCCTGGAGGGGGAATGAAAGATAGAATTGAAATCGATATCCGTGTCCCCAATAAGACACGTTATCTGAGGCTGATCGGCCGAATCGGGGAGAATATGGCCAAAGCTTTAGAGAAATACGGCGGTGACAGGGAGGAACTGGCTTATCACATCAACCTGGTACTGACGGAATCCATTGCCAATGCGATGCTTCACGGCAACCAGGAGGATCCGGAAAAGGAAGTCCATATAAGCATCAGCATCCACTGCGGGAAACTGAGTATCAAGGTGTTCGACCAGGGAACAGGCTTCGATATTAGCACTCTTTCCCCCCCCTGTATTGAAGAACTTGACGAGCATGGGCGGGGCATTTTCATCATCCGCTCTTTAATGGATGAGGTTTCCTACCGCAGGCTTGAAAACGGCAACGTTTTGGAAATGGTCAAATTCCTGCCTGAACATTCTTTGAACAGCGAAACAATTTCGGAATGATCTTCCACAGCCAGGTCTCCCCGCACCTCCCCTTTGTAGGCCGCAAAAAGAATTCCCGCCCGTTCGGCAGCCTGTCTGTCCAATTCCGAATCCCCGATATAGAGTAAATTTTCTTTGTTTATTTCCATCCGTTCGGCAGCCAGCAGGAGCATTTCAGGGTCCGGTTTTGGAAAACTGACATCCTGACAAGTCACCACTACCTTGAAATAGCGAGCCAAGTCAAAATAAGAAAGAATGTCAAAGGTGCTTTTCCCCCGGTTTGTAGCCACTCCAAGAGGCACCTTTGCTGCCAAATCTTTCAGCGAGGGAATGAGATTGGGCTCCATGTCCATTAAGGGCATGAACTGACGGTAACCCAGACGGGCGGCAAAATCGAGAGCCGGCTGAACCAGTCCCGGGCCGAGAAGCACCTCGAATACTTTGGCGCTGTTGGCCGTGTGACACAAATGAACCTTGGCCTCATCATCCGTGTTGACGGAAGGGGCTTTAAATTCCCTCAGAACCACGTTGTAATAGGCGAGATTGGCACGCTTGCTGGCAAACAGCACACCATCAAAATCGTAAATAATACCCTGAATATCGCTCATTCATTCTGCCTTTTTTTAAAAACGAATAACCATCCCCCGATTGCAAAAAGAATCATGGGAACGGACAACAGCTGTCCCATGGTTACAAAGGACCAGAGAAATCCCAGTTGGGCATCCGGTTCCCGGAAAAACTCGACAAAAAATCGAAAGCAGCCGTAAAAAAAGAAAAAAGAGAAGAAAGGGATACCATAGGTTGCTTTCTTGTGATGCATCCACATAAGGAGGCTAAAAAGGACCGCCCCCTCCAGCACTGCTTCATAAAGTTGGCTGGGATGCCGCGGCAGCGGACCGGCACCGGGGAAAACCATGCCCCAGGGCATATCCGTCGTTCGACCCCACAACTCGGCGTTGATAAAATTTCCGAGCCTTCCGAAACCCAGTCCCAAACTGGCCGCCGCGACCAGGATATCACCGACCAGTAACACCGGCAGGTCTTTTTTACGGCAGAAAAGGTACGATGCTATTATAACCCCAAGAAGACCTCCATGAAAACTCATGCCTCCTTCCCAGACGGCCGGTATGCTCAGGGGATGATGGAGATAAAAGTCGAAGTTGTAGAACAGCACATATCCCAGTCTGCCGCCGAGAATTACGCCCAGCATGACATAAAAAAAGAGGTCGGAAACCGTCTCCTTGGAAATAGCCAGATGTCGTAGTTTGCCCAGATAGCGGACAATGCCGAAACCGAGCACAAAGGCCAGAAGATACATCATGCCGTACCAGCGAACGGACAAGGGACCGATACTGAATATTTCCGGGTCAATTTGAGGGTAAGACAACATATAAAAACCTGCGAAAGAGGGGCTCTTCTCGTCGAAAACTCCGTTTATTTACTTTCGCCCAAACGACGAATGACTGCCAGCATATCCTCGGGCAGAGGTGCTTCCAAATGAAGCTTCCGGTTTTCAACAGGGTGCTTCAAGACGAGACGAAAGGCATGGAGCATGGTCCGTTGACAATCAACGTATGCCAACTGATCTTTTCCGGTATATTTGCCATCCCCAAGCAAGGGGTGCCCTGCTTCGGAAAAATGGACCCGGATCTGATGAGAGCGACCGGTCGGAATGTCAACCTCAACCAAAGATGCAGCAGAGAATTCCTCCACCACCCGATAAATAGTAACGGCTTCCCTCCCGCCCCTGGCAACAGATTTCATCCGGTTGGTGGCATGGCTGCGCGCCAGCAGCGAGCGAAACTCTCCTTCTTTGCTTTCCAGATGTCCCGCCACCAGGGCTCGATAAACTTTTCTGACTTTGCGTTCCCGAAAAGCGATTGTCAACGGTTTGTGCGCCTTACGATGGGTTGAAAATACCATAACCCCGGAGGTATCGCGATCGAGACGCTGAACCATGCCGAGTTCCGGACGATCGAGAGGACGGCAAGGGTTCTTTAGAAAACGCAGCAAAGCCTCGTAAAGCGTCCCTTTGTAGCGAGCCGGTGTCGGATTGGTTTCAATTCCCGACGGCTTGTTGATGGCGATTAGATATTCGTCTCTAAAAAGGACATGACATTCTTCCAGGTTAAAAGGCTCCAGCTGCAAACCGTCCAGAAACAGCTCAATCCTCTCGCCTTCCCGGACCGTATGGGAACAGCGCCGCACCCGCTTCCCGGCAACGTGCACGCCACCCAGGTCCACAACTTTCCGAACCAGAGTCCTGGAAAACCTTTCATCGGCAGATGGTATAAAGACATCCAGCCGGTTTCCGGCATCCTCACCGTCCGGTTCAAACCGGAAAACCCCTTTTTGCAGATTCATTAACCTGAAGTCCAAAAAAATACGATATGGGAAACAACTACCAGAGAAAAAAACGGGAGCGAGGTTAGAAGGTAAGCAAAAATGACAAAGAGGTCAACCACTAACAGGCCGACCTCTTACATATAATCCATCCTTTTCGCGATATGAAAAAATATTTCAGTTCAGAGATTTTTGTAAATCAAAACCTCAAAAAATCGGCTTCCTTCGGAAGATTCTTTTCACAGATTGTCTGAAGGTACTGGCGAATGGCGTCCATCTCTTCAAGCTTCAGATCAACAAACTGGATACCCATTCCCGCGGGAAGGTTCTCAACCTGTTTCTTTCCCGGCATGTTTCGCCAGGCTACCTTGCCATTGCAACGAACCTTTTTCTTCCCTCCAGGCAAAATGAACTCCATGAGTAATGGCGTGTCTTCCGGCAGTACTTCCTCGGATTCCAAAAACACACCTCCAGTGCTCATATTGACAGTAAAATTCGCAAACAACTTTTCGCCCTCAATTTCATAAAAAACTTTTACCCTTGTCCCGACTCTAGGTGCCAGGCGATGACTACTTTCGAGGAAAGTGTTAGCTGCCGCGAGAAACTGTTCCCGCTTGAGAGGTTTGAAAAGAATGTCGTCACAACCATTCTGGTAGCATCTTTCCAACTCCTCCTCATCCGGGTGAGTCACCATAATAACGGGGATTTCAGACAGTTCCGGATGGCTTTTTATTTTTTGGCAAGCCTCGTCGCCATTCATTTCCGGCATGTAGAGGTCCAAGAAGATAATGTCCGGCTTTTCAGACACAGCCACTTCAAATGCCTCTTTACCGGTTCGAGCCATAAAAATGTCGAATCGATCCAGATGGAAAAAGGATTTTTCCAATTCTAAAAAAAGTTCAACATCATCAGCCAGAAGAACTTTTTCCTTTTTCACTTATTTCTCCTTTTATACATTAGAATTCAAACTTCAATGTTTCCCCAGATAAGTCATCCGGGGAAAATCCACATCAAGGGAAAAAAACTTTTTTCACAAATTCAAGCTCCCCCATGGAATCAACGGGGAATACCCTCATGCTTCCAGAGGGTCGAACCGTAAAGTAATAAACATCCTCTTGATTAGCCCAGTCCTTTTCGAGGGAAAAATCGACAATCTCAATTGCGTTTTTGATAAAAAACTGGGCCAGTTTTTCATAATTGCCCGATTCAGAAGAACACCGCACCACCAAAAATCTAAATGTTTTTTTCCGAATCCGGCTGTCTACTTTTCTCAAAAGCAACAGCACAATCAAGGACAAAACAGCGGTAGCCGCAGCAGCAAAGTAAAGGCCGGAACCCACAGCCATCCCTAAACCGGCGGCAACCCAGAGACCGGCAGCAGTAGTCAATCCCCTAACACTGGCGCCCTCCTTAATGATGGCGCCTGCCCCTAGAAAACCGATACCTGTTACAATTTGGGCCGCCACCCGGGACGGATCCACACGAAGAATTCCGCTTGATAACTCAGCACCATACTTGACCGCAAAGCTTTCCGATATCACCATCATCAAACATGCGCCGACACAAACCAGCGAATGCGTACGTAGACCCGCTTCACGGCCGTGGTATTCTCGTTCAAAGCCGATTATGCCACCAATGATTGCAGCAAACAGCAACCGAAAAAACAACGTGAACTCATAATTGAACGCAAATTCATTCATGTTTGAAAACCAGAGCCACCAAATTTAAAACTGGGCCAGAAATCCAAGCAGGCCCCCGACTAACCAGACAACGGCCGACGGGTTAAGCCCTTTTCTGTCACTATACCAGAAGAAAAAACTTGCGCATTTCCGGAAAAACTCCAGCTTTTTGCTGTTTTCTGATGTTAAAGACCCACGAATCATCCAATTAACATTGATTTTTGCAAACCTCCAGCCAAATTAATCTGGAAGGAGAGAAAAACAGAACGATTCTCAGAAAAAACCCCATACCATTAAATATTGTAATTAATTTTTCTAATTTTTTTATAATGAACCCACATCAGGAGCTTTTCGGTAAATTGTTGCAAACACATACGGAGGCAAGCCTGACGCTCATAAACTGAATATTGATTAGGCGGGTGACAGACAAAAGTGACAGAATTGAGAAATAAAAGTATTATCAAAGGACACCAGATAAAAAAGAGCGGCCAAGCCGCTCTTTTTTATCTGAATGAAATGCTGTTGGGTTCTATTCTTCTTTTTTGAACTGCTCCAGAAGCTTTTCCGTCATGGCCCCGGGCACTTCTTCATAATGGGAAAATTCCATTGTGAAAAGTCCGCGGTCCGAGGTCATGGCCCCAAGTTCAGAGGAATATTTCAAAACTTCGGACATCGGTACATTGACGTTTATGACTTGATTGCTGCCCTTTGCTTCAAAACCAAGGACACGACCACGCCGAGAGTTGATATCACCAATGACATCACCCATACACTCGTCCGGAACGGTTATTTCCATCTGGACGATGGGCTCAAGCAGAACGGGATTGGCCTGTTCCATAGCCTTTTTGATCCCCATGGAACCGGCAATTTTAAAAGCCATTTCTGAAGAGTCAACGGCATGATAGGAACCGTCAAAAAGGGTAACCTTGAAATCCACTACTGGGAAACCCCCTAGAATGCCCTTCGCAGACGATTCCTGAATACCTTTGTCGACGGCCGGGATGTACTGGCGCGGAATAACCCCACCGACGATTTTATCGACAAATTCGTAACCACCACCGCGGGGCATCGGCTCAACTTCAATCCAGGCATCGGCATACTGGCCACGGCCGCCGGATTGTTTCTTGTATTTGCTTTGCAACTTGGCTTTGCCCTTAATCGTTTCCCGATAAGGGACTTTCGGCTCGTTCAATACAACGCTGACACCATATTTGCGCTTCAGCTTTTCCACCGCCACTTCGAGGTGAAGCTGGCCCATGCCAGAGAGAATCAGCTCGTGGGTCTCTTCATCACGCAGAACCTGAAGGGTGGTATCTTCTTCAACCAGTCTTTGCAAACCACTATGAATTTTATCCTGATCCCCTTTGCTCGCTGCTTCCAGAGCAAAAGATATAACCGGACTCATCGGTGCAGGAGATTCATAAATGATCTGTTTTGCCGCATCGCACAGAGTGTCACCGGTGCCGGTAACCTTGAGTTTGGCAACCGCAACGATGTCCCCCGCCAGCGCTTCCTCAACGGCCTTCTGCTTCTTTCCTTCAAGCTGGAAAAGCTGGCCGATCCTTTCGGCTGAATCCTTGCCCGGGTTGAAGACATTGGAATCGCTCTTGAGAGTTCCGGAATAAACGCGGAACAGGGTCAATTTGCCGGTAAAAGGATCGCTGATGGTTTTGAAAACGCGGGCCGAGAAGGGTGCTTGTTCATCACAGCCACGTTCTTCCGCTTCATCGTTCTTGGGGTTTCTCCCTTTCTGAACGGGACGATCCGAAGGGGCGGGCATGCAGAAAGCCAAAATATCAAGCATTTGGTCCAGCCCCTTGTTTTCAAGGGCACTGCCACAAAATACAGGGGTTATGATATTGTTGAAAGCACCTTTTTTCAAACCTTCAAGGATTTCCTCGTTGGAAAGCTCCTCGGTTTCCAGATATTTTTCCATCAAAGCATCGTCCGCCTCCGACACCGCTTCCATGAGCATTATTCTCATGGTTTCAGCCTCTTCAAGCAGGTCCGCAGGGATGTCCTCTTCTTTCGATTTACCGGAGGCGCCATCCGCATAGGTATATGCTTTCATGGTCAGGAGGTTAATGACCCCTTTAAAATCCACTTCCGCGCCAATGGGAATGGTCACAATTGCCGGCTGGGTTGAAACAAGCTCAGCCAGTTCATCCACCACCTTCTGAAAATTGGCCCCTTCACGTTCCATCTGGTTGATAAATGCCGCCCGGGGGACCTGGTATTGGTCGGCCCATTCCCATATTTTGACGGCCTGGGCCTTTACGCCGGCAACAGCCGAACCGACCAGAAGCGCGCCATCCATGATACTGACACAATCCCGCGTGTCGTGAAGAAAATTGGTGTATCCCGGAGTATCAATAATATTGAAAGTGGTGCCTTTCCAATCGAAATGATGGAGACTTGTACTGATGGTGAGTTTTCTCTTGGATTCTTCAGGTTCAAAGTCCATGGTGGATGTACCGTCATCCACCCGGCCCAACCGATCCGTAACACCTGTCATAAAAAGGAACGCCTCAGCAAGAGATGTTTTGCCACATCCACCATGACCTACAATTCCCAGATTCCGAAGCTTTTCTCTTGAACACTTAGCCATTACTTCTCCTTTCCTTGCCTGAAGTCTTTATCTGCAGAGGCTGAACTCCCTCTTTTTGCCCTCAAATGCATCGCTTGGACAGCCAAGCACGATAAACAAATCTGTGGCGCTATTAAAGCAAAATTTGGATTGTTTGGATAGCATTATTCCGTATTTACCGATTTATTCCGCGAATAAATAATTTTCAGGCCCTTAAGGGCCAGAAACGGGTCAATTTCGTCAATTGTTCGCGATGTCGGGGCAATGATCTCACACAACCCCCCTGTTGCCACCACAAGGGGCGGTTCCTCAGCCTCTTCTTTCATTCTCCCGACGATGCCGTCAACCAAACCGACGTAGCCGAAAAAAAGGCCGGCCTGAATGCTGTTAACCGTATTCTTAGCTATAATCTGAGGCGGCCGAACCAGTTCAACCCGCGGCAGTTTACTGGCAGCCTCGAAAAGAGCCTCCGACGAAATATTCAATCCCGGCGCGATAGCCCCGCCCAGATACTCTCCTTTGGCAGTAACATAGTCGAAGGTGGTTGCCGTACCGAAGTCAACAACGATTAGATTGCGGCGATACTCTTCAAAGGCAGCCACCGCATTGACAATGCGATCCGCCCCAACTTCACGAGGATTCTCATAAAGAATTGGCATACCGGTTCGGATGCCCGGCCCGACGATATAGGGCTTAAGGCGGAAGTACCTTTGGCACAAATCCGCAAGGGTGTTGAGCATTGGCGGGACAACGCAGGAGATTATGATGTCGCAGATATCCCCAATATCAATCCCTTTAAAACCAAATAACTGCCGAACCAGAATGGCATACTCATCATCGGTCCGATGTTTTTCGGTACTGATACGCCAGTTTTCAAAAAGCTCATCTCCCTTGAATACACCCAATACAATATTGGTGTTGCCGACATCAAAAACCAATAGCATGGCTCTTATCTCTATTATTTGAATTGCAACCGTTCAACAAAAACTCCCGATACTCATAAAAAGACATCTTTCGCCGCAATGAGTTCATCCAAAGCGCGGGGGTGGCAAGCCCCCCTCAATCATCAAAGTGGACAATTACATTTGACTTCACACTTAATCATGAATCAAACGGATATCGGCGGACAACAGCCTCTCCTCCCGCCCATCCTGACCACGCAAAAGCAGAAATCCTTCCTCGTCGATGCCCAGCACCTCGCCGCTCACACTTCTGCCTTCCGCATCCATATCCACCCGGCGACCGATCATACCGCAATACGACTCCCACTCCTTCCGTAAACTGGAAAACCCTTCCTCGAAATAGCGAAAGTAGAGCCGATCCAACAATTGAAAGTAATTCCGGGCAAATAGCTCACGGGAAACGGCCTCTCCCTGTTCCAGCATAACGGAAGTCGCCGGGAAAAGCTCCCTCTCGGGCAACTGATCACAAGTCATGTTGAGATTCACACCCAATCCCAGGACCAGATAGTTGATCTTTTCCTGGGAAGCGCAAAGTTCGTTCAAAACTCCGCCGATTTTCTTCCCGTTTAACAGAATATCATTGGGCCATTTGACCTGTGCCTCAACAGAAAAACTGTCCCTCAGGGCTCCAGCAGCAGCCAAAGAGGTGATAAAAGTGATCTGGCCGGCCTTGCGCGGCAAAACCGCTGGACGTAGGACCACAGAGCCATAGAAATTGACCCCTGGCGGCGAAAGCCACGGCCGTCCCAAGCGCCCTTTGCCACCGGTCTGGCAATCGGCGAGAACAACCGTGCCCTCGGGGGTGCCCTCCTCCGCCAGTTGCCGGGCCACAAGATTGGTGCTTTCGGTCGTACCCAGGAAAAGAAGACGGGAGCAGACAATGCGTGTAGCCATACTTTCAGGACTAAAAGACCAAGTCATATACTATTTCCAAATTTTGCAGCGACCTTTCCCTGCTTCAGACTATTCCCGAAAAGAGCAGAGAAATATCTACCGCTTCGCTGGAATGGGTCAGCGCCCCGACAGAAATGAAATCAACTCCGGCTTCCGCCAGGGGGCGGACCGTATCAAGAGCAACGCCGCCCGAAGCTTCTACCAAAGCCCTGCCCTGAATTTCTTTGACCGCCTCCCGCACCATCTCTAACGGCATATTGTCAAGAAGGATAATATCCGCTCCGGCCTCAAGCGCTTCACGAACCTCAGCCAGGGTTTGGGTTTCAATTTCTATTTTCAGGGTGTGGGGAGCCATCTTCCTGGCACTGGCCACCGCTGCTGTTATGCCACCCGCTGCCAGTATATGATTCTCTTTAATCAGAATACCGTCAGCCAGGTTAAAACGATGATTGCGTCCGCCGCCTACTCTCACGGCGTACTTTTCCAATACCCGCAAACCCGGAGTCGTCTTGCGCGTGTCAACCACGGCCGCGGCAGTTCCCTGAAGAACCTCCACAAAACGCCGGGTATGAGTGGCAATGCCGCTCAATCGCTGGAGAAAATTCAACGCCACTCTTTCTCCCTGGAGCAGAGACCGGGCAGGGCCGTCAAGGCAGGCGAAAACGTCACCGTTTTTGACCTCATCGCCGTCTTTGGCATAAGAGAAAAAACAGACCTTGGGATCAACCTGACGGAAAGTTTCCCTGGCCACATCAAGGCCGGCAAGGATAAAATCCTCTTTGGCCAGGAACTCAGCTTTACTTTCACTGTGAAGGGCCACCGTGGTCGATGAAGTAATATCGCCCGGCCCTAGATCCTCTGCTAATGCCCTTTGAATTATCGCTTGTATATCAAACACTTAAACACCATTCTCTGAGCTTTAAAGGTGCTTTTATAGCATACCACCAAGATTCCTAGCAACTGAAAAGAGAGCTGTAAATCCAACGATTTTTCTTTACATAAAACACTTTTATGATAGAAAAAGGGGTGCTCACAGGGAAGAGAAAAACCCTGAATATTAATAGTCTTACACAAAACTGATTCTCCCGCCATAAGGAAGAAAACACGTAAAAAATTATTAAATCTAATTTAAGGGTAATAATATGAAAAGGTTGATCGGAAAAGAAGCTCTATTGTTGTTGGCGGCAGCTTGCTTTTTAGGCGGTTGCGTAAGCAAATCCATCTATGAGCAAAAGGAGCTGGAGGCCGCCCAGCTGAGCCAGGCATTCAAAACCCTGGAAGAGGAGAACCGAGCGCTTTTAGAGCAGAAAAAAGACCTCGTCCTCCAAAAAGAGGATTTGACCCTCAATTTCCAGGAACTGTCCGAGCAAAATTCCGAACTCCGACGCAACCTGCTGCAAATCAGAAAGGAACTGGATTATCAAAGGCAGGTTCTGACCGAGAAAAATCTGCAGGCGGAAAAAACCATTCAGGATATCCGAGCAGAAACCGATCTTCTTGAACAGCAGATCGAACAAGAACGCATCGCCCGCGAAGCCAGGCTGGCGGAAATCAAATCGACCTATGACACCCTGGTAAAAACCATGGAAGAGGAAATTCAAACCGGCGAGGTGCAGATTTCCCGGTTAAAAGGAAAACTGACTGTCAACCTGGTGGAAAAAATCCTTTTTGAATCGGGAAGCGCTGATATCAAACCTCAAGGGCTGGAGGTTTTACAGAGGGTAGGAAAAATTCTTAAAGAGGTCAAGGACAAGAATATCCTTGTTGAAGGTCATACAGATAATATTCCCATCAGTTCGCGCCTGCGGGGGACCTTTCCCTCCAACTGGGAATTGTCCACCACTCGCGCTGTCAACGTCGTACACTTTTTACAAGACCGAATCGGCATTAAGGGGGAAAAACTGTCGGCCTGCGGTTACAGCCAATACCAGCCGGTAGGTGACAATCAAAGTGCAAAGGGCCGGGCTCAGAATCGCCGCATTCAGATTGTTCTGGTTCCTGCAGAGGCCCAAGTGGTCACACCACTGCAATAAACCCTTGGCTGAAAACAAAGCTAAGCGGACTACCGGCGAGACAGTAAATAGCAAAAAAGGAGTATCTCATGCCGCCATGGTTTTTTGCCACAAAGCCGGCAGGTCGATGGATTGGTTGAAATCAACAAGAACCATTCCTTCGGAATCTCTTGAAACCATAAGATCGAGGCAGGCACCGTCCTTTAATGCCAGTGATTTCCCTGGATCGGCAGATGTCTCAATATCCTTGCCGCCATCATGGAAATACCCAACGGGAGCCCCCTGACGGTAGAAGATGATAGCCACCTGGGTTCCCACATAGACCCTCAGAGCTCCACTGATATGCTCTTTCTTTATGTGCTGAAGAAGGAACGGCACGTCCAGCAAAAGCAGTTCCTGCCCTTGATAAATGATATTTCCGTGCAGAATTTCAAAAAGATTCATCAAAAGGCGGGTGGTCACGCTGTAGATATGGAGAAGACTTCTTCCGGTGTGGATATTTTGGAAAATACTGGTCAAGGCGCGTAGAGCGATGAGGTTTTCTTTTTCCTTTTGAAAAAAGATCCCTATCATTTTGCCCCGGTTAAACAGAATAACACCCGTCCCTTCGGGACAATCAAAACGAAGATAACCGGTAAAATGACCCGTTTGAAGTTTTTTGAGACAATCGAGAAGATCGAAATTCTTCAAGCCAATCTTTTCCTTGACAGCTTTTCCACGTGGCAAAATCAACATGACACAACCTCGTTTTTATTTTTAGGGGGCATTAACCGAGGCTCATTCTTTGCAAAATCTTCGCCAGTTCAGTCTACCAGAACCTGATCCCATTGTTCATAGAGGCTTTCAATCTCACCGCGAAGCGCTTCGTATTTTCTTAAAGTGTCTCCGCAGGACTCGCCATTCGCGTAGAAATCCGGCCCACCCATTGTCTTTTCAAGTTCCGCCACCTCCCCCTCAAGAAACTGAATCCTCTCCTCTAAAAAGGCGATTTCCTTTTCCCTGCGGCGCACCTCCCGCTGTTTTGCCTTACGCTCCAAATGATCGTTCTTGCGGGAGGTTTTTCCTTCGCTCGTTTCTTTTGAAAGTGTGTCCAGGCGCTGTTCCACACGCAGGATGTCATGACCGCCCCCACCCTCGAGTTCCTTGCTTTTCAAAAAGTCGGAATAATTGCCCGAATAGGAGACCACCCTTCCCTTGCCGACTTCAAGCACCCTGGTTGCCAGGTGGTCGACGAAATAACGGTCGTGAGAAACGAAAAGCATGGTTCCGTCATAATTTTTCAGAGCCTCGAGAAGAACGTCCTTTGCATCAATATCGAGGTGGTTGGTCGGCTCATCCAACAGCAGAAAGTTACAAGGGATGAGAAGCAGCTTGGCCAGAGCCAGACGGTTTCTCTCGCCGCCGGAAAGAATCGCCACTTTTTTGTCAACTTCTTCGCTGGAGAAGAGAAAGGCACCAAGAATATTGCGCAGGTGGGGGACCATGTCGAAGGGAGCGTCAGCAGTTATTTCCTCCAGGACCGTGCGTGATGCATTGAGCTGCGCGGCCTGATCCTGAGCAAAATAACCGAGGCTGAGGTTGTGCCCTTCCCTGCGTTCCCCCATACGAGGCAATTCCTTACCGGCAACGAGTCTCATGAGGGTCGATTTACCTGCACCATTAGCCCCTACCAGAGCAATTCTTTCACCCCGAAGTACAGTCAGATCGACATTTTCAAAGACCGTTAAAGAACCGTAGCCGTGGCCGATTCCGTTCATTTCCAGGACCGTTCTTCCCGACCGGGCGGAGGGCGGAAAGCGGAAAGCGATCTTTTTCTGCTGCGGAGGAAGTTCAATCCGCTCAATTTTGTCAAGCTGCTTGACCCTGCTTTGCACCAGGGAGGCTTTGTTGGCCTGATAGCGAAAGCGATTGATGAAAGCCTCGATTTTTTGAATCTCTTCATCTTGACGCTGTCTGGCCTCACGCAGCTGGTCGATCCTTTTTTGCCTCTCCACCAGGAAATGACTGTAATTTCCTGTATATTCATGAATAGCCCCGTTCCATATCTCAACAATCTTCTCCACCGTGCTGTCGAGAAAAAAACGGTCATGAGAAACCAGAACGACACTAAAAGGATATTCGCGCAGGTAGTTCTCCAACCACTCGCGGGTCGGCAAATCGAGATGGTTGGTCGGTTCATCGAGAAGCAGAAGGTTGGGACGTTGGAGAAGGAGTTTTGCCAAGGCAATGCGCATCTGCCAGCCGCCGGAAAAGGTCGCGCAGCTTTTTTCCCAGTCGCTTTTCGCAAACCCGAGTCCGTCAAGAACCCGGGCCACATCCGATTCCATGGTGTAGCCACCGCGCACTCGGAAGGTTTCCTGCAAAAAGGCGTAGCGTTCCAACAGGCGGGCTTCCTGAGAGCCGGCCAGCTCCTTTTCAAGCCGGGACAGCTCTGTTTCCATGCTGGAAAGTTCATCTAGAGCCCCCCGCACCTCCTGGAAGAGCGCCTTTGCGCCGAACCCTTCCACTGCCTGAGGGAGATAACCAAAGGTCACCTCCCTGGCAACCTGAATATCACCGTTGTCAGGTGCCATCTGACCGGCCAGAATTCTGAGAAGAGTCGTCTTACCGGCACCGTTCTGCCCGCACAGGCCAATGCGGCACCTTTTGTTGATCTGCCAGGAGACATCGGCCAGGATCTTTTTGTCACCAAAATTTTTCGAGACGTTTTTCAGCTGAATCATGGCGTTTTTATATCATCCTGAATCCGTGAGAATACAATCGTAAAAACTTCTCGCGAATATTATTAAACAGCTGATTTTATTAGTAAATTATGTTATTATTC
>JAFGRU010000114.1 GCA_016934985.1 Deltaproteobacteria bacterium
CTCTCTGACGTTTCCCGGCCATGTGTACTGGATCAGTGTATCCATGGCGTTTTCACTGATTAGTTTTCTTTTTTTGCCCTCTTTTTCTGAAAAATATTCGAGGAAATGGTTGGTCAAAATGGGGATGTCGCCCTTTCTTTCCCGCAACGGGGGAACAACCAGGGGCAGAACATTGAGGCGGAAAAAGAGGTCCTTGCGGAAATTCCCCAATTTGATTTCTTCCTGGAGGTTTTTATTGGTAGCGGCAATAACTCTGACGTCGACCTGGATGGTTTTGTTGCCGCCCACCCTTTCAAAACGGTGCTCCTCCAGGATTCTCAGGACCTTGGCCTGGGTTTTGGGCGACATATCCCCGATTTCGTCAAGAAACAGGGTGCCCTCGTGGGCTTGGTCAAATTTACCCTTGCGCGGATTGGTAGCCCCCGTAAAGGCACCTTTTTCATGGCCGAACAGGGTTGATTCAATGAGTTCTTCGGGAATGGCTGCACAGTTGACCTCCACAAAGGGTTTGCCTTTGCGCTGAGAATTGTCGTGAATGGCCCTTGCAACCAATTCTTTGCCGGTGCCATTTTCTCCTGTGATGAGGACCCATCCCGAGGTTGGGGCTGCTAGTTCGATGCGTTTCTTCAGCTCCTGGATAGGGAGGCTTTCCCCGACAATTTCATAATCCTTGTTGATCTGGGCTTTCAGCTCACGATTTTCCTCGACGAGACTGCCGATCTTAAGGGCATTGTCGATTGAGAGGAGCAATTTCTCAATGGAGAGCGGTTTCTCGATAAAATCGCTGGCCCCCAGCTTTGTGGCCTGGACCGCGGTCTGAATGGTGCCATGGCCGCTCATCATGAGAACCATCTGTTCGGGGTTCTGGTTGCGGATTTCTTTCAGGGTTTCCAGGCCGTCGATACCCGGCATCCAGATGTCAAGGAGGATGAGGTCCGGGGTTTCCTCCTTGAGAAGGGTCAGGCAATCTTCGCCCGTTTCAGCGGTAAGGGTTTTGAAACCTTCGTCCTGAAGAACACCTTCCAGGGTCTTACGGATACTTTTTTCATCGTCCACAATGAGAATAGTGCGCATGTGTCCTCTTTTTATGGTGATATCTGATTATCCAGGCAAAGTTTTAAGCCGGGTCAGGCAACGGCTTTTTTGCTGACCGGCAACTCGATAATAAATTTTGCCCCGTGAGGAGCGTTGTCTTTAACCCGGATATAACCGTTATGGTCGGCGACAATAGTAGATACAATGACAAGTCCTAAGCCGGTACCGGATTTCTTGGTTGAAAAATAGGGCTCGAAAAGACGGGTCTTGTCTTCCGCTGAGATTCCGCAACCGCTATCCGCAACAGTGATGGTGGCAATCTGCAGGGTTGGATTGTAACACGTCTCTATCTTGATTTCCCCTTTTCCCTCGACTGCGTCAACCGCGTTTTCCAGGAGGTTGGTCAACGCTCTTTTTATCTGTTCCTTATCCAGGGCAAAAGAAGGAATGGTGGGTGCGGCGTCAAAAGAAAACTTGATATTCTGGTGTCCTTCCTGATAAAGGACGATGGCTTCCGAGATGATGGCATTAAGATCATTGGGCAGTGGATTACTGGCCGGCATGCGCGCAAAGCTGGAAAATTCGTTGACCAGGCCTTTCAATTCGTCCACCTGCTTGATAATCATATCGGTGCATTCGTCGAATACAGTTTCGTTCTGGCTGAAGGTGCTGAGATATTTGCGGCGCAGGCGCTGGGCCGAAAGTTTGATGGGGGTGAGAGGGTTTTTGATTTCGTGGGCAATTCTTCTGGCGACTTCCCGCCAGGCGGCCATTCTTTGGGCTTTAATCAATTGAGTCAAGTCGTCGAAAACCAGCACGGTTCCTATGGCAGAGCCGCTCTCTTCCCGCAATGTTGTCAGATGAATCAGCAAGGTCAGTTTATCGCCCTGGATAGGGACGGTTACCTGCTTTTGTAGCGAGTCCTTGCCCGATGAGCGAAGCTCCGCCATGAAACTTTTGATGATGGATAAGGTCTGACGGTCGAGAACATTGGAAAAGTGTTTGCCGATGATGGCGCTGGAGCTGAGATGGAGAAGGTTCTCGGCGGATTTGTTCATAGTGGTGAAGATGCCTTGCATATCCACCGAAACGACGCCAGCGGTAACGTTTTTAAGAACCACCTCCATATAGCGACGCCGTTGTTCATTCTCATAGTTTGAGGCTTGAAGTTCCTGATAGGCTTCGCGGATTCGCACCTGGCTACGTTTGAGATCAGCGGTCATCTTGTTGAAGGCGGAAACAAGCATGCCTATCTCGTCCCGACTTGTCGGCTCAATTTCTACTTCGAGGTTGCCCCGGGCAACCTTGTCGGTGGCTATGGCCAGTTCCTGGATAGGAACGGTAATATCCCGGGCCAGATGAAAACCAAACCAGGTCGCAAGAAAGATGATGACCAGAGCGATAAGCAGGAGAATGACGACATATCCCTTTTGGATCTTGCCCTTGAGGAGCTTGGTCTCTTTGTACTGTTCGAAGGAGCTGGAGATTTCCTTCATCTTGTTGACCAGGGAATAGGGCACGTAGTAGTTGACCACGATCACGCCGACGATATCGTTGGCGTTCCAGTTTGAATAAACGGGGACAATGCCACGAATAAGGTCGGCCTTGCCGATGGGAGTGATGCGGGTGAAACGGTTCCCCTGCAGGCCCTCGCGGATGCTGTCGAGGTCGGTTTCTGCGAATTCCGCCATAGGAATGCGATCATTGGCGGCACGGACGAGCTCTTCGAAGGTCGAGGAAAATACTTCGACAACGCCGAGATTGTATTCTTCCTGCTTCAGTTTGATCAGATCATTAAGTTTTGGAAGGTTTTTCTCGTTAAGGAGTTTGCGTTTTTTGACCACCCGGGCAATCTGTTCGGCGTAATAAAGGGCATTGGTAGCCGAATTCTTGTAATAGGTCTGGGCTACCTCAAGGGATTCCTGCAGGGAAAGTTCAATCTGGGAATTGAACCAGTTTTCGATGGAGTTGGCGATAAAGCCGGCGGAGACAAAAAACAGGAGCATGGTCGGAATCAGGGACAGGGAAACGAATGCGACCACCAACTTGGTGCGCAGGTGGGCACCGGGAACATTGCGGCGTTTCTCGATAATGAGCTTAAAGACGTTGCGAAAAACCAGGAACAGGAAGAGAACAACCAGAAGTATGTTGATATTGATGAGCGCGAGAATCAGGATGTTGTTGGAGAGGGGGAGACTGACCGTGTTTTTGAAAAGCTGGGTTTCAAAATGAGAGAAAAGGACGATGAGAAGAATGATTCCGATGGTTAGAAAAAGCTCTCGACGGCGTTTCTGATTTTCCGGTTTGGTTTCTTTTTTCTTGACGGCAAATTTGGACATCGACACTTTCCCACTGCTACCGTTGTCTTACGTTTCAATTGTGGCTGTAAGTTGGGAAAATTGCAAGGATACTATTCAGCACAAGGACTCGTGTCGCCCATGGAAAGGGCATCTGCCGCCCGGATGGCGGCAGTTAAGCCCCATGGATGGGTTCACGCGGCCCTTGGAATGGGCGATTTGAGGCATTGTGCCGATACGCTGAATAATTACGTTGCAAGATGAATGGTATTAAATCAAAAAAAGCAGCTGAAAGCTGCTTTTTTTTGTAATTTTTGGAATGTTGGAGGTTGTTGGCTGGTCAGGCCTCGAAGGGTACAGGTTCGGCAATGTAGGCCGGGGTACGATCCTGCAATGCCATTCTCAAATCTTCCTCGGTGAACTCGACCAGTTTCCAGCATTCAGGGGAGTTGAGGATCTGAGTAACCATTTGATGGTTGATTTGGTGTCCTGCCTTATAAGCCTTGATATGCCCAAGCACGGGATACCCGAGAAGGCTGAAGTCACCGATGGCATCAAGGGTTTTGTGGCGGACAAACTCATCGGCGAAACGCAAACCACCGGGATTAAGAATTCGGTCCTCTCCGATAACAATGGCGTTTTCCAGCGAACCTCCCTGAGCCAGGTTGTTGGCTTTCAGGTACTCATACTCCTTGAGGAAGCCAAAAGTTCTTGCAGGGGCAATTTCCTTGAAGAAAGATTCGGGTGTCACCTTGACCGCATGTTGTTGCAGGGAGATGCAGGGGTGGTCAAAAGCGATGTCCGAAGTGACCCGGAAAAAGCGGGAAGGAATGATAGTTAACCGCTTTTCCCCCTCAATCAGAGTGATTGGTTTCCGGATTGCCAGGTACTTTTTACTGCTGTTGAGTCTCTTTATGCCGGTTTTGCGGATGATTTCAGCAAATGGTGCAGCGCTGCCGTCCATGATCGGAACTTCCGGCCCGTCGATATCGATATGGAGGTTATCGATCCCAAACGCGTAAAGGGTAGCCAGCAAGTGTTCAACAGTAGAGATTTTAGCTTCTCCCTCGCCCAGGACCGTGGCCATGCGGGTATCGACAACGTTTTCAGCGTTGGCGCGAATCGATACGGTCTGCTCGTTTATTGTCTGATGGAATACGATGCCACTGTCGCTTTCCGCCGGACGAAGCATGGTATTGATTCGCTGGCCGGAGTGGAGTCCGACGCCGGAAAAAAGAACCGGTTTGGCAATGGTACATTGGTTGATCATCTAAATGTCTCCGCTGATTTATTGGAACTTTGTTTTATGCAAATATCTTGCCGCCTCTTTTTTGTCATTTAACATATTGAAATTACATAACAAAATGTTTTTTGTCCGATTGGATGTTGCAAATTTTCCAGGGAAGGGTGTGTTGAAAAAACCACATTTGTTAACCTGGCTTATTCATGGGGGTTTGTCGCGGAAACGGCAAGTGTGTGTCAGATCCAACAAAGAACAGTGACGTGTTTAACAGGCGTGTTTGCAGCCTGTCACGGAACAAGGAACGGGCATGATTTGGAATGACCAATTAATTGATGGGTGAAGGAAAAGTCTTTGTGAATAAAACGGGTTAAAGCCGTCCGGATCGGAGGATGGCAATAGCGAGCCAGAGGCCAAGAAACGCGGCAATCAGGTAGCCCAGAACACCGAGGGCCGGAAAGCCAAAAATCAGAGGTCCTTTCTCCGTTTGCATGATTAGGGAGGAACCGATGATCAAGGCTGCAATAAGAAGGCTGAAAGAGATGCGATTGCTTGATTTGTCGAGATCTGAAATGAGCTTTTCCAGCCCTTGATGATGCAGATCGATGCGAAATTTGTTCTGGTTCAGACGATTGATGAGTTCCTTTACGTCCCAGGGAATACGTTTCAGCATAATGCCGTAGGACTGAACCATCTCCGATAGCTCCCTCGACAGGCTGCCTGGGCTAAGACGCTCGCGTACCAGCTTGTTAACAAAAGGATAGAGGTGCTCGATCATGTTGAACTCAGGATCAAGCTGGCGGCCGATGCCTTCCACCGTGACAAGGGCTTTGGCCAGCAGGATGAGGTCGCTCGGAAAACTGATGCGATGGCGCATCAGTATGCCCGAGAAATCCATAAGGAGTTTGCCGGCGTTGATCTCCTTGAGGGCCAGGCCGTAATAATCGTCGACAAACTCGACCAGGTCCCGGCGTAAATCTTTGAGGTTGGTCTCCTCCCGCAGTTCCCCGGAAAAGCGCAGAACCGTGATGACACGGTCCACGTCCCTTTTGAAAACAGCGGTCAGAAGGTCGGCGAGGCGCTGCTTGAGGGCCTCGTCAAGACGTCCCACCATGCCGTAATCGAGCATGCAGATGGTGTTGTCGGGCAGGGCGAAAACATTTCCGGGGTGGGGGTCGCCGTGGAAAATACCGTGGTCGAGAACCTGTTTCAGAAAGGCCTTGGCGCCCTTGTCAGCGAGAACTTTGCGATCGTAACCCTGCTTATCGAGGACGTCCACGGCGGATATTTTGATGCCGTCGATATATTCCATGGTCAGGATCGTTTCGCTGGTGACATCCCAGAAGACCTTGGGCACATAATAGGTTTCGTCCTCGGCGAAATTGCTTCTGAACTTGTCGATGGTGCGGGCTTCTTTGGAAAAATCCATTTCCCGGCGAATAGTGTGGCGGAAGGTTTTGACAATTCCAACAGGGTCGTAAATGTCCCATTCGGGGAAGTGATGCTCAATGAGCTGGGCCAACCCCAGGAGAATCTCCAGGTCGGTTTCAACGGTTTGCTGGATATTGGGACGACGGACTTTTACGGCGACTTCTTCGCCGGAATGGAGTTTCCCTTTGTATACCTGGGCAATGGAGGCAGCAGCGATGGGGGTTTCGTCCAGATGGGAAAAAACCTGTGAGATTGGACGTTTGAGCTCTGTCTGGACATGGGCACGGATTTTCTCAAAAGCTACGGCTGGGACATGGTCCTGGAGTTTCCTGAACTCCTCAACGAAAGCGCCGGGAATCAGATCAGGACGGGTGGATAAGACCTGTCCCAATTTGATAAACGTGGTTCCAAGTTCTTCCATGGCCAGCCGAAGTCGTTGAGGGGGTTTCAGTTGTTCGATTTCACGAGAAGGTCTCCCCTTGGAAAAAATGCTTTTTCCAAACTCCAGATAAGTCGTGAGATTGAGCTGATCAACAACATGTCCGAAGCCGTACGTGATAAGGACGGACAGAATGCTTTTGTAGCGCCTGAAAAATCGGATATTTCGATTTATGCGAAAAAAAGTCAGCATATAAAATTATTAACAGTCATTTTTCCAAGGCTTTGAGCCGTTTTTCGAGGTCTGCAACCTTGCGGCTCAGTTTGTTAAATTCTTCCTTGGTGACGACACCCATGCGCTCACAGGATTTTTTCACCTCTTCCAAAGCAAGTTTTTCAAGCTTTTTCTGATTTTCCTGGGCGGCATCCTGAAGTTTGGTCACCAGTTTTTTCCCCTCCTCTTCACTCAGGTTGAGGCGATCCTTGGCCTCTTTGACCATTTCCTCCACTTTCTGCTGGCTGAGAGTGAGCACGCCCATTCCCGCCAGAACCATTTTCTCCGCGAATTCCAGCATGGCTTCCTCCTGATATAAGGTTAATTCTTAAACCATTGTAACATAACATAGCCCTTCTCTCATGCAAGGGCGAAGCAATATATTTCTTGCCAGGGAAGCGAAAAGTATATCCTGTTTGCCTTTTGCAGGGCCTGGTGCCACAAAAAGAGACGTCAGCGCCGGAAAAACCAGAGCAGTAGAGAAATGAGCACGGAAACGATCAGGCATGAGACCAGGGGGAAATAAAAAGAAAAATTTTCTCGTTGAAAACGAATGTCGCCCGGAAGTTTGCCCAAAAAAGGAATTTTCCCGGCAAAGGTCAGCCAGAGGCCCAAAAGAATCAGGATGAGGCCAAAAATGATTAGTGCTTTTCCGATCTCCATAGGAAAAATCCTACAAGGATCAGCGCTCAATGCGGCGGTCTGCCATATAGTTGCTTCCCGCCAGGGTTTTAAGATGTTTTTTCATTTTCGCACATTCGCGTCCGATTGCCAGGGGCGACGGATTTTTAAGGTTTCCCGAGCTGACGCAGGCGATGGAGACGGTCAATAAAGGAAACTTACGGGATATGCCGAAACGGTCGGCGGCACTGAAGGAGCCGGCTTTGCGGTCTTCACGGGAATAAAACCCCGGCACTGCGGCATCGAATTCGGCCATGATTTGCACGGCGATTTCATCCGCACTCTCGGGAGTTGTCAAGATAACGTAATCATCGCCGCCAATGTGGCCGACAAGATCTTCCTTGTTGCCATTTTTTGCCGTAACCTTCTGGATGATTTTCCCGAGAGTGGCGATGACCGTATTTCCTGCCTGGTAGCCGTAACGATCGTTGTAAGGTTTGAAATTGTCGAGGTCGATATAGATGTTGGCAAATGGGAGATTGCAATCGATACGTTTTTGCAGTTCCTTTTCCACCGTCAGGTTCCCCGGAAGGTGGGTCAGGGGACTGGCGTCGAGGCTCCGCTGTTCCATTTCCTTGAGCTTCTGGGCCATATCCGAAAACTTTTGGGCGAGGATGCCAAACTCGTCCTGGCTGTCCAGAGCCCGGGGGATATCGTAATTGCCTTGGCTGATCTGATAAATGGCCGAAGTCAGAAGGCGGAGGGCCTGGTTGAATTTGTAGAGCAGGGCGCCGGCAGCCAGGGAAGCTAGCAGCAATCCCAAAAAAAGTAGTACGAGGGTGGTCTGGTATGCCTTGATACTCTGCTCCGGCAGTTTCTGCAAGGTGGCGTCAAGGTCTTTTTCAAGGGCTCTTTGCAGTTTTTGAAAAAGCTCCAGGCTGGCATCACGATGGGGCGCAAGTTTTTGCTCGGAAAAGTTTTCCGCCTCCTGCCATTGCTGTTTTTCCAGCATTTCCTGCATGTTTTTACTTAATTCTTCAAACAGGTCGACTTGCTCCTGTACAGCCAGGAGCTGTCCGTTGAGGGGCAGTTTGGCCAGTTCCGTCCAGAGGTTGCTGAATTCCTCACGGCGTTGGGCAGACAGCTTGACCATAGCCGTGTCCTTCAAAATCAGGGCCTGTTTTTCCTGGCGTTCCTGGGCGAGAATGTTGCGGCTAAGATTTTGGGCGAGAATCAGGGCGCGGAAGTCAACCTGAACCAGACGGCGGGAAATGCCGGTCTGCTGGTTTAAGGCCCCAAGGGCAAAGACGACCGCAGCCAGGGAAAAGAGGCTGACGAGAAGATAGCCAAGGCTTATTTTTTGTGAAACCGAATAGTGTGACCATCTAAAGGGTCTGGGAAGAACCATGAAAACAAGTCCTCAGGGTGATTCTCCTTCGAACAGGGTTCCGGTTTCGCCGGTGCCGGGTGGTGTTTTGTGAAAATGGCGGTAAGCAAAGAGAGTCGCCGTTCGGCCCCGCGGAGTCCTGTTTATAAAACCCTGTTGAAGAAGGTAAGGTTCAATGACATCTTCAATGGTTTCTTTTTCTTCGCCTATGGAGGCCGCCAGGGTCTCCAGGCCGACCGGCCCGCCGCCGAATTTTTCGATGATGGTCAAAAGGATGCGGCGGTCCATGTGATCAAAGCCGCTGTGATCGACCTCAAGCCGCTTGAGGGCGGACTTGGCCGTTTCCAGGGTGATTGTCCCGTCTCCATCCACCTCGGCAAAATCCCGGACCCGGCGCAGAAGACGGTTGGCGATGCGTGGGGTACCCCGACTGCGGAAGGCAATCTCATGGGCCCCCTTCTCATCAGTGGCAATTTTCAGTATCTCAGCACTGCGTAGAACGATTTTAAGAAGTTCCTCGGGCGGGTAGAATTCGAGCCGCGAGATGATGCCGAAACGGTCGCGCAACGGCGGGGACAGACGCCCTGTACGGGTGGTCGCGCCAACCAGGGTAAAAGGAGGGAGGTCCAACTTGACGGTGCGGGCCGACGGACCCTGGCCGATGACGATATCGAGCTGAAAATCCTCCATGGCCGGATAGAGGACCTCTTCCACAACCATGGGCAGCCGATGGATTTCGTCAATGAACAGCACGTCCCCTTCTTCAAGATTTGTCAGAACGGCAGCCAGGTCCCCCGCTTTTTCAATGACCGGGCCCGAAGTGGTTTTGATGTTGACGCCCATCTCCTGGGCAATGATATAGGCCAGGGTGGTTTTTCCCAGTCCGGGAGGGCCGTAGAGGAGTACATGGTCAAGGGCTTCGCCGCGGTTTCTGGCAGCCTGGACAAAGACCTGAAGGTTTTCCTTGACCTTGGTCTGGCCGATGTATTCGCTGATACGGGATGGCCGGAGGTGCTTTTCAAGCTGCTCTTCGTTGTCCAGCATTTCCCCTGCGATAATGCGTTCGTCCATAAAATCCTCTGATCTGATTCAGACCGGTCTTTGGGAGGCTGAAGAAATGCACCTTATTGCGCCAGTATTTTTAGTGCACTTTTCAGAATGGTCTCAACACTGGCTGTTTCCGCCGCTTCAATGGCTTTGAGGGCTTTTTTTGCCTGACTTTCTTTGTAGCCGAGATTGACCAGGGCCGAGACCGCGTCTTCCAGAACCTGGGTGGGCGAGAAGGGTTCCTTGCGGATACCGGCGGGGTATCCGGCAAGCCCCAGGCGTTTGACTTTTTCCCGCAATTCGAGAACCAGCCTTTCAGCGGTTTTTTTGCCGATACCGGGAATGGCTGTCAGGCGCTGGATATCCCCTTCTTCAATGGCATTGCCGAGTTTGGCGGCAGCAATATTGGAAAGGATGTTAACGGCCAGACGAGGGCCGACGCCGGAAACCGAGATAAGAAGGGCGAAAAACTCTTTTTCAAGGTTGTCGAGAAAACCGTAGAGATGAATGGCGTCTTCCCTGACGGAAGTATAGACGAAAAACGAGACGGTTTCCTGGTCGGGAAGTGCGTAATAGGTGGAAAGGGGAATGATCAGGCGGTAGCCTACGCCGCCCACGTCCACAATGAGGTGGTCGATTGATTTGTATACTATTTTTCCGGTCAGGCGTGCAATCATGATTAAATGTCTTGTAACTATTCACGTTGTTGGTTGATGTTCCGGCACCACCCATGCCAAGGGCTTTCTGAACCCATCCCTGGAGCCCAGTTGTCGCCATCCGGGCGCCAGATGCCCTTTCCGTGGGTGCCGCAGTCCATTTTCCCGAATAGTTACGTTTATCAGCCGGAGGAGGAAGAAAGAATACGGCTGACTTTGCTTTCCAGATGCCGGCTGTGGCCATGGCAGATAGCAACGGCCAGGGCGTCGGAAGCGTCCAGCTGCGCGGCGGCAGGAAGTTTTAAAAGCATCCGGGTCATATGTTGGACCTGTTTTTTGTCGGCTTTTCCGTATCCTACCACGGCACTTTTTACTTGCAACGCACTGTATTCAAAAACCGGAATTTGGTGTTGAGCTCCGGCCATCATGGCAACCCCTCGGGCATGACAGAGTTTCAGGGCGGAAGCGGCGTTTTTGGCGACAAAGACCTTTTCAATGGCAAAAGCCTGTGGGGAATGCTGCTGAATTATCTCCGACAGTTCCCGGAAAATTATCAAGAGCTTTTCCGCCAGGGCTATCTTTGCCGGGGGTCGGATGACGCCATGGCAAACATGAAGAAGTTTCGGCCCGTCCATTTGGATCAGGCCGTAGCCGGTGGCCAGACTTCCGGGGTCGACACCCAGAATTCGCATAAATATTTATCCCGGACGGACGAGATTACAGCTGACGCCGCGACCTTTCCGTCAGTTCATAAGGCTCTGAAGTTCCTCCTCGCTGATATC
>JAFGRU010000115.1 GCA_016934985.1 Deltaproteobacteria bacterium
AGATTCGGCGGTCAATGTGTCGTTTTTAGCAGCAGACGGGGGTAAAACCAGTCTGCGGAAAATTTGTTCACGGATTCAGGTTAAAAAAATTAAAACCGGGGCCGAACGACCCTGACTTTTTTGGGGGTGCAATCTGCCTATTTTATGCGACAGGGTTTTGCTATGTTGATTTTAAAAATCAAAAATGCGACAAATATTTTTTCCATTATCTTTCAACAGGCATCGGTATAAGTACGGGGATTGACCGTGAATAAAGTGATATTGAAAAAGGGGCGGGAGCGCTTGTTGTTGCGCTTGCATCCCTGGATATTCTCCGGGGCAGTCAAACGGACGGAGGGGTCTCTGCGGGTGGGCGAAACGGTGGATGTATTTTCAGACGCCGGCCGATTTCTCGGAAGGGGTGGTTATTCACCGGCTTCGCAAATCAGGGTGCGCATCTGGACGTTTGATGAGAGTGAAACCGTTGACGAAGAATTTTTCCGGAAACGCATCCAGGCTGCCATCAATTTGCGTGAATCTCTGGAACTCCCCGGCCAGACCAGCGCTTATCGTCTCATATCAGCCGAAGCGGACGGACTTCCGGGGCTGATTGTCGACCAATATGACGACTTCCTGGTCTGCCAGTTTTTAAGTGCGGGTGCGGAACATTGGAAAACCACCATTGTTGATCAATTGAAAGCGTTGACCGGCGTAAACAATATTTATGAGCGGTCAGACGTAGACGTCCGCCAGAAGGAAGGCTTGGAGCAGGCCAGGGGATTGTTGTCGGGCGATACTCCGCCAGCCGTGCTTGGAATTGAAGAGAAGGACGTCAAATTTTTTGTCGACATCGTCAACGGCCATAAAACAGGTTTCTACCTCGATCAGCGGGAAAATCGCCAACTGGTGCGTTCCCACAGCCGGGGCAAGGAGGTTCTCAACTGTTTTGCCTACACGGGCGGATTCGGTCTCTCTGCGTTGAAAGGTGGCGCAAGACAGGTGACCAATGTCGAGGATGTAGCCGGTCTGGTTGAAATGATCGACAGGAATGTGGAGCTGAATCAATTTGACAAAGATCGCTGCACAAACCTGAAGGCGGATGTTTTCAAATTGTTGCGGCGTTTTGAAAAGGAAGGGCGGAAATTCGATGTTATCGTCCTCGATCCGCCTAAATTCGCCGAATCCCAGGCCCATCTGGAGCGCGCCAGTCGCGGCTACAAGGATATCAACCTCCTGGCCTTCAAGCTGCTGCGGCCTGGCGGTCTGCTGTTCACTTTTTCCTGCTCGGGCCTGATGAAGATGGATCTGTTTCAGAAGATTGTCGCGGATGCCGCCATCGACAGCGGACGCGACGCGCGGATTGTACAATGGCTACGGCAAGCTGGCGATCATCCGGTCAAATTATGCATCCCGGAAACTATGTACCTGAAGGGATTATTAGTATCTGTACCTGCCTGACAGGGCGTTGCAATCTTTATATTTGTCAAAATAGAAAAAGCCGACCGGGATTATCCCCGGTTTTTTGTAGTTGAGGTTGGGGCGCAATGACCCACTATCGGCCTGCCAAAGGGAACGCTCAGCTGAGCGGCAAGGGTTCAGTCGCGAGACGCCTGGGGTGGGTTTGCAGAAGTCAGCAGCGGATGTAGTAGGCCGCCTGGCCGTCCGACAAAGGGGCGAACCTGTCGTCGGTTCCAAGACAGCTTATCTGATGGTGGTAGAGCAGACGCTTTTCAAGGGTTTCCCAAACCGGAAGTGACCGACAGCATCCGAAAAAAGCGACACCGGTTTTACCGGTGTTGTAACGTACCTGTTCGGTGGAATGCTTTATACCTGATAGTTACTTTCCAGAAACAACCGTTAAAAGTTTTTTACATCAAGCTAAATCTATTTTACAATGAATATTTTTAATGAAGTTCCTGGTTTTGGAGGAACAGATGAAAGTTGGAATCGGTGTCGGCAACTGCAAGGATTCATTTGGTTTGGGGCGGTTTGTCGCCGGGCAGGCTATTCAGGATGGGAAGATCAACAGCCCGAGTTTCGCTTTGGCTTTTTGCGGCGTCGGCACTAACGGTTATGAGTTCTTTGACGGCATTCGCAGTGTCATCGGCGCCCAAGTTCCAGTCCTGGGAGGTTCAGGGATTGGCATTATAACCAACCACGTTATTTCTTATGACAATTATCCCGCCGGTTTGCTTTTAATCGAAGACCACTCCATTCAAGCCCGGTTTGCCTTGGCCGAGGGGCTTGATAAGGACGAACACCAGGCCGGGCGTTTACTTGCAAATCAATTTTCATTAAAAAGTGACACAAAGCTGTTCCTTTTTTATGATTCCGTACGGATTCCCCCCAAGGAGGGTGCTCCTCCGGTAATGAATTCTTCCAAACCGCTGTTGCAGGGAATAGCGGACATCATCGGGTCGGGCGTCCCCATCATAGGAGCCGGAACCGTCGGAGATTTCGATTTTTCTCCAACCGTTCAATTTGCCGGTGACTCCGTCAAGTCACGTTCTGCAGTCGCCCTTGTTCTGGATGGGGATAATAACGCCGACTTTGTCATTATGCACGGCTGCTCTCCAAAAAGCGGCCTCTGTCATACCATCACCAGGGCCGAGGGTGCTGTCATTTATGAAATCGACAACCAGCCTATCGTAAAAATAATTAACGAAATGTATGGAAGTGAAGAATGGCAGCAACAGCATCCGGTCAAGCGCCTCTCCCTCGGCGTCAATCATGGCGAAAAGTTCAATAAGGAGTTTTTTGAAAAAGACTATGTCAACCGGCTTATTGTCGGGGTCCTTCCCGACAAATCCGGTATCGTTCTTTTCGAACCGGACCTGGGGGCGGGGGATGAAATCCAGTTCATGCTTCGAAACCCCCGTCAGATGATCACTTCAGCTAGAAAGAATTCGGAAACCCTGATTGAAACAATCAAAAACAGCGGGAAAAAACCGCTGTGGGGTTTTTATATCGATTGTGCCGGCAGGACAGCTCTCTTTTCTGAAACCTTGCAGGAAGAGGCCACAGAGGTTCAAGAGGTATTCAACCGCAACAATATCCCTTTGTTCGGTTTTTACTCGGGGGTTGAAATTGCACCTTTCATTAATAAAAACCGTGGTTTGGATTGGACGGGCGTGCTGACGGTTTTTTCGAAATAGTTTTTAATTGAGGCGAACCAATGTATTTTGACAAAGTGGCGGAGCTGCAAAACCTCTTGGCGGAGAAGGAAAAAGAGGTGGGGTACTATCAGAAACTCGCTAAAGAAGCCAGTGACGAGCGCCTCAGGGAAACCGAAGAACTTTCGAAAGTTTCCGCAATGCTGAAGGCGAAAATGGTGATCATAGACCAACAGCGTCGTGAACTCGAGAAGTTGAACCAAAAGATTCAGAAAAGCTGTATTACCGATGACCTGACCGGCCTTCTCAACCGGCGCGGGCTGATGATGTTGGCCCATAAAGTATTTGAGGGTTTTCAGCGCCACAATTTTTATGAGGTCAATGTTCTGGAAGCGTATAGAACTTTTGTTTGCGCTATTCTGGATATCGATTTTTTCAAAAGAGTGAACGATACCTACGGCCATCTGGCGGGGGATAAATTTCTTGCCGATCTGAGCAGGGTTTTTATGCAACCCGGCATATTTCGAAAAATCGATATTATCGGAAGATACGGTGGCGAGGAATTCATGTTCCTCCTGCCGAGGTGCACCGAGAAGAACGCCTTGATCCCCCTGGGCAAGCTACAGGAAACCATCAACTCAACCAACTTTGTCATCGACTCCGGGAAAAGTGTCCGCATCTCAGTCAGCATTGGTGTTACCGAAATGAAAACCGGGGATGAGGATATGTTCAAAGTAATCGATCGCGCTGATGAAGCTCTCTATTACGCGAAAAAAAATGGCCGGAACCGGATCGTATGGTTCGAGTCCCTGGCAGGGTGTTGAAAAATTGGCAGCTTCCCTTTCCCCTTTCTTCCAATCTTCATTTGTTGGCGTGGTTCCGAGGGACAGACGCGGGGACCGGTGGCGGGTATCGTCGCATCCCTGAGATCAACTTGAACCCTCCGGACCTCGGGAGAGAGCGTCCCCGTTCTCGAGATAAACGAGGTTTCCGTCCCGCTTTTAAGCGCGCGATGAACAGCGTTTGGCGATAGCCGCCGCGAGTTTCTCCACCTGGGGCCACGACAGCATGTTGGCGTGGTTGCCGGGTGTGGGGATGATTTCCATGCCACCTTCAGCCAGAGGTACCCAGGCCAATTCAGGATGTCGGGCCATGAAGCCGTCGGCCTCTTTGGCTTTGAAGAAAATGAGTTTCCCGGCATAGGACTGCGCCTGGTATGCGAACATGGCTTTAATGTTGGCTTTGTAGACGGCCACAATATTCGCCATTTCTTCCAGGCTCATGACTTCTGAACCTTCCTCCTTTCCGCCCAGTTTTTGCGCTACGAATAGCAGACGCTTATCCTCCGGCAGTTTTTTCAATTCTTCCAGATTACGTTCGAATAATCCGCCCGGATCGTCCCCGGCGAGAAGATAGGCGAGTATCTCCTCATCGCTGTTGAAAGGCCTGGGCAGGTGGCCCGGACCGGGGGAGTCGATGAGGATAGTCCTCAACGGCGGGGTGCCGTTTTCAACAAGGCGGCGCGACAGTTCAAAAGCGACCATGCCGCCGAAAGAACTGCCGATGAGGTGGAAATCCCCATGTGAATAAACTTTTTGGATGGCCGTCAGGAAGTGTCCCGCCAGTTCTCCGACGCTGCTCAGGGGCGTTCCGCCGTCCCAGAGCCCGGGGGCTTCCAGGGCATAGATGGGGTTGGGGAGCTTGAGGGCCGCTGCCAGTTCCCGGTAGATAAAGGCGCCTCCGCCAATGGCCGGAATAAGGAAGATGGGCGGTAGGCCAGGATTGCCCCGGGCAAACTGATGGATGCCTTCCACAGCAGCCGGTTTTTCCTGTTCTGTTACTGTACTCCGGTTGGCGTCGATGAGCATAGCCAGGCGGGCGGGCGTCGGGCTCTCCATGAGAACGTTGCGCGGCAGGATGACATCCAGGGTTTTTTCGAGCTTGGTGGCAAGCTGTACGGCAGTCAGGGAGTCGCCGCCGAGTTGGAAGAAGTCGTCGTTCAGTTTGATCCCCTCGACGCCGAGCACCTCGGTCATAAGGTGTATAACCATGGCTTCGGTGGGATTGATGGAGGGTGCGCCCTTTTGTATTTCCGCATTTTCGACCAGTGCAGTCCGGGGCTTGAGAACTTTGGTTTTTACCTTGCTATCAATTCGTACGCTTTCATGGCCGGGGGCTTCAATCCAGCAGCGCTTGCGTTCGAAAGGATAGGTCGGCAGCGCGATACGACGCCTTTTCTGGTGGGCATAGTAGGCGTTCCAGTCAATGGCCGCTCCGACCATCCACAGGGCGCCCGCGGCTTCCAGCAGGGAACGTTGGTCGTCCACTCCTTTGCCCCCCTGCAGGCTGCTGATCACGGGAATATCCCTGGTGCGCGACGGGTGGCGGGCTGCCATGTGGGAAAGGACGGCGTCCGGACCGACTTCGAGAAGGCTGGTGCGGGGCGTCTGCAGCAAGGCGCCCATGCCCTGGTAGAAGTAGACCGGTTTGCGGATGTGCTTGACCCAGTATTCCGGCGAGGTGGCCTGTTCATCGAGAATCCAGGCGCCGGTGAGGTTGGAGATAAAGGGGATACGAGGCGTTCTCATTTCCACCTTTTCAAGAGCTTCGGCAAAGGGAGCCATGGCCGGTTCCATCATGTGGGAGTGGAAGGCGTGGGAGGTGTCGAGTTTGCGCACCTGTCTTCCCGCAGCTCGCAGTTCTTCTTCCAGTTTATCTATCTGGGCCTGGGGTCCGGACACCACGCACTGATTGCGGGCGTTGACCGCCGCCAGGTTGAGCCCGTCCTTGAGCAGATGCAGGGTATCGGTCTGGGAAAGCTGGACGGCCAGCATGCCGCCAGGTTTCTGTTCGTCCATGAGTTTCCCGCGCAGGGCGACGAGGGCAAGGGCATCCTCCAGGGAGAAGACGCCGGCCAGGCAGGCTGCTGTCCATTCGCCGATGCTGTGACCGATCATGGCGACGGGTTTGACTCCCCATTCCATCCACAGGCGGGCGAGGGCGTATTCAACACTGAAAATGGCCGGTTGGGCGAGGCGAGTTGAGGTGAGATCGGTGCCTGCTCCGTTCCAGAGAATGCTCCGCAAATCAGCGCCGAGACAGGGTTTGAGGATTTCCGCACAGCGGTCGAAAACTTCCCTGAAAACAGGCTCGTGGAGATATATCTGGTGGCCCATGCCGAGACGCTGGGAACCCTGGCCGGTGAACATGAAGGCCACATCCGGGGTGTTTTCGCTGTCGCTGGAGGTGAAGAATTTGTCAGAGCGCAATTGCGTTATGGCGTCCTTGATATCCCTGCAGGTCAGAGCCCGCCGGACGCCGAATTTTTTCCTGCCGACGGCCAGGGTGAAGGCGGCGTTGTCGAGGTCGGTATCGGGGTAGCGCTCAAGGTGGCGGGCCAGCTTTGCGGCCACGCGGTCGAGGGCGCTCTCGTTATGGGCGGAGAGCAGGAGCAGTTTGTCGGGGCGGTTAGCGGGCGCCGGTTCGAGAACGGGCGCCTCTTCCAGGATGACGTGGGCATTGGTGCCGCCGATGCCGAAGGAACTGACGCCGGCCCGGCGCGGTGTCGGTCCTTTGGTCCAGTGCATGAGCCGGTCTGCAATGAAAAACGGACTGTTTCTTAGATCGATGGCCGGGTTTGCCGCCTTGAAATGGAGGGTGGCAGGAATCTGACCGTGCTCAAGAGCCTTAATGGTTTTGATCATGCTGGCGATTCCGGCAGCGGCATCGAGATGACCGATGTTGCTTTTAACCGAACCGACAGCGCAGTAGTTCAGGCGTCCTTTGGTATCGCCGAAGGCTTCCGTCAGGGCGCGGATTTCGATGGGGTCGCCGAGGTTGGTGGCGGTGCCGTGTGCTTCGATGTAGTTGATGGAGCGCGGTTCGACTCCGGCGGTGCGCTGGGCTTGCCGAATGACTTCGGCCTGTCCTGCCACGCTCGGGGCGGTAAAACCGACCTTATCCGATCCGTCGTTGTTGATTGCCGAACCCTTGATGACAGCCAGAATGGGGTCGCCGTCATCAATGGCCGCTGATAAGCGTTTGAGGGCCACCATGCCCGCTCCGCAGCCTCCGACGGTGCCTTTGGCATCCTTGTCAAAGGCGCGGCAGTGGCCGTCCGGCGAGAGGATGAAGCCGTCGCGGTAGAAGTAGCCTGTGGCCCGGTGGGTCTGGATTTTGGCCCCGCCGGCAAGGGCCATTTCGCACTGGCCGTCGAGGATGGCGCGGGCTGCCATGTGTACCGCTACCAGGGAGGTGGAACAGGTGGTGTTGACGTTGATGCTTGGTCCGGTGAGGTTGAGCCTGTAAGAGAGGCGTGTGGCGGCAAAATCCTTGCCGTTCATGATGCTGACCTGGTAGCTGCCGGCCACGTCCGTATCGTCGAGGGACGGAAGGAGGTTCTCTTCCATGTAACTGTTGGTGCCGATTCCGACGAAGACACCGATGCGCCCTTTATAGGTGTCGGGGTTGCAGCCGGCGTTTTCCAGGGTCTCCCAGGCCACCTCCAGCAGATGGCGCTGCTGGGGATCAATAAGAGCTGCTTCCCGCGGGGTCATGTTGAAGAAGGTCGGGTCGAAATATTCCATGCCATCCATACGTCCTAAGGCTGGTACGAAATGGGGATCGCGGATGACATCGAGGGGGTAACCCGCCTCAAGAAGTTCTTCTTCATTGAAAAATGTAATGGATTCGACGCCTGAGGCGAGATTATCCCAGAACTCCTCGGCATTGGTCGCTCCGGGGAAATGGCCTGCCATGCCGATAACCGCGACAGTGTTATCCCGCGCCGGAACTGGAGCCGGGACCGGAAGTTTACGCACCTGAGCGCTTTCGCCGCTTAGGTGTTCCGCAAGGCGGGCAATGGTCGGGTATTGGAAGAAGTCTGTAATGGCCAGATTCGCCGGCAGCCGTTTGTTGGCGAGTTTTCGGGCACGAACGAGGAGCAGAGAGGTGCCCCCAAGTTCAAAGAAGTTGTCGTTGATGCCGACCACGGGGACATTGAGGATTTCCACGAACACGGCGCAGAGAATCTTTTCCTGCTCCGTGCGCGGCGGGGCATAGACACTGCCCGTGGCGATTTCAGGTGTGGGCAGATGCTTGCGGTCGATCTTGCCGCTCGGCGTCAGCGGGAAGTTGTCGACTTTCATGAGAACCGCTGGAACCATGTAGTCAGGAAGTTTGCGTCCCAGGTAATGACGCAGTTCGGAAGCTTCAAAGTCGCCGACAATGTAGGCACAGAGGCGTTTTTCTCCCCCTTCCCCAAATGGATTGACGACGGCGCCGCGAACAAAGGCATGCTCCCTCAGGGCGCTTTCGATTTCACCCAGTTCGATGCGGAAACCGCGGATCTTGACCTGGTTGTCGATGCGGCCCAGGGATTCGATGTTGCCGTCTGGCAGCCAGCGGGCCAGGTCGCCGGTTTTGTAAAGGCGGCCTGGTCCGAAGGGGTTGCGGATAAATTTCTCGGCGGTCAGTTTGGGCCGGTTGAGATATTCGCGGGCCACGCCGACACCGCCGATACAGAGCTCACCGGGAACGCCGATGGGCTGGGGGGTGTTGTGGCGGTCGAGAATGAAGACCTGCATATTGGCGATGGGCTTGCCGATGGTAAGACGACCGCCTTCATATCTGAGGGCTGTGGCGCAGACCGTTGATTCGGTAGGGCCGTAGGCGTTGAAGAAGCTCCGGCCTTGGGACCAGGTGCGGGCCACTTCCGGGGGACAGGGTTCTCCCGCGACAATGAGGGATTGGATTCCGGGAACGTCACTTTCCATGGATGCCAGGGCCGTGGGCGGCAGGGTGACGACGCTGATCTCGTTGTCGGTCAGAATAGCCGCGAGTTCGTCCCCGGCCATGAAGGTTTCATTGCTGCCGGAGACCAGGGTCGCACCCTGATAGAGGGCCATGGCAATTTCGGAGATGGAGGCATCGAAAGACGGCGAAGCGAACTGCAGGACATTGCTTTTGGCCGAAACCTCGAAAAGCTCGCTTTGGGCTTTGGCCAGATTGACCAGCCCGCGGTGCTCGACCACCACCCCTTTGGGCTTACCCGTCGAGCCCGAGGTGTAGATGACGTAAGCGGCTTGGTGGGCCGCGGTCCGCTGTTCGGGGTTGACGGAGGGATAGCCGATGAATTCCTTGGGGTCGTCAATGAGAAGGGCATCACCCTCGAAAGGAAGCTCCCGATCCGAGGTCGTGACCATATAGGCGATACGGGAATCCTCGATCATGTAGGCGAGGCGCTCTTGGGGATAATTGGGATCGATGGGGAGGTAAGCCCCACCGGCCTTATGGATGCCGAGAATCGCCGCCGTCAGGTTGGCGCTGCGTTCGAGACAGATGCCGACCAGGGTTTCGGATTTGACCCCCATGGTGATGAGGGCATAGGCAATGCGGTTGGCGCGGCGGTTGAGCTGGCTGTAGGTCATTTCCTCGCGGTGGTCCTTGACGGCCACGGCATCGGGTGTTTTGTCGACTTGCTCTTCAAAAATCTGATGCAGCAGTTTGCTGTCGGGGAAGTCCGTCCGGGTATCGTTGAAACGGCGGATAACCAGATCGTACTCCCGGGTGTCGAGAAGGGAAATATCGCCGATGGCCTGATCGGGATTGCGCGACACCATCTCCACCATGTGGTTGAAATGCCGGGCCATCCTTTCCACAGTTTCCCGTTCGAAAAGGTCACTATTGTATTCCAGGTTACCGGCCAGGGCCTTGCCGTAGGTCCCGAGGTTGAGGGTCAGGTCGAATTTGGCAACCTGGAATTCCGGGAAGAGCAGGGTTGTTTCGAGCTTTGGCAGATGAACCTGGTCAAAGGATTCGTCAGCCAGGGCGAACATGGCCTGGAAGATGGGTGAATGGCTGGTACTGCGTTCAGGAGAAAGTTCTTCGACCAGCTTTTCGAAGGGGATATCCTGATTGCTGAAGGCCTCGAGAGCCGTTTTACGGGTTTTTTCCAGAACCTCGACGAAGGTCGGGTTACCCTTGAGTTGATGGCGCAGGGGCAGGGTGTTGACGAAAAAGCCGACGGTATTCTCGATCTCCGGCCGGGTCCGGCCGGACACAGGGGTGCCGACGACGATGTCGTCATCGCCGCTGTATTTGGCCAGGAACAGGGCCCACAGGCTTTCCAGAACCATGAAGAGGGTGAGGTTTTGGGTACGGGCCAGGCGAGTCAGGCGCTCGGTTATTTTGGAATCGATATCAAGGCCGACAAACCCGCCCCGGGTAGTCTGGATCTCGGGACGCGGACGGTCGGTGGGCAGGCTGAGGAGTTCGGGAATACCCTCGAGCTTGTCTTTCCAGTAGGCGGTCTGCTCGTGGAGCCGTTCCCCGGCCAGCCACTTCCTTTGCCACTGGGCGTAATCGCTGTAATCGGCGGGCGCATCGGTTAGTTTAGGGCTCTGGTCCCGGGTGAAGGCGTCATAGCATTGGGCGAGTTCGCTGAAAAGAACCCCCGAACTCCAGCCGTCGAAAACGATGTGGTGAATATTGGCCGTGAAAACGTAATCCTGATGGCCTATTTCCCAAAGCCTGAACCGGTAGAGGGGCCCCTGGCTGAGGTTGAACCTGAAGTTTGCTTCCCTGGCCAGTATTTCGCGGATGTTGTCCCCTTCGACAACCTCGACGACAAGGGTGAAGTCGACGCTTGTTTCGATGCGCTGGAAAGCCTCGCCGCTGGGGGCTTCTCTGAATATCGTGCGCAGGCTGCCGTGGCGGCGGATGAGGAAGGCGAGGGATTTCTCCAGCGCCTCGATATTCAGGCCCCCCTGGATACGGAAGGCCGCCGGGATGTTGTAGGCGGTGGAGCCTTCCTCGAACTGATCGAGGAACCACAGCCGTGACTGGGCGAAGGACA
>JAFGRU010000116.1 GCA_016934985.1 Deltaproteobacteria bacterium
CCGTAGATTCGGCGGTCAATGTGTCGTTTTTAGCAGCAGACGGGGGTAAAACCAGTCTGCGGAAAATTTGTTCACGGATTCAGGTGTTATATTTGACCGCGTTGGATAAAATATTCAGCAAAACCTGTTTAATTCTTACCTTGTCGGCCTGGACATATATGTTTTCAAAATTTTGATCACGGTAATTTATTGAAATATTATTTTTTTCCGCTATGGGCCTGATAAGTGCGATTGCATCCTCAATGGCATCTTTAAGCTTAACTTGTCCAATGAATATTTTTAGTTTTCCCGATTCAATCAGGGAGAGATCAAGAACCTCATTTATTAAGTCAAGGAGATGGTCTCCGGCTTTTTGTATTTGTTCCACCATGTTCCTTTGTGATTCGGTCAGGGGGGTCTTGTCCTCCATTTCCAGCAGTTGGGCAAAGCCCAGTACGGCATTGAGGGGCGTGCGCAGTTCGTGGCTCATGCTGGATAAAAACTGGGATTTTGCCTGACTTGCTTTCTCTGCCTCTTCCTTGGCTGCGATGAGGGCTTTTTCCATGGCGACGCGGTCGCTGATGTCGCGGGCACAAACGACAACCGTCCCGGCATCTTTATCAATCAGAGAGACCTTGGCCAGAAAATAGCGGGCCCCTTTTGCACTGGAAAGTCCAAATTCAAAGGAGGCTGATTGTCCTGAGTCTATCACCTGCCGGATGATATTTTTATAGCCCTCAGCCGTCTCTTGATCGAAAAGTCCATCCAGCGATTCAGCCATAATATTCTCAGCCGGCTGAAACGGGTTGTCACTATCCTTGATCCACATATTGAGGAACGTGCCGTTCCCGTCCATTTTGATGATAATGTCTTCAATGGCATTTACCAGCGCGTGCAGATCGCCCTCTCTGATTTTCAGTTTGTCTTGAGTGGCAAGGAGGTCATTGTTGGCGGCACCCAGCTGTTTTCCCATTTCGACGAGGTAAGCGGCTGTAAAATAAAGTTCTTCGACCTGCAGATCGGGGACCTGCTGAGAATACCTGCCTTCGCCTATTCTTTGCGCAATGCCGTTGATGTCGACCAATGGCTGGGAGATTTCCCGGCTCATTTTCCGTGCCCTTAGGGTAACAGAGTAGACGAAAAGGACGAAGAAAAGGGCCAGCCCGGCGATCATGACGGTCCCTATGAAAAACAGCTTATTACTTACTCGGTTTACCTGGGCAAAAATGTTCTTTTCACTCACCAGGATAGCCAGTTTCCACCCCGTCTCATCAATGGTTGACCAGGTGACCACTCTGGGTTCACCTTGCAGATGAATGACGGAAAATCCATTCCTTTTTTCAAAAACAATGTTGCTGAAAGATTCAAGGCCTTTTCGTTTTTTGAGATTGAACTGATCCGGTTTGAAAGTGTCCTCTTTAACCGCTTCACTGTAATGATGGTCAGTCAACTCACTTAATCCCCAATCACTTTCACCGGCTGGTGGGAGGGCCAGCAGGCTGCCGTCCTGGCCGATTAAAACGGCGTAGCCCTGGTAGGGGAATTCGTTCTCCAGCACATCCTGGAGAACCTGGTTGATAATGGTGTTCACGGTGACGTCGATACCAACCACTCCTTCGAGAAAATCATCTCGGTACACCGGGGCAATGGCCGAAGTCATCCACCCCTGGCCCGCTGGGTCGAGGTAAACGTCGGTCCATTTGATTTTGCGCTCGGGATTGTGCTTCCGGTCTGCCAGATAATAAAAATTGTAGCTGGGGATATCTATCAACGGAGGGTATTGCGACAACACGTCAAAGTAGGGATAGATGATATTAAGGGAGTCGAAGGTATTGAAATATACCGCTGCTGCCAGGGGTTCCGACTCTTTGATGTTTTTTAAAAGTTTCTGAACCGTCAGCAGGTTGGCGACTTTGGCGCGTTCTTTCTCGCCAACCGGTACAAAGCCGCTGTAAAAGATTGCTGCGCCGCCATCTTTCTTATCCCTGGTCGTGTAGTAGATGCCCTTGGGCGAATAGGCCAGACGGCTTGCATCTTCGTTGCTTAAGGACGCTTTGGCAGAAAAGGCCTCGACTACCTGTCGCCGAAACAGTTCCGTCGCATGGGAGATGCTCAGCAACTGCTGCTGGATAGAGTTTGCCTCGCGGTCGGCGGTCTGGACCAAGGTGTTCCTGGTCTCCTGGTTCAGATACTGAACCAGGACATCCTTGGACCAGTTGGTGGTGGCAAAGTAGATGGCAATTATCGCAAATCCGACAAAAACGAGGGGTATCAGCGCCGTACGTTGATAGAACCGCCAGATCCATTTAAACAGGGAAATACGTTGCGGGGTTTTTTGCATGATTGAATAGCCTGATGCAAAATGCTTGAGTTTTTACCTGCCGGGGGAGGACGCCCGAAAAAAAACTTGAGGTGTCAGGTGCATTGGGGATGGCAGGGGAAGCCTTTTGAAAAAGATGGGGCTTAGCCGGCCGTGAAAAAAACATTACTAATACAATGTCCGCTACCCTTGCAGTGTTTTTCGAAATGCAAAAAACAAACCTGTTACAATTTGTCACAATTGCAGCTGCAACTGGTTATTGTCCGCAAAAGAAAAATAGGTTGCAATTCCCTTTGCAGGGAAAAGAGTTATGAAAAAGGGCTGGCACCGGTTTTTTCCTTCCTGGCCAAGGTGCTCAGCTGAGGGCCAGGTCCCGCGCCAGTTCGGACCAGGCCGGCAGGCTGCGCTCGATCATCTCTTTTTCCATACAGTAGGCAATGCGGAAGAATCCGGGTGCCCCGAAGCCGGTTCCGGGGACCACCAAAATACGGTGTTTCTGCGCCGCTTTGACGAATTCAACGTCGTCTTTCATAGGAGAGCGGGGGAAGAGATAAAAGGCCCCATCCGGCTTGACCATGCTGAAACCAAGCCCTGTCAGGTGGTTGTAGAGCATGTCCCGTTTTTCCTGATATTCGGCAATGTTGACCGTTTCGTGCTGCAGGCCTGTCACCAGCCGTTGGATAAATGCCGGGGCGTTGACAAAGCCGAGAATGCGGTTGCAGAATACCGCCCCCTCCATGAATTTTCCCACCTCCTCCATATCGGGACTGGCGGCCAGGTAGCCGATCCTTTCGCCGGGCAGGGCGAGGTCTTTGGAGTGGGATGTGACAATGATGCTGTTGCGGACGCAGTCAAACAAGGAAGGAATTTTCAGCCTGTCATAAACAATACCGGCGTAGGGCTCGTCGGAAAGCACGAAGATGGTTCTTCCCAGTTCTTTTTCTTTGCGGGCAATAAGAGCTCCCAGTTTTTCAAGGGTTTCTTGCGGGTAAACGACCCCGGTGGGGTTGTTGGGAGTATTGACGATGATAGCCCGGGTTTTTGGGTTGATGGCGGATTCGATGGCGGCCAGGTTTGGCTGGAAGGTCTGCATGTCGGTAGCCACCGGGCGGGGGACTCCGCCGTGGTTATCAATATAGAAAAGGTACTCGACAAAATAGGGGCTTAGAATAATGATCTCTTCACCCGGATTGAGAATAGTTTTTAGAACGACATTCAAAGCACCGCCCGCTCCACAGGTCATGACCACGTTAGAAGCCGCAACCTTTTTGGACGAGCGCTCGGAGAGGACTTCTGCCACCGCTTGCCGGGTTTCTTCGTAGCCCGCGTTGCTCATGTAGCGGTGCATGCCCGGCTTGGGGTGCTCCGCCAGCTTTTTTAGCTCCCGGTGAAATGCCTCGGGCGGTTCTACGGCCGGGTTGCCGAGGGTGAAATCGTAGACGTTTTTGTCCCCGTGAATTTTGCGCAGGGCGGTCCCTTCCTCGAACATTTTCCGAATCCAGGAGGCTTTCTCCAGGTATTTTTGGATTTTTTCGGCGATCATGACATTCTCTCCCTTTTGTAATACCTGCATCCGCAGGTTGCGAGCGGTTCTGAGTTTAAACAGGCTTCAAGCGATGGTCAAGAATAAAGCCCTGGAAAGCTTGATGACTTGGTATTTAGTAGTCAGCCAACCCGGCAGAGAATCTCAAATGTTATTTTATTTCCAAATGCATCTTTGCTATATTGAACAACTTAATACTGAATACTCCGGCAGGTTCTGAAAGGGGAGAGCTTTGGAAGAGAAAACTCTGGATGAGATACGCAGGGAGATCGATGCAATAGACGATCAGATTCTCGATTGCCTCAACCGGCGGGCGGCCCTGGTCATCGAGGTCGGGCAACTTAAGGCCAGGAAAAATCAGGAATTTTTCGTTCCCAGTCGGGAACGGGCCATTTACGACCGCCTCTCCGCAAGAAACAAGGGGCCTTTTCCCAACGGCGGCATTCGCAATGTTTATCGTGAGATTATTTCCGCCTCCCTGTCCCTTGAACATCCTATGACCGTTGCTTACCTCGGCCCCAAGGCAACCTTCACCCAGATGGCTGCTATCCGCCAGTTCGGGGTTTCGGCCCGGCTGGTGCCGGCCAAAAGTGTCTCTGCCGTTTTCGACGAGGTTATCCGGGGGCGGGCTCAGTACGGGGTGGTGCCGGTGGAAAATTCCAATGAGGGGATTGTTTCCCATACCCTGGACATGTTCTTTGAATCGGACCTCAAGATCTATGCGGAAATTCATGTGGAAATTTCCCAGTGCCTGCTTTCTCTTTCCGGCAGGATGGAAGATGTCCGCAAAATCTGTTCGCACCCGGTTGCGCTTGCTCAATGCCGGAAATGGCTGGAGGAAAATCTCCCGGATATTCCTCAGGTGGATGTTTCTAGTACGGCGCTCGCGGCACAGATGGCGGCGGAGGATGGTGCTACAGCAGCCCTCTCCAGCGAGGTGGCCGCTACTCTTTACGGACTGCGGATCATCAAGAAGAAGATCGAGGACAACCCCAATAACTTCACCCGTTTTCTGGTCATCAGCAAAACAACTCCCGAACCGAGCGGCAACGACAAGACGAGTCTCATGTTCAGTGTCCGTGACGAGCCGGGAATCCTGTACCGGATGCTTGAGCCTTTCAGCAAACGCAACATCAACCTGAGCAAGATCGAGAGCCGGCCGATCAAGAAAAAGGCCTGGGAGTATGTCTTCTTCCTCGATCTGGAAGGGCATATTAACGAGCCCGCTATCCAGGAGGCGGTCGAGGAATTGGGGCATTACTGCCAGTTCGTGAAACTGCTCGGGTCCTACCCTAAATCCGGATAAACCAAAAAAGGATTACCCCATGGAGCGTATTGAAGTCACCGCCCCCAAACAGGGCCTGAAAGGGGAGGTCGCCGTTCCCGGCGACAAGTCCATTTCCCATCGTTCGGTCATTTTTTCCTCCATTGCCGAAGGGCGTTCCCTGGTGAGCAACTTTTTGCCGGGGGAAGACAACTTCCGCACTGTCGGCGCGTTTCGCAAAATGGGCGTCCGGATTGAGGAAAAAGGTGAGGGCGTTCTTGCAATCGACGGTCTGGGGCTCAACGGTCTCAAGGAACCGGACGACGTCATCGACTGCGGCAACTCGGGGACGACCATTCGTCTTCTCAGCGGGCTGTTGGCGGCCCAGTCCTTTTTCTCGGTCCTGACCGGGGATCAGTATCTGCGCAAGCGCCCCATGAAAAGGGTCATTAAGCCTCTTAGCACCATGGGTGCGCGCATCTGGGGACGGGTACAGGGAGAACTTCCGCCCCTGGCTATCTGGGGCAGCCCGTTGCAGGCGACGCGCTACGATTCGCCCATTGCCAGTGCCCAGGTGAAATCGGCGGTGCTGCTGGCGGGGCTCTACGCCGAGGGGGAAACCTCGGTTTTCGAACCTCATCCTTCCCGGGATCATACCGAGCGTATGCTCTCCTCTTTTGGGGCGGAGGTTCGGCCCCGGCAAGGTGGTGTCACCATTGTCGGCAGGCCGACGTTGAAAGGGCGTGAAATCCTGGTGCCGGGCGATATTTCCTCGGCGGCTTTTTTCATGGTGGCGGGGTTGGTCGTCCCCGGTTCCGAACTGTTGATCAGGAATGTCGGCATCAACCCGACCCGCAATGGGATACTTGAAGTACTGCGCAGCATGGGCGGAAGTTTGGAAACCTTAAACGAGCGGGATGCCGCAGGGGAGCCTGTGGCCGACATCCTGGCGACGAGCAGCCGCTTGCGGGGCGTGGAGATTGGCGGCTCCATGATCCCGCGCCTGATCGACGAAATTCCGGTGCTCAGTGTGGCGGCGGCCTGTGCCGAGGGGACCACTGTTATTCGAGATGCTGCCGAGTTGCGGGTCAAGGAGACCGACCGTATCGCTGCCGTTGCCGCGGAGTTGCGCAAGCTCGGCGGGTTGGTTGAGGAATTTGAGGATGGTATGGCGGTGACCGGCGTGGAGCAGCTCGGGGGCGGCCGGGTCGATTCCCATGGCGACCATCGCATTGCCATGAGCATGGCCGTTGCCGCTTTAACGGCTCGGGCTCCGGTGGAAATCAATGACATCGGGTGCACAAAAACCTCTTTCCCGAATTTTTGGGGGCTGTTAGGCGGGGTTTCAAAGTAGCTATTTTTAATGTTTTCCTTCATTTAACCGCCGAGGACGCAGAGATCGCCGAGACAATTTTTAAAAAACCGGTCTTTATTGTTCCAACGCATTAGTCTAAAACCATGGACTTAAGTCCATAGTGGTTTAGTGCTTTTTTCTGCGTACTCCGCGTCCTTTGCGGTGAAAATTCAGGGTCTGGCTAGCATGATATTTTTGGAGTGGTACTTTTGAAAAAAGGACTGATTATTACCATAGATGGGCCGAGCGGGGCGGGAAAATCGACTTTGAGCCGTCTGCTGGCCAAAAAGCTGGGTTATATCAGCATGGATACCGGCGCCATGTACCGGGCCGTGGCTGTGGCCGCCGAACGTCACGGTATCGGCCCTGACGACGCTACGGGACTCAAGGCACTATGTGACGGTCTGGAAATTCGCTTCGAGAGGGATGGCCAGGGCGAAAAAGTCCTTTTGAACGGCGAGGATGTCTCTCAGGCCATCAGGACCCCCGAGATGAGCCTTTTAAGTTCCGCCGTTTCCGCCTGCCGGGAGGTGCGGGTGGCCATGGTCCGCCTGCAGCGGGAAATGGGCGCCGAAGGGGGCTATGTACTTGAAGGACGGGATACCGGGACGGCTGTCTTCCCCGATGCCGACCTCAAGTTTTTCCTGCTCGCTACGCCCGAAGAACGGGGCCGCAGGCGTTTTCTGGAGTTGACCGCCAAGGGCGAAAAGGTGGACTTGCAGCGCACCATTGAGGAAATGGCTGCCCGCGACAAGGCTGACAGCGAGCGGGAGCACAGCCCGTTGGTGCGGGCAGAGGACGCCGTGGCCGTTGATACAACCGGCCTCTCCATTGACGAGGTGCTGGATAAAATGTTGAACATTGTATGCAGCAACCCGGCTTTCCGTTCCCTGCCGACGGAGCCCGTCAGGTGAAAATTCGGATTGCCAAAAGCGCAGGGTTTTGCTTCGGGGTCAAACGCGCCACCAACCTGGCCCTCGATGCCGCTGCCCGGACGGAACATATCCACTCTCTGGGGCCTATCATCCATTCCCCGCAGGTGGTCAAAAAGCTGCAGGAAAAAGGGGTGCAGGTTGCCCATAGCGTAAGCGAGATCGAGTGCGGCGCGGTGATTATCCGTTCCCACGGTATCACCCTTGATGACCAGAAAGAGATCGCTCGCCGTCATCTGGAAATCGTGGATGCAACCTGTCCCTTTGTCAAAAAGGCCCAACAGCATGCGGAGCTTTTGAGCTCAAAAGGATATGCTCTCGTGTTGGTCGGTGAGAAGGAACATCCGGAAGTTCAGGGCATTTTCTCCTATGCGCGCGGGGGAGATGTTTTTGTGGTCGCCGATGCGGATGAAGCGGAAAAATTGCCCTGCCGTAAAAGGGTCGGGGTGGTGGCTCAGACCACCCAGGCCTATGACAACTTCAGCCGCATTGTCGCCGTATGCCTCGAAAAATGCGAGGAACTGAGGGTTTTCAAGACCATATGCGATGCTACCGCAGTGCGTCAGAACGAGGCTCGGGATATCGCAAGCCAGTCGGATGTTATGCTGGTCATCGGAGGTTTCAACAGCGCCAACACCACACGACTTGCCACTATCTGCCGGGAAATCATCCCGTGCACTCATCATATTGAAACGGCCGAAGAGATCGATCCGCAATGGTTTGATGGGGTCGAATCCGTGGGGGTTACCGCTGGTGCCTCCACCCCCCATTGGGTCATTGAAGAGGTGGTTGAAAGAGTCCAAAGCATAGGGAAAAAGGGGGATAATTAATTTGTTTTTTATTATCCTTTATGTTATCGTCCCAACTTACGGCGGAGGCGCCGAAACTGTCGCACAGGCGACAGGAATACTGCTAGGGGGTCACATCTGAATGGTGGAAAAAAAAGATTCAATTAACAATCAAGAAAACTCCGATCTCAATGATGATGAAAATGAGTTTGGGGAAATGGAAGAAAGCTTTGCCGATCTTTTTGAAAGCAGTCTGAAAGAGCTGGTTCCGGGCAATGTGGTCAAGGGGATGATCGTTCAGGTCAATGATGATTCAGTCGTTGTCGATGTCGGCGGCAAATCCGAAGGCCTGATTCCCATACATGAATTTCGGGATGAAGCAGGACAACTTGCCCAGAAAATCAGTGTTGGTGATACATTTGATGTTTTTATTGAGAGCACGGAAAATGAAAATGGCCTTATCAGTCTGTCGAAGACCAAGGCCGACCGGCAAAAAGTCTGGAACTCTCTTGAAGAAGAGATGGTCGTTCAGGGCCGCATCATCAACCGGGTCAAGGGCGGTCTTTCTGTCGACATAGGAGTCAACGCCTTCCTTCCCGGTTCCCAGGTCGATCTGCGGCCGGTTCGCAATCTTGACAAACTGCTCGGTCAAACTTGCGATTTTAAAATTATCAAGCTCAACAAGCGGCGTGGTAATATCGTTCTTTCCCGACGTGCTTTGCTTGAAGAAAAGCGCGATGTCATGCGTCAGGACACCCTCAAATCCCTGGAAGAGGGACAGACCATGGAGGGGATCGTCAAGAACCTTACCGATTATGGGGCCTTTATCGACCTCGGTGGTATTGATGGCCTGCTGCATATTACCGATATCTCCTGGGGCCGGGTTAACCATCCCTCGGAGCGCCTCACTGTCGGCGAAAAGATCAACGTCAAAGTCCTCAAGTATGATCCCGAAAAAGAACGGGTTTCCCTGGGCCTCAAGCAGCTGGTTCCCGATCCCTGGCTGGATGTGGAATCGAAATATGAGGTTAACAACCGGGTCACCGGAAAAGTGGTCAGCCTGACGGATTACGGTGCTTTTGTTGAGTTGGAAGAAGGGGTTGAAGGGCTTATCCACGTTTCAGAGATGAGCTGGACCAAGAGGGTCAAGAACCCCAACAAGATTCTCAATCTGGGCGAGGAGGTAGAGGCCGTGGTTCTTGCCGTGGATACGGGCAACCGACGTATCTCCCTGGGGTTGAAACAGATCGAACCCAATCCTTGGGATGTTATCGGCGAAAAATTCCCGCCCGGCACCATTATCGAAGGGCAAGTCAAGAATATCACCGATTTTGGTGTTTTTGTCGGGGTTGAAGAAGGAATCGACGGGCTTGTTCATATTTCCGATATTTCCTGGACCAAGAGAGTCAAACATCCCTCCGAATTCTTTAAAAAAGGGGATATGGTCAAAGCCGTGGTCCTCAATATCGATCGGGACAACGAGCGTTTTTCCCTCAGTATCAAACATCTGGCCCAGGATCCCTGGAGCACCATTCTTGAGCGCTTCAAACCGGGCACCAGTGTCCGTGGCAAGGTTACTTCGGTGACCGACTTTGGTATCTTCCTGGAAATCGAGGAAGGCATTGAAGGGCTGATTCATGTTTCCGAAATCAGCAAGGAAAAACTCGACTCGCCCAAAGATTTCGCCGAGGTCGGCAAGGAACTTGAGGCCGTTGTTCTCAATGTCGACACCAGTGACCGCAAAATTGCCCTGTCGATCAAGCAGCTGGAGGACCATAAGGAAAAAGCCAACGTCGAGTCCTACCTCGGTTCACAAAACAGTGCCACGTCCAATCTGGGTGTTTTACTGCAAGGGGCTCTGGACAAAGCCAAGGAAGATAACGAAGAATAACATCTCACGTTTGTTTGCATCCGTTTCAGGCGGGATTCGCATGAATCCCGCCTGAAAAGGCGGACGGGATGAGAAAAAGACCTTTTGTGATGGCCCTGGGGGTATTTGGAGCCATCTTTCTTTTTTTTGTAGCGTTGGGAGCGTTGATCACCCTTTCAAATGGTGGCTTTTCTTCTTTTTTAGGAGAAAAGGTCGGGGTTATTGAAGTAAATGGCGTCATTGTCTCTTCGAAAAAAACCCTCAGCCAGCTGGATGGTTTCCAAAACAACGCCTCAATCAAAGCGATCGTTCTGCGCATCGACTCTCCGGGCGGCAGTGTTGGCCCGTCGCAGGAGATTTTTGAGGAACTGAAAAAAGCCGCCAAGGTCAAACCGCTGGTAGTTTCCATGGGAAGTGTGGCAGCTTCAGGAGGCTATTATATTGCAGTCCCGGCCCAGCGAATTTTTTCCAACCCAGGGACCCTGACCGGCAGTATCGGGGTTATTATGGAATTCCTCAATGTTGAGGAATTGTCGCGCAAGGTTGGTTTCACCAGCAAGGTTCTAAAGAGCGGAGAGAACAAGGATATCGGTTCGCCCCTTCACCCCATGCGCCCCGGGCAGGAGAAGATTCTTCAGGAACTCATCCAGGACGTGCATCTGCAGTTTATGGAGGCGGTGGCTGAAAACCGCAAGATGGAACTTGATGCTGTCAGAACGCTGGCTGACGGGCGGGTTTTTTCAGGTCGGCAGGCTCTGGAGGCCGGGCTTGTTGATGAATTGGGGAATTTGAGGGATGCTGTTGAGTATGCCGCTAAACTGGGCGGTATTTCCGGGGAGCCAAGGGTTGTCTATCCCCCTGAAGATGAAAAGTCTTTATTAGATTATTTTCTTGATAAAAGTCAGGCTCGTCTTGAGGAGTTGTTGCCTCACCAAAGATCCGGCTTGAACTATCTTTGGAATGAAGGTTGATGAAAAACTGTAGTTTGATAAGGAGATTGACAGCATATGACCAAAAGTGAACTTTGTGAACATCTAGGCGAAATTACCGGAACCCTCAACAAAAAGGAAGCGGAACTGATAGTCAATACGATATTCGATGGTATCCGGGACGCATTGGCCGCCGGCGAGCGGGTGGAGATCCGCGGCTTCGGTTCTTTCAGTATTCGTGAGAGGGATGCGCGCATGGCTCGCAACCCCAAAACCGGTGAGTCGGTCAATATCGACGGCAAGAAGGTTCCGTTTTTCAAGACCGGAAAAGAATTAAAAGAACTTGTCGATCAATAAAAAGGCCTGGTTTTTGATTAGATAGCGATAAAAAAGCTCGACTTCTCTGTCAGAGCTTTTTTATTGTCAAGAGGTAAGATATTCTGCCAAGTTTAAAATGGCCTTGCCTGCCCGTTGCATGGGTTGATGGAGTCCATTTAACTAAATATTCTTGATGTTCCAGGTCAGTAACTTGTAAGGGATTCAGGAGAACGCTATAATAAAACAAAGCACGGGAGGCTGTTATGCGAGAAAAAGTGGAAGAGATACTTGAGAAAGTCCGGCCCTATCTGCAACGGGACGGAGGAGATGTGGAGCTTGTGGATGTAGAAGAAGACGGGACTGTCAAGGTTAAACTGAAAGGCGCTTGCGGTTCCTGCCCCATGGCTACCATGACCCTGAAAATGGGGATTGAAAAAACCCTTAAAGAGCATATCCCGGAAGTCAAGGAAGTGGTTCAGGTATAAAACTTTTTGCGAGATGGAGGTTCCAGGATGATCAAGGTCAAAACTTTTGGCGAGTCGTTGCTTCCATTAAAAACCCATATGGAACTGGAGGCTCTTGACCGACGCATCAATGATTATATCCGTGACAACAATATCTCCAAAATTATCTCCGTCAGTGACACTACGACAACCAGCGAAGGGTCGACCATCGGTATTGTCAGGGTTCTGGTTTATGAGGAATAGTGATCCTGGCAGAAATTAATTTAAACAAAAAAGGAGCCTTTTTGGCTCCTTTTTTTTGCCAATTTTTCGGATTAACCGCACAGAGAAAGTACTAAAATTCACCGCTTTTTCTCAGCAGGTACTCGGCTCCTTTCAGGGAGACGATCAATAGAACGATCCAGAGTGTTATCCACAATAACGCCATCATGGGCTTTCCTTTCAATAAAATTCCTGAGACTCTTTATCTTCGACGTCCCTGACGGATATCTTTTCAGCGTTCATCAAGCGCCACACATAGCTGACATAAGCAAGGATAAACGGTACCGCGAGAGCAACCAGGGTCATGGCCGAGAGGGTGTACAGGCTGCTGGAAGCGTTCTCAATTGTGAGGCTGCTCTGCAGGTCGAAACGGGAAGGATAAAAAGCGGTTTTGTTGAGCCCTAGGATGAGGAACAAGGCTAACCCCGTCAGCACCGCTCCGGGTCCGCTTGCCCAGATGCCCCGGGTGCTTTTGGTAAAGCGGGTGAGGATTACGCCGAGTACGATGAGAACCAGACCCAAAAGAAGAAAGCCCAGGCCCGGCAACGGCATTGCGAGAAGGTTCTGGAAGTATTTGCCTTTGACGAGAATGATCTCCTGATTCACCGTGTAGCCGTAACCGGTCATGGTCAGCCATTGGTAAAGAATAAAAAGAAGAAAGGGGAGAAGCGCCAAAAGGTTGTTGAAAGAGGACTTGCGCAGCCGCTCAAGCAGGTCGCCGTTTTCGGACAGGTTGTTGACCAGATAGATGGAGCCCAGAACCCGCGCCAGGAAGACGACGAGAAATCCCACCGCCAGGTTAAAAGGTACGAGCAGTGCTTCGAGTCCGTGGGCTGGATGGCTCCAGCTGATCAAATTATTTTCGTTAATGATAAAGTTTCCTCCGGTAAACAGGGTACCCACCGCCGCACCTATGGCGAAGAGGCCGAGGCTGCCATTGACGAAGAGAAACCATTCGTAGGTCCGGCTGCCGAGAAGGTTGCCCGGTTTTTTGCGAAACTCATAGCTGATGGCCTGGAGGACGAAGGTTAGAAGGATGAGCATCCAGACCCAGTAGGCACCGCTGAAGCTGGTTGCGTAAAACCTCGGAAAGGCAGCGAAAAAAGCCCCTCCGAAGAGGACCAGCAGGGTATAGGTCAACTCCCATTTGCGGCCCAGGGAGTTGACGATCAGGGTTTTTTCAAGCTCGGAACGGGTACTTGTTACCAGCAGGGTCTGCCCCCCCTGGACGAAGGACATGAGGATAAAAAGAGCCCCAACCAGGGAGATGATGATCCACCATATCTGCTGCAGTTGTAGATGATCAAAACCTAACATATTATTTCTCCTCCGGACCGATCTTGATTTGCTTGAGCATGATACAGACATCGGCAGCTACCAGGGTGCCCAGCAAAACGAGAAAGACAAAAAAGGTGGTTTGGACGGTGACGGCTGCGAGATCGGATTGGGCCACATTGACCGGCAGAATATTCTGAATGGCCCAGGGCTGGCGCCCCATCTCGGTGACAACCCAGCCGAGTTGGGAGGCGAGGTAGCCCAAAGGCACGAGGAGCAGACCCAAGCTGAGCAGCCACTTCTGGTTGAGGATGCGGTCTTTTATAGCTAGATAGAGATAAACCAGACAGGCCAGAGGGAAAATGCTGCCGAGGATAACCATGATTCGGAAACTGTAAAAAACTATGGGGACATGGGGTACGGCCTGTTCCGGGCTCTCCAGATAGCCGAAGCCGAGGTAGCTTTCGTTGTTGCGGAAAGCTTTGAGATGTTCTTGCGCTGCGGCCGGGTTGTTGTTTTTCTTTGCCGTGCGGTAAAGGGACAGGCTTTCAATGGCGGCCTTCCCTTTGACGATTTTCTCCTGGACCCCTTCGATATTGCGTTTCGGGTTACCGTAGACCAGATCATCGATACCCGGGACGAAAGAGTCCAGCTCACGGTTGGCAAGAAGGGAAAGCATGTAGGGGATCTTAACGTCAAAGCTGAAAGTGGGTTGGTCGTCACCAGGCTGCTTGCTGTGATTAAGAACCCCGAAAGCAACCAGGCCGGCCGACTCCTGGCCTTTGTAGAGGGCTTCCATGGCCGCGAGCTTCATGGGTTGAAGCTTGGCGCTGTCATAAGCAGCCTCGTCGCCGGAAAGAATGACGATACTTGAAAAGACCAGACCGAAAAAAGAGGCAACAATGATGCTTTTGCGCGCCAGCTGGAGGTGGCGTTTTCTGAGCACGTACCAGGAGGAGACGCTGATAACGAAAAGAGAGGCAAAAAGAAAACTGGAGCTGGTGGCATGCATGAAATGACTGATGGCCACCGGCGAGGTGATGACCGACAGGATATCCTGCATTTCAAAGCGTCCCAGGTCGGGGTTGAAGACCATGCCTACGGGATGCTGCATCCAGCCGTTGGCTACAAGGATCCAGAGGGCCGAAAGGTTGGAACCAATGGCTACCATCCAAGTGGAAAAAAGATGGAATTTTTTCGATACCCGGTTCCAGCCAAAAAACATTACCGCGAAAAAGGTGGCTTCAATGAAAAAAGCAAAAAGCACCTCGATAGCAAGAGGGGCACCGAAAATATCCCCCACCATCCAGGAGTAGTTGGACCAGTTGGTGCCGAACTGAAATTCGAGAATCAACCCGGTGGCAAGGCCGGCGGCGAAATTGACGGCAAAAAGCCTCATCCAGAACTTGGTGACCCTTTTCCACTCGGGGTTGCCGGTTTTGTAATAGAACGTTTCGAAAAAGGCGAGCAGGAAAGACAACCCGAGGGTCAGGGGCACGAAAATCCAGTGCACCATAGCGGTCAGGGCAAACTGCGCCCGAGCCCAGTTGACAGCGGTTAAATCCATCATCTCAATCAATTTGAACTCCTTTCGGACGGGGCTTGGTGCAGGAGCTGCTCCACAACATAGTCCCCCCTCTCCATATCAGTATCAAACTTTGTTTTAAGCAAATTTGGGAAAAAGACCAGTTTCAGGACGAAAAAAAGAATGGCCATTTTAATAAGGATCAGCTTCCACAGGGTTTTGCCCAAGGTCATGGAGCGGAAGCCTTCAACATAAAAAAGGAAGATACGTTTTAACGGATTCAAGGTGTCAATTGCCTTAAAGGAGTCTGATTCAGGGCGAGTTGAGTATACAATTTCAATTTTACCAATTTAGTCAGCAACATAAAGCAGGCCGAGGATTTTTTTTAAAAAATTTGTAATTTCTTCTTCTTTAATAAAACGCTTAAAATTTAAACAGTTATGAAAAAAATTTGCATGTGGGTGACCTTCAAATGGTTGTGGGACACTGTTTTTTCGAATATAAAGATACCATGAAGATATCATTTTGTCTTTAGTTGACTTGCATTTTTTAAAACCTGTTATTAACTTAATTCTGTATGGAATTTTCTTTCTGTCTTTTCGAGGGCAGATAAACCGTTTTCTCGTCATTTGAAGAGATAAAACCAACTCTGGTTGAGGAGGCTTTAATGGCAACAGATTTTTTGTATGGAAAAGGGGTTGTTAAACTGGTGTCGACGGAGTGGCTGGCTGAACATATGGAGGAAGCCGGGCTCATGATTCTCGATACCCAGCCCAATGTTCACGACTATATTCAGGAGCATATCCCTGGTGCGGTGTACATGAACGAGGGTCTTCTGCGCGTGCCTTTGGGCGGGTTGCCTGGTCAGTTTGTCCCGCCTGAGGCCATTGAGCCGATTCTTCGCCGCCTTGGTCTCAAAGCGGATGTCCCCGTAGTGGTTTATACCGGCAAAGGCCCTTACAAAGGCTGGGGCGACGGTCTGGAACAGACCATGGTCGTTTACTCCCTGGCCCGGTATGGTCATAAGAACGTGTATGTTCTCGATGGCGGTATCGACAAATGGAAAGCCGAAAAGCGGCCTCTCTCCCAAGAGTTTCCTGAGATTAAAGAGTCATATTTCAAAGTGGAGGTCCAGGGGGACTTCTTTGTTGATATGCAGGAATTCAAAAGTCTCAGGGAGCAGGATGATGTCCTGGTCATCGATGCCCGGCCGCCCGCGGTTTACGAAGGGCAGGGACCCTGGCGCAAGCCCGGGCACATTCTGGGGGCTATCAATCTGCCCTGGAAGAGCCTCATGGACCCCGATAACCCGGCTCTTTTGAAACCAAAGCAGGAAGTCCTGGACATTTTAGAACATGGTAAAATTACTCCCAATAAAAGGATTATCTGCTCCTGTGGGACGGGGCGAGAGGCGACCAACCAGTTCCTGCTTTTGCATGAATACCTGGGTTACCCCAATGTCAAGATTTACGAAGGATCGTTCACCGAGTGGAGTTCCCACCCTGAGAACCCGACCGCGACCGGCCCCCATCCCAAGGGGTTTGAAGAGAAGTGTTGCGGCTAAAGCCCGGGCTCCGAAAAAGTCATTGACGAGTGTCAGGGCTTTTGGTATATAAACGGACACCTGAAAGCATGGGGCTATAGCTCAGCTGGGAGAGCGCTTGAATGGCATTCAAGAGGTCGACGGTTCGATCCCGTCTAGCTCCACCATAATAAAAACAGGCACTTAGGGAGATTTCCTTGAGTGCCTTTTTTCTTTCTCGAAATTTTTTGCCCCCACTCTGCCCCCATCTTGTAAAGATACCGTATTTTTCATTAATGGGTTTTCTCGACCATCTTTAGTGAATTGTCTGGGAGTGGTTTAGTTTCTTGTTTTTGAGCTTTGAAAAAAATCCCCCCTATAAGTATTTTCTGCGTATAGGTTCACAGATTTTAAGTTATCCATTATCCTGCTACTTGGGTACAAAAAGGCCGGAAAAGGAACAAAAACACCTTTGGCTGGTTGACACTACCAAAGGTGTTTTTGTAGGCGGACATGACCGCTAAATCTGATCCTAGACACATCAGACTTTAGCCTACTTGATTTCCCCAGTCAACCCTGCCTGTCCATTTTCCAAAACATTCAAATTTTTTGGTGGCGTTTGTCCAGGGAGCACTATGCCTGGAGAGGGGAGACGTCTGTTTAAGGGAAGGAGACTGTTAAGGTGGCTAAAAAAGTAGTTAAAATACAACTTGTTAAGGAAGATTTATCTCCGAAACAGGAACGCTTGGTTGAGGAATTTGTTGCGAATTGGCGGTTTAAATATGTCACTCGAAAAGATGAAGAGTTGAGGAAAGCCACGGGTATTCCGTATTCGGCAAAAACGATGTGCAATCTCGATAGCTTGGGAAAAGGACCTCAGGGTCGTATCAAATTTGGACGCCATATCGCATATCCTGCACGTTCATTTTTCGAATGGTTCGTTAAAAGAATCGAAGAAATTGATAATTAGACTCATTAGTGATCAAGGCCCGAAAATATCAAAATCAAGTCGCAAAAACAAATGGGTAAATATAAGGGCGACCGAAGAGGAACGGCAGCTTTGGAAACAATTAGCGAAAGCCAACTTTTCAAGCAGCTGCAAAACCCGGAGTACAATGGACACGGATTCCGATTTGAACTGGACACTTTTTCGGCATTTTCCGGGTTGGGTGTCCAGTCGATTTTGGACAAACGAGTTAAAGCCATGTAGCTGGTGGCGGCGGTTTTGGCGAAGTTTTTCCTTTCGACGCTTTTCTTTTCTGGCTTCTCTGGCAGCCGTCAGCTTTTGATCACTTTCTTTTAAAATCCGCTGGTCCTGTCCCTCCAATTTTCGTTTTTTGTGCATGGTGAATTCCTCCGTTTGTGTGGGTTAACTCAAACGGCGGGATTCTCCAATTCACGCTGAACCAAAACATAGTCCGTGACGCTTGCGTTCGCTCGCTTTTGACTCACACATTCTTACCTGGCTGGCGGCTCAAAGCCCCTGTTTAGCTGATATCAAATGGTCACACATTTATAAATGCTTGATCTGCCAACGAAAATTTTAAAGGAAAAAGAAGAGATTTTATGCTGTCAATCGGAGATGTAACTGGGAGTAAGCTGAAAACCTATTATGATCAGGACGACTATTTTTTTAAGCGTGACCAGACCCTTGAGGTGCTGGGATCTGGGAGAAGCCTTTATCGGCTCGATAAGCTGAAAACGGACCCCCGTGAACTTTTTGAAAGACTCACGAAAAACCGGAAACGAAGAGCAATTGATGTGACTTTGAGTCCGCCCAAATCGCTGTCCATTCTTTTTGCGATAGGCAACGAAGAATTCCGGGATATTGCAGTTGATGCACAGCAAACCGCCGTTAAAAAAACTCTGGAATACATAGAGGAGAGTGGTTTTTTTAGGACTCAACGTAAAGAAAACGGGCGGGTTGTTTCGTCACCGGCGAAGGGTATGGTCGGGCTTCCGATTTTCCATTCCCTTAACCGAAAAAATGAGCCTCAGTTGCATGACCATACTCTTATTGCCAACTCGGGAATCGATCCTGACGGCAAAGAGCGAGCGGTCGATTACGGATACATTTACCGCAATCAAAAGCACCTCGACATGATCTATAAATCGGTCCTCCGTGCTTATCTCGAACAGGCAGGTTTATCAACAAGATCAACTGAAGATGGTTTTGAGCTTAACGATATTTCGCGAGAGCAAATCGAGCATTTTTCCAGCCGGTCAAAGCAGATCGAGGACAACTTGGAGGCTATGGGATTAACCCGACAAACGGCCACGGCTGAACAACGACAGGCCGCCGCAATGAAGGACCGGCCGACGAAATCCCAGGTCGATATGAGCGAACTGGGGAGTGTCTGGGAAGAGCTGGTAAAAGAGGTTGAGATCTCGGTTACGCGACGGCCGAAGGAAGACTTGAAAGATGAAATGAGTCAGATTTTTTATGATGCAATTAATGCCCATTTCGGGACCGTTACGACCACCTCCCGGAAGGAAATCATCGGAGCCGTTTTAAAGCATGCAAACACTCTTTCCGAACGTGAACTTTCCGCCCGCCTGATTGATTTTGAGTATATTAATAGCAAGCTGGAAGATGTCTTGAGGGATTACGAAATGATCACTCTTCCCGGACAAACTAACCGGGAAAAACATACCCAGGAACTCATCTCCGCAAGACTCCTGCGCGCCGAATCTGTAATCAAGGAATACGCCCGACAGGGCCGTGAAACTTACCCTGACCCGGACTCCGATATTGCTTCTGATATCGACGCTGTTGCTACCGAACTTTTTGATTTCCAGTTTGTTGGCGAACAGCGAGATGCGGCAATCGGTATTCTGCAGAGCCGGGATTTTCTGACATGCGTCCAGGGGGATCCAGGGACCGGCAAAACGACGATGCTCCGGCCCGTTGTTGCAGTACACGGACCCGCCCGAATTTTGGGCCTGTCTGTGTCTGGTGCGGCCGCTAAAAAGCTAGGAGATGAGGCGGGTATTGAAGCCCGGACATTATCCCGGTTTGTCCTCGATTACCGGAGCCGAAAGCGGGCAATCGAAGAAGATAACCGGCGGGTCATTCGGGATACTCAGTACATCGAAGATACACTGCAAAGAGACGGCATTATCATTGTAGATGAAGCGTCCATGTTGGGGTCTGAAGATGCGGCTGTACTCTGTAAAATTGCCCGGGAATACGGTGCAAAACTGGTGATGTGCGGAGACCGTTATCAGCTGCCTGGTGTAAGCGCCGGAACGCCTTTTTCGAACTGGATTGATGAAGGGGCAACGACCTTTAAGCTCACCGAAATTCGCCGCCAGAAGGGTCGGAAAGAACTGGAAGCGGTGAAGGCTGTTACTCTAAAAGATGACGTCAAAAAAGCTGTCGAAATCCTTGCTGACGGTCGCTGTGTTAATGAGTTTCCGGAACCCGATGAGTGCCTGGAAGCCATTGTTGAGGATTACATGGGGGAGGTCCAGAAGGGGCAGTATCCGTTGATCATCACCGGTAAAAACAATGACCGAAAAGCATTCAACCAGGCCATTCGGGACCGGCTGCAAAGCGGCGGTTTACTGGAAAAAGGAGGAGAAAAAATCATTGTCAGGGATTCTCAGAAACGAGAATCTGAGATTGACCTGGTCCCGGGCGACCGGATCGTTTTCCTCCAGAACGACAACAAGGGAAAAGTTCAGATTACCGGCGAAGGATCCGCGCAAAAAGTTCTGAACGGCCAATGCGGGAGGATCACTTCTTTGTTTGAAAACGAGATCACCGCCGATCTGCTTGACGATGACGGAAACCCCACAGGACAAACGGCCATCTGGTCTCTGGATGACTACAATTTTATCAATCACAGCTATGCCTTGACCGTCCACAAATCCCAAGGCCAATCCGTCAACCGGCTGGTCCAGTATCATGCGCATTCCGACAGTTGTCTGCTTACCCGGAATGAGTTTCTTGTTGGGATTTCGCGTAATATAAACGCGGTCAAAATCTATACCGACAATAGGGTAAAGATGACCCACCGAGCCTCCCAGGGCGCCCTGAAAGACCAAGGCCTGGAGCTTTTCAAGATCGGCGTCGAGAAGACCCGGGATCCTTCAAACTATGTCGCCGCCCTGGTCAAGCTTGCCCGGGAATACCAAGCCCGGTCCGCGGCTATTTCGGAGCGCAGAGACCGCATTTTGAAGATTTACAACAAGCTGAGCAACACCCCGAAAATTATCCGGGATGAGCTGAACAAGTTTCGTGACGACAACCGGAAAAAGCTGGTCGATGGCATCAAGGCAGCCACCGCTCATCTACCGCAAAAACCGTCCCTCCTTGAGCGTGAAGCCTGCCAAATGATCGACGCCTGGCGGGAAACCATAATGACCTCCGAGAAAAAATTTGAGCAGGCCAGCAAAGATGGTAAAGGTCCGGCAAAATCAGCTTTCCTTCGGCGCCGCCGAAAGTTTGATGGCAAGCTGGTGGCGGACCTGGAAAGCCTGCAGGCCGGCGGGAAAAAAGGTCTGGATGATCGGGTCCAAAAAGTAATTGACGAGCTGCAGAAGAATGAAAAAACGGACCTGTTCGAGAAGGATGCCATGGTGCAGGTCGGCAATGAATTTGATGATCTGGAAGCCGAGGAAAGCCTGGTTGATGAGCCCGAAATGTGGGCGAAAGATGAGCCTGAGTTTGACGGACTGAGAATGTGAAAATAAAGGTGGGGTAAGGGTTGGGCCAGCGGGAGATCGGCGCTAACATGAGGCATGTTATAATTTGACCTGACAGACACGGCCCGCCTTGGTTTTGTCAAGTGAAGCCTATAATCGACAGACTGGTTTGTTAATTTGCTGTCCGGTAAGCACAAGCATTCGAGGTGGAAAA
>JAFGRU010000117.1 GCA_016934985.1 Deltaproteobacteria bacterium
CAAACTGACCTCGGAACCCGAGCGCTACGCCGCTTACACGCGTGAATACTTGGGCTGGGGTGTGTTCGCGCTGATGCCGCGGTGATGTGTTGGCGCATCCGGCGAATCGTCAAAAAAAGCTTAGGGGCCAGGCTTGACAAAAGGATTTATTGATTTTTTATGGTCCGTAAACCTCGTAAATCCCTCAGTCAAGCCCGACCCTGGTGCTTGAAAACTATTTAGGGAGCAGCCATCGCGCCTATGTCGGTTTGGATACAATTCCAGGGCTCAGTTCTGATTATGTCTTATTCTGTTTTTCGCCTGACTTGGTGCAGGCCCGCCGACTGTTTGCCGGTTTTGTGAATAAAAGAATAGCTGAAGGACATCGGGATGAATTTTACGGTAAAAGAAGTATGTATAACCGGGTTGTTGGTGAGGATTGCTTTGTGGAAGATGTGCTCAGGGAGGCCGATTCTCTTCGATTGCTTAAACCCTCCCTTGATGCAGTGGTCAATGAAGTGACGTCCATGTACAACCTTGGGGGAGATGATTTGAAAGCAGCGAACCAGAAGCGGCTACCATCGGAAGCCCGAAGCCTTGCGGCTTGGGCCGTTCTGGAGCTGACGGATGCATCTTTTAATCAATTGGCGGAAAGAATTGGCCGGGACGCATCAACATTGAGCAAAGCGGCCAGACGATTTGAAATACGTTGTCAAAATGACCCAGGAAAAAAAAAGATTATGGACCATTTAAGGAAAAAACTTCAACTTGCATTCTTGCAGGCCTGACCCTCAAAACTCTTCTCAAAACGACCCCGAATACAGCGGACCCCGAAAACTGACCAATTTTTCAAATGCCCCTATGCTTATGAATATGTTGCACTTTTTCAAAACTCCCTGCCTTTGCTGATATCCAACCACCATTTTTCAAACCCCTGCTAAATCCTTTTCTTTTTTTAAAGTGGGTAAACATTATATCCCGATGATTTGCACGACATGGCTTGGCCAAGGGAATGAAACAAGCTGGGTGGGAAAGGTGAACATCGGCTTTCTTTAGGAAACATTCTTTTTTAATAGAGTTTGTTTTTAAGGTATAAAAGTTGCTGATTGAGCGATCCGTAAAAAATTTTTTAGAAATTTGACATAATTTCTGATTTTACAAGGAGGAAGTTAATGGGAAATCATTTTAGCTGTGGAGTGTTGTTGCGGCGAATTGCAGTGTGGGGGGTGATTTGTCTTCTTTTCGGCTGCGGGAACGGTTCATCTTTAGATGGGGGTATCGGCAATAGTGTTGTCAGCATTACTCCTGATGATGGAGATATTGATGTTGCCGTCACAAGGACTATCACCGTTACTTGTGCAGAAGACGTTGTCGTAGGGGATGTCAGCGGTGTGACTTTAACCGGTATTTCGGGTGATATTTCCGTCACGGTAACCAGTGACGGAAAAAACTTTTTAATTGATCCTGTTCCTCTTCTGGAGAAAAATCGCGAATACACTGTTACCATACCTGGTGGAGCCATTATCGGTGTAGATGATAATATCGTTCTTTCCTTTACGACAGTCCAAATAACCTTCACCGAACAGACCGGGGTTGTGGTGAGCGATGTAGCCAATGCTTCCATCGGTCGATCCGACATGTCCAACAACATTGCTGTAAGCGAATCAGGTATAATCCATGTGGTATGGAAGGTGCCCGATGTGATGACCGATCCCTCTGGTGTTAATGACGGTATTTATTACACTCGGTCAATTGACGGCGGCTTGAGTTTCGAGCCCAGCATCAGAGTTCGGGACGCAAGTGGTCTTCCCATTAATAGTCGCAGCTACATCGATCCTGAAATTGCATGCAGCGGTGTGGATAACGTGTATATCGCCTATCCCACCTCGGATCAACAGATGGAAGTGGTGCGTTCTACGGACAGCGGGGTCAGCTGGGAGGTCCCCATGGTTGTCGGTACGGCCGGGACTCTCTCGGAGCAGAAGCACATCACTACCGACGGCGATAATATCTATATCTCGGCCAACGACGGCGATATGCCTTTGGCGGACTCCGTAGACAACGGCGGCAATACCTTTATCCTCTCCACCGATAGCGGCGTTTCCTTCGAGGACCCGGTGACCGGCCTGATGGGTTATCCTCTTCATGCCCTCCTGGTCAATCCGTTGAACGGCGATATCTACATCGTCGGGACCGAACCTACCGGCGTCAACGAACCCACCCCGGTTTTTTATGTCCGCAGCACCGACCAGGGGGGCACTTTCGAAGCCCCGGTAAACACAGGGGAAATCATCTCCCATGCCGGCTACTGCTTTGACCGCCTGGGCCGGATTATTGTGGTGGGAAGGGACGGAACGCTTTTGATCGGCGACATGAACACGGACGTTTGGACCAGATCCTCGGTTATTGCCACTGCTTCCAAACCCCTGCAATCGACAATGACCGTGGATGGGGACAACACCATTTACCGGGTAGGAACCGACGCGGTTGACAGCCGGATACATGTAACCTATTCAAAAGACGACGGAGTATCCTTTACCGAAATTGACATTGACAGTGGCACCTACCCGAATGCGGCTTCATCGGTGAATATGACCGGTGTGGCCATGGTTTATATGGAAGGCGGGGTTATCTACTACGCGTACAGAAACCCTTAACCAACTGCCAGCACGAAAAAGCCGGAGTCGAGTGACCCCGGCTTTTTTTGTGGCTGGCGAACTTTTGAGCAATGCCCTGGGGTCAGGGCGCAATGGATAATAATATCAATAGGGTGACCCCTGGACACTTCCCAGTTTTTCATTGATTTAAAGCTGTGTGACCAGCATATTTGAGACTTAAAATTCCCCTCCTTTGCCCCGGACAGTCGATGATCCTCCCACCAAGCCTTTCGGCTTTGTTGTCAAAACCATAATGCACCAACGCATTTCCTTACCTTCCAACTAAATCCCACTTCAACTGGTGGGGTAAAAATCCTTTGGTAATATTTATTAAAAGTAGACATTGTTTTTCTAAGTCAAAGAAGGCATTTGCTTTTGCCAGGGAAAAACAAGCCGTTAACTGTTGCAGAGTGTTGAGAAATTGCGTCTTTGGTTCTTGAGTGGCGTTGCGCTGATTTTTCGAATGCTCCTATGGTTCCTGAGGATGTTCCACTTTCCCCAATTTTCACGCCTTTTCTGACATCCAATCCCCTTTTTTCAACACCCTGCCAGATAATTTTTCCGTTCTTGGGCGTTTCTTGAACACTTTTTTCCTGATTGTCTTTGGAGTGATCGGCTTATGTCCTTTTCGGGAGGAATGGGGGATATCCCTTCCGCGGCCCTGATGACGGGACCGCCATCTACACAGGATTTCATTACCCTGGGCCTTTACGTAGGGATGGCTCTTTTTGTGGTGGTAGCCCTCTTGTTTCTGGCCGGTGGGCCCGGCCGCAAAACCAGCACGCCCATCAAAGACCAGCCTTATGAGTCGGGCATTCAACCCTCCCGTCCCGCAAAGCTGCGGGAGCCGGTTCCCTTTTATCTGGTGGCCATCTTTTTTGTCATTTTTGATGTGGAAGTCATTTTTATCGCTTCCTGGGCGGTGGCCTATGATCTTCTCGGCTGGTCCGGTTTCATCAACGTAACTGTTTTCATTCTGATCCTTTTTCTTGGTTTGGTGCATCTGTGGAAAGTCGGTGCCCTTGACTGGGGCGGCAGTTCACGACACTGGAATAAAGCTGGTTCTAAAGATCATGATTGAGAGTCTTCCTTCAAACATAATGCTCTCCACCCTCGATCGTGCCATCAACTGGGGGCGGAAAAACAGCATCTGGCCGGCCTTTTTCGGCCTGTCCTGCTGTTTTGTGGAAGAGGTGACGTCCATGACCTCGCACTTCGATATCGCCCGTTTCGGTGCCGAGGTTATCCGCAACTCGCCTCGGGAGGCGGACCTCATGGTCATTTCCGGCACCCCTTTTAAAAAGATGGGACCCACCATCCTGCGTATCTACGAACAGATGAGCAACCCCAAGTGGGTTATCGCTATGGGCAGTTGCGCCAACTCAGGCGGCATGTATGACGTTTACAGCGTCATCCAGGGGGTCAATCAGATCCTGCCTGTCGATATCTATATCCCCGGCTGTCCGCCGAGGCCCGAGGCGTTTATGCAGGCCCTGCTGATGTTGCGGGAAAAGATCACCGGGGAAGAGCATCCGGCCCGCTGTGTTTTGCGCATGAAAGGAGGAACCGAAGGGACGGTTGCTCCGGTGCTGGTTGACGGCGTGAGCAAATCAAGGGATACGCGGGGCCCTGGCTACGGCTGGGCGCCTATTCGGGGAATGTCCAGGCAGGAGCCGGATTTTTGGGGCAGCCGGGCGGAAACGCAGTGGAAACCGGCTCAGCCGAAGGTGGTGTTCCCGGCATCGGCCCGGACCTTGGGCCGCATTTTGGAGGAGCGTTTTGGCGCCCGGATCAAAGAGGATGGCGAAGCCCGCGACATGCCCGTTTTTGCCGTTGCCCCGGAGGATGTTGTCGAGGTCCTTGGTTTTCTGAAAGAAAGCGCCCCGGTGCGTTACCGCCGCCTTGAGGACCTGACCGCCATTGATGAGAGTACCCGCCGCCGGCGGCCGGGTCATGATTTCACCCTCGTTTATCACCTTCTTTCTTTTGACGAGCCCGGTTATGTGAGGGTCAAGGTGCCCTTGAAAGGGGAGAATCCACAGGCACCGTCCATCACTTCTCTGTGGCGATCCGCAGACTGGTATGAGCGGGAGGTCTTCGACATGTTCGGCATCCGTTTTGACGGCCACCCCAATCTGCGCCGCATTCTCATGCCGGATAGCTGGAGAGGGCACCCTCTGCGCAAGAAACACCCGTCGCGGGCAACGGAGATGGAGCCTTATACCGCGAAAACCGCCGCGGGGATGATCCCCCGCGAGGCGGAAGATTTTTTCAGCCACAAAGAGGGGGGCATCGACGAGCGCCACATGATTCTCAACATGGGGCCGCATCACCCCGGCACCCATGGGGTTCTCCGGGTGTTGCTTCAGCTGGACGGCGAGGAAGTCGTCGATGTCGATTGCGACATCGGCTATCACCACCGGGGCGCCGAGAAGATCGGCGAGCGCCAGCACTGGAGCCAGTTTATCCCCTATACCGACCGCATCGACTATCTGGCCGGTTCCCTTAACAACATGGCCTATCTGCATTCCCTTGAGACCATGCTCGGTGTCGAGGTTCCGAAGCGGGCAAAATATGCCCGCGTCCTCTTGTGCGAACTCTTCCGCCTGTCGAGCCATCTGGTCTGGCTTGGGACTTTCGCCCTCGACATCGGCGCTATGACACCATCCTTTTACGCCTTCGATTCCCGCGAGCGGATTTTTGATATTGTCGAAACCATTACCGGCGGGCGCATGCATCCGGCCTGGTTTCGCATCGGCGGCCTGCCGGCCGATCTCCCTGCCGGTTGGCAGGAGAAGGTCGATAATTTTACCGCCGGGTTCGACAGGCGTCTCGACGAGTTTGAAATGTTGCTTACCGATGGCCCCCTGTTCCGGGCCAGGACCGAAAAGATCGGCAAGGTCAGTCTCGATGAGGCCATCGACTGGGGCCTGACCGGCCCCTTCCTGCGCGGGGCGGGTCAGGCCTGGGATCTGCGCAGGGCCATGCCCTACGGCGGGTACGAGGAGTTTGACTTTGACATTCCCACGGCTTCGGGGGGGGATTGTTTCGCCCGTTACAGAATCAAGATGGATGAGATGCGTCAGAGCTTGAGAATCGTCCGCCAAGCGGCAGCCAACATGCCGGACGGACGCTGGATCTGCGCCGATTACCGTTACGCCTATCCCAGGCGGGAGGACGGGCTGCACGACATCGAGAGCCTGATCCACCATTTTCTCAATGTTTCCCGCGGTCCCGCACCGCCTCCGGGGGAGTGCTACCGTGCCATTGAATCGAGCAAAGGGGAGTGCGGCTACTATATGGTTAGCGACGGCCTCAGCACCCCGTACCGGATGCGCATTCGGTCGCCTTCCTTTGCCCACATTCAGGCCCTGCCGCTGATGAGCCGGGGCTGGATGATTGCCGATCTGATTACGATCCTGGGGTCGATCGACTTTGTTCTCGCTGACCTGGATCGATGATATGGAAATTTTTCTCACGGGAACTGAAACAGACGAATTCCGCCAGCGGGTTGCGGAATCGCCCCATCCCCGCGAACTGGTCATCGATCTCCTGCGGGCCATCCAGAAGAATCATGGCTGGGTGCCGGACGCGGGGGTGGAGCTGACCGCCGAACTGGTGGGCATCTCTCCCCTCCAGGTGGAGGAGGTCGCGACTTTTTACGATAAGATTTACCGCCGGCCGGTGGGCAAAAGGGTGATCCACGTCTGCGATTCCATCTGCTGTTGGAGCCGGGGAGGCGAAGAGGTTTTGAGCTATCTTCAGGGGAAACTCGGGATCAAGCCGGGTGAAACGACGGCCGACGGGGTTTTCACTCTGTTACCGACTTGTTGTCTGGGGGCCTGCGGTGAGGCGCCGGCCATGCTGGTCGGGTTTAACCTTTACGGCCACCTTACCGCAGAAAAGATTGATGAAATTCTGGACAACGAGCGACGCGAGGCTCTTCTATGACAGAGCGTTATCCGCAATTGCTGTTGAAGAACCGGCGCCACGGGAAAACAGCCTATCTTCACGAATATCTGGCGGGAGGCGGCTACCAGGGGTTGCGCAAAGCCCTCACCATGACGCCCAAGGATATCTGCGAAACGGTCAAGGCTTCGGGTTTGCGCGGCCGTGGCGGTGCCGGTTTCCCGACCGGGATGAAATGGTCGTTTTTCCCGGCGGGCCAGCCCGGCGAGAAATACCTGCTCTGCAATGTCGATGAAATGGAACCCGGCACCTACAAGGATCGCACCCTGATTATGGCCGATCCCCATCAGGTCGTGGAGGGGATCGTTATCGCCGCCTATGCCCTGCAGGTGACGAAAGCCTATGTTTTCATCCGCTATGCTTATGAACCTTGCGTGCAGGTGCTGAGACGTGCCCTTGGGGAGGCTGCCGACGAGGGTTTCCTGGGGAAAAACATCCTCGGTTCGGGGTTCTCTGTGGAAGTGGACATTCATGGCAGTGCCGGCCGTTATCTCTGCGGAGAGGAGACGGCCCTCATGAACGGCCTGGAGGGGAAAAGGCCGAACCCGCGGTACAAACCTCCTTTCCCTGCCGCAAAGGGGCTGTTCGGCCGGCCGACGACCATCAACAATCCGGAAACCCTGGCCAGTGTCCCCCACATCCTAACTATGGGGGCGGATGGGTATAAAAACCTGGCCCTCAATGACAAAGGGGCGGGCACCAAGCTGTTCGGCCTTTCCGGTCATCTCAACCGCACCGAGTGCTTCGAACTACCCCTTGGCATCCCCTTGCGGGAGATTATCGAGGATTTTGGCGGCGGGGTCTGGCAGGGGCGGAAATTCAAGGCCTGCCTGCCGGGAGGATCGTCCACACAATTCTTAACGGCCGCGGATCTGGATGTCGCCATGGATTTCGATCCGTTGAAAGAACGGGGTAGTGGTCTGGGCACCGGCGGCGTGATTGTTTTCGATGACCATACCTGCATGGTCAGGGCGGCCCTGATCCTGATCCGCTTTTATGCCCGCGAAAGCTGTGGCTTCTGTACCCCCTGCCGGGACGGATTGCCACTTGTTTTGTGGCTTCTTGAGCGGATTGAGAGAGGGGAGGGCAGCCTGGATGATGTGGAGATGCTGCGGCAACAGGTGCGCAACATAAACGGCCGCAGTTTCTGCCCCCTGGCCATGGGTGCCATGTTCCCTATGGAGGGTTTGTTGCGCAATTTCGAGGAGGAGATCAGGGTGCATATCAGTCGAGGGCGCTGTCCTCTGAATGATTGAATGAACTGTCAATCTATAAAGCTTTGCCAATTATTTCCTTGTTGGTGGCTGGCTTGGCAGCACCCATCCCTGGGGCTTAACTGCCGCCTTCCATGCGTCAGAAGACTTTTTCAGGGGTGCTGCAAGTCCATCATGCTGAACAATGCGAGTTTTGTCTATGCCTGTGCTGACTATCGATAACCGCGTGATTGAGGTGCCCCAAGGAACCAATGTCCTGGAGGCGGCAAAGATGCTCGAGATATATATCCCTCATCTCTGTTTTCACGAGGGCCTGGGCGCCGTGGGAAGCTGCCGCTTGTGCGCGGTGAAATTCCTCGACGGACCGGTCAAGGGGGTGCAGATGTCGTGTATGGTCCAGGCCCAGGACGGCATGGTGGTGTCCACGATAGACCAGGAGGCCCAGGAAATGAGGCGGCACGTCATGGAATGGCTGATGATGAATCATCCCCATGACTGCCCGGTCTGCGATACGGGCGGGGAGTGTCCTCTCCAGGAGATGACCCAGGCCGCCGGTCATGCTGTGCGCCGCTACCGGGGTACGAAACGGACCTGGCAGAATCAGGACCTCGGCCCCTTTGTCCACCAGGAAATGAACCGTTGCATTCGCTGCTACCGTTGTGTCCGCACCTACCAGGATGTCTGCGGTGGCACCGACTTCGGGGCCCTGGGGGCCAGGCAGCGGGTTGTTTTCGGCCGCTTTCGCGAGGGGCGCCTGGAAAGTCCCTTTTCGGGAAACCTCATCGATGTGTGCCCGACCGGGGTTTTTACGGATAAGGTTTTTCGTTTTAAAGCCCGTCACTGGGATTTGCAGGAAGCTCCTTCGGTTTGCCCGTCCTGTTCCCTGGGCTGCGCCATTGTTCCCGGTGCCCGTTATCATGAGATGGCGAGGGTCAGGGCCGGGGTCCATCCCGAGATCAACGGTCATTTCATCTGTGATCGGGGGCGCTTCGCTTTCAGCTTCACCAATCTGGCCCAACGCCCGCGCCTGCCACTGGTAAATCACAAACCGGTTCCCTGGCTCGAGGCTCTTAATAAGCTGCAGGCCGACATCGACGAAACCATAACCAACTTCGGTCCCGAGAGTATAGCTTTTGTCGGATCGAACCGGGCGTCACTGGAAAGCAATACCCTGTTGCGTTTCTGGGCGGAACGGCTCGGCATCAAGAATGTTCTGTTCGAGTCCCATCCGCAGCGGGACCTTGCGGCCAGGGTGGTTGCCGCGCGTTTGGGGCAACATGCCTGTAGTCTCAAGGATGTGCGAAAAAGCGACCTCATAATCCTGGTCGGGGCCGACCCTTTGAACGAGGCTCCTATGAGTGCCCTGGCCATTCGCCAGGCGGTTCTCAGCGGTGCTCATGCAGCTGTGATTGACCCTCGCCCGGTGGTCGTACCCTTTGAGGCGGAGCACCTGGTTTGCAGGATGGAGCAATTGGAAGCTGTCCTCAAAGGTTTGTCTGCCGGCGATTTCTCGGTTTTTGAAAATGCTGAGCGTCAGGTCCTGGAAGGGTTGTTCCGACGTCTGCAACAGGCCCGTAATCCCGTTCTTATGGGGGGCGCCGATTTTCTGGGCGGTGGAGGGGTTGACCTGCTCCTTGCGGCGGCCGGGGAACTCTCCGCAGGTGGGAATCGTCCCTGCGGTGCCATGTTGTTTCTCTCTGGGCCCAACAGCTACGGTGGGGCCTTGCTTTCACAGGAATCGCCGATTTTTGATGAAATCGTCAAGCAGGCTTTGGAAGGGAAACTCAAAATTCTGGTTTGCCTTGAGAACGATTTCCTCAACAATTATCCCGAGCCCGGTCTGGCCGAGACGGCCCGTTCCCATCTTTCCCTGCTGGCCGTTATCGACTATGTGCCCAGTGCCAGCGCTGCCAGTGCCGACATTTTTCTGCCCTCTGCGGCGCCTGCGGAACAAGAGGGTGTTTTTGTCAACAACGAGGGGAGGATGCAGGCCTTCCGCAAGGTTTTGGTTCCGGGTATTCCTTTGCGCGAAATCGGCCATGGCAGTTACCCGCCACGGGTTTTCGGCTCGGGCCAGGCGTCAGACCAGCCCCGGGAGGCGCGTGAAATTCTGGCCTCGGTCCTCGGCATGGAGGCTTCCTGCCAGGCCGTCAGGAGTCGCATCGAACGGGCGGAACGGTGCTTTGCGGGTTTGTCGGATCTGGAACCGGAAAGCGGAGGCCTGCACGTCAGCGGCTTTCTGACCGATCTGCCGCAGAAAAAGATTTTTCCGGGTCCGCACCTGGCAGAAAAATATCTGGCTTTGGTTCCCATTAACGATTTTTTCGGGTCGAGTTTACTGGCGGCCTTTTCCGACACCCTGCAGCCGCTGGGATTGGAACCCCATATTTTACTCCATCCGCGAACTGCCGGACTCTGGCGGGTGTCCACGGGCGAGAAGGTGCGGTTGGTTTGCGAGCAGGGCAATTTTGAGGTCAGGATCAAGACGGCTTCTGGCATGAGCGAAGGGACGGTTTTTCTCCCCCATTTGAGAAATACAACGGTTGGTCTCTTTGTCCCGGGTGGGAGCCCCGTCCCCTGTACTTTGGAGAAGCTGGAATGAACGGATTGGCAAGATGGTTTTACACGGCCAGTTAAAATGCGTCTGGCAGCGAAACCTAAAGAAATAGGTTGGAAGTAATAAGATGGAAAATTATGTCGCCTATCTTCTCATACTGATCAAGCTGGTCCTGATTCTGACCATGATTCTGACTATGGCTGCTTATCTGGTACTGGCCGAAAGGAAGATCCTCGGCCGCATGCAGTTGCGTCACGGCCCCAACCGGGTCGGTCCCTTCGGGGTTCTACAGCCTCTGGCGGACCTGATAAAGCTCATATGCAAAGAGGATTTTGTGCCCCCTCATTCCAACCACCTGCTGTTTCTCCTTGCGCCTGCTCTGTCGGTTATCACCGTTTTGCTGATCTTTGCCGCCATCCCTTTCGCGCCACCCTTGACAGTCCTGGGGCACGAGATACCCATGGTGGTCTGCGACCTCAATGTCGGAGTCCTCTTTTTCATCGGGTTGTCATCCTTGTCGGTTTACGGGGTTACTTTTGGCGGCTGGGCTTCAAACTCAAAATACGCGATGCTGGGCGGAATTCGGGCGACCGCCCAATTGATCTCCTATGAACTGCCCATGGGGCTGGCCCTGGTCCCCCTGGTGCTTGTGTCGGGTTCCTTTTCCCTCACCGACATCGTCAATGCCCAGCGGGTCCTTCCTTTTGCCGTGACCCAGCCTTTGGCTTTTGGAATTTTCTTTATCTGCATTCTGGCCGAAACCAAGCGCACCCCCTTCGATCTTCCCGAAGCGGAGAATGAACTGGTGGCCGGTTACCATACCGAATATTCGGGTTTGCGCTTCGGCATGTTCTTCGTCGGTGAGTACATCAACATGGCCTTGCTCGGTTCCGTCACCACGGTCTTTTTCCTGGGCGGTTGGCACGGCCCCTTCCTGCCGCCCATTGTCTGGTTCCTGGGCAAGGTGTTGTGCCTTTGTTTCATTTTTATCTGGATTCGCGGGACGCTACCCCGTTTTCGTTACGACCAGCTCATGCGTTTCGGTTGGCAGGTATTGATCCCCCTTGCTCTTTTAAACCTGCTCATTACCGGAGGGGTGCTGTTGTGGCTGCGAGGTTGATATGAATCTCTGGCGTGGAATCAAAGGGACCATTCTTCCTTTCTGGGTGACCCTGAGCAACATGCTGCGCAAGCCGGTGACTGTCCAGTATCCGGAAGAGCGGCGCGTTCTTCCCGAACGGACCAGGGCACAGATCGTTCTGACCCGCAGTCCGGACGGGGAGGAGCGCTGCGTGGCCTGCTATCTGTGCAGCGCTGCCTGCCCGGTTGATTGCATCTCCATGCAGGCGGCCGAGGACCAGAATGGCCGCCGTTACGCAGCCTGGTTCCGCATCAATTTTGGCCGCTGCATCTATTGTGGCCTGTGTGCCGAGGCCTGTCCGACCCTGGCCATCCAGATGACGCCTCATTACGAGTTCTGCGAGCGTCAACCGCTGGCTCTGGTTTATGAAAAGGAGGATCTCCTGATTGAAGACGGTGGCAAGGATGGTGATTATAATTTTTATCATCACGCCGGCATCGGAGTAGTCAACCCGCGCGGCAGCAACCCGGATGAAACGGCACCGGAGGATGTGAGGAGTAACCTGCCGTAGGGTAGGGGGATTAATTTGCGTCAGATCAGACCAGGTTCAGAGTGGTGGTTTTTTAACGAGTTGCAGCACCGGGATTGCGTTCCCGGACGACGCCTTCTTTCTTTTTACGTCAAAAAGAAAGAAGAAAAGAAAAGGACGCCCCGTACCTGGACCTTCGGGTGCCTTGCGCTACAAGGGGGATGAAATTTAGATACTATTCAGCACAAGGACTGAATAAATTACGAAATTTAAAGAAAAAACCAAAATTTGGCTTTTGCGGTCCCTGGAGTGGCTGGCGAGAGTTTATCGACAAATAAGGGAGAGTAGGTATGGCGACAGTCGTTTTCTATATCCTGGCGATTCTGGCTTTATTGGGGACCTATCTGTGCGTGACCCGTTCCAACCCCGTGCACGCCATCCTCTATCTGGTCAATGTCCTCTTTGCCGTTGCCCTCATGTACTATCTATTGGGGGCGCCCCTGGTAGCGGCCTGGGAGGTCATCGTTTATGCGGGGGCGGTCATGGTGCTGTTCGTTTTCATCATCATGATGCTGGAGCTGACTCCCGACCAGGAAATGAGCCGGGTCGGCTGGTTGCGCTGGGGCCCCACGGTGCTCCTCGCCATGGTTTTGTTCTGTACCCTGGTGCTGTTCGTCGCCGTTGACCCTGAAACCTCCCGCGTCATTGTCGACACCTACGTGGCACCCAAAGCTTTCGGCTATGCCCTTTTTGCCAAGTATCCTTTGGCGGTACAGGTCATATCCTTCCACCTCTTTATCGCTGCCATCGGAGCCTATTACCTGGGCCGTGGGGGAGGTTCGAGAAAACGTTCCCGTGAGGAGGGTGACGAATGAATGTTCCGTTCAGCCACCTGCTGATCATCGCTTTTCTGCTTTTCCTTATGGGCTTGGCTTCCATTCTGGTACGGCGCAATGTTATCCGCGTTCTGATCGGGGTGGAGATCATGCTCAACGCGGCCGGGCTGGTCCTGGTCGGGAGCTCGGCCCTGTGGAACAAAGTCGACGGCCAGTTGTTTGCCGTTTTTCTCATGGCCATCGAGGCGGCGGAAGTGGCCCTGGCTCTGGCCCTGGTTATTTACCTCCGGCGCCGCAAGGGTACTTTGAATATTAACGCTTTCAACGAGATGCGCGGATGAGACCGGAATTTATTTCCCTTATTCCTTTGCTGCCCCTTGGCGGGGCGCTCATCAACATCCTTTTCGGCGGACGTCTGTCGCGCAGGGTCAGCACCGGTCTTGCCGTTGTCTCGGTTGCCCTGGCGGCGTTCATGGTTGTGGCTTTTTGGTCCTATGCCGCCGGAGGCGGAACCAGGGTCGAGCTTTACACCTGGATTGAAGCCTCCGGGCTGAGGGTTCCCCTGGTGTTGCTTTTTGACAGCCTTTCGGCCTCCATGGCGCTGATGGTGACGGGGGTTTCTACCCTGATTCACATCTATTGCCTCGGCTACATGAGCCGCGAGAAGGATTATGTCCGCTTTTTCGTGCTTCTCAACCTGTTCGTCTTTGCCATGCTTGTCATCGTTCTGGCCGGGGATCTGCTGGTGCTGTTCCTGGGGTGGGAAGGGGTTGGTTTCTGCTCCTACGCCCTGATCGGTTTCTGGTACCGCGAGGGCAGGAACGCCGATGCCGGCCAGAAGGCCTTTGTCATGACCCGGGCCGCCGATGTTTTTCTGTTAATTGCCATGCTCTGGCTTTTCCGTATCTTCGGCACCTTTTCCATTCCCGATATTATGGCGCGCACGGAACTGATTCCCGCTGCTGCCGCTACTCCCCTGGTCTTGCTCCTCCTCGCCGGCGCCTGCGGCAAATCTGCGCAGTTTCCCTTCATGAGCTGGCTTCCCGACGCCATGGCCGGTCCGACTCCGGTGTCGGCGCTGATTCATGCCGCCACCATGGTCACCGCCGGGGTTTATCTTCTTTGCCGCCTGTTTCCGCTGGTAATGCTTTCAGCGCAGGGCATGGCAGCCATCGCCCTGGTGGGGATTCTGACGGCAGGGTATGCCGCCCTGTGCGCCCTGGCACAAGATGAAATCAAAAGGGTTCTGGCCTACTCCACCATGAGCCAGGTCGGTTATATGTTCGTGGCACTCGGTGCCGGGACTCTGAGCGGGGCGATGTTTCACCTCTACACCCACGCCTTCTTCAAATCCCTCCTCTTCCTGGGGGCGGGATGCATAGTCCTGCTGGGCGGAGAAAATAATATCTTTCGCATGGACCGGGCAGCCCGGCGCAATCCCCTGGTTTTCGGCACATTCCTGGTGGGTTCCTTAGCCCTGGCAGGCGCTCCTCTGACCAGCGGTTTCTTCTCCAAGGACGGCATCCTCACGACGGTTTTTTCACGGGGTTCAGGTCTTTATGAATTAGTCTGGGTGCTGGGAAGCCTGACCGCATTTGTGACGGCCCTCTATACTTTTCGTTTGTTGTATCTGGTGTTTGGGGGGAAGGAGAAAACCCGCGGGGAGATTCCAACCCTGTCGTTTTCCATGGCTGTGGTGCTTCCTTTTCTGGCTGTAGCCGCACTTTTCGGTGGTGTGATTAACTTGCCGGCCATTTTCGGTGGCAATGAAACCCTGCGCCATTTTCTGGAGGGACCAGATGTCATTCAGGGATTCGTTGCCCACCGTGAAGAAATCATTTTGACGGCTTTGGCTGTGGCAGTTTTCGCCATTGGCTGGCTGGCCGCCTATGGCTTGTTTCGAAGGGAGAGTGCTCTGAGGGATAACATGGCGAGCCGTTTTTTCAGATCCGGTTTTTACATTGACCAACTTCTGGAGACGCTGTTTCAGCGTCCTTTCAGAACACTGGCCCGCTTCTGGGACCGGGCAACGGAACGGCAGCTGTTTGATGGTTTTTTCTCAGGGTTGGGGAACATGACTTTTGGCGGTGCTAAAATCGTACGTCGTATGCAGACCGGGCGGCTTTCCACCTATCTGGGTTCTTTTGCCTGGGGGCTGCTGTTCCTGGCCAGCTTTTTTCTGTGCTGTGCCTTGGGGGGCTAGATATCCTTTTCAATTTTGAAGGGCAATTTATCACTCGGGCGGCAGAGGCCCTTTTCATGGACAGTACGAGCCCAGGTTATACCGATGAATGAACTGACGTTCTACCCGTTGTTGAGTTTACTGATTGCCATTCCTCTGGGCGGGGCCTTTTTATGCGTGCTAAGCAGACGTTCTTCAGGGCTTTGCCGTTGGCTCGCACTTCTGAGCTCCGGTGCCGTCCTTGTTCTGGCGGGCAGCCTTTTCCGGTTACCCGACCAGACCGGGTGGCTGCTCAGGGAGGATTACGCCTGGATCGACACCCTGGGCGCCCGTTTTACTCTCGGGCTGGATGGGGTTTCCCTGCTCATGGTGCTGCTGACCGCTTTGCTGATTGTCATGGCGGTCCTGGTTTCCTGGCGGACAATTAGTGAGAAGACAGCCCTTTATTTTTCTCTGCTTTTGGCTCTCGAAGCGGGCCTCATGGGGGTCTTCCTCGCCTTGGATCTGTTTCTGTTTTACATATGCTGGGAGATCATGCTTATCCCGGCGGTTATTCTCATTGTGGTCTGGGGGGAGGAAGGTTCATTGCCGGCGGTTTTCAAATTCATCTTTTTTACTATCGGCGGCAGCCTCCTCATGCTGCTCAGCATCATCAGTCTTTATTATCTTCATGGCGAGCAGACCGGAGTCTTTTCCTTTTCTCTCGAAGCCTTACGCCTGACCAAGCTGTCGGGTTCTCTGGAACTCTGGATCTATCTCGGGTTCCTGCTGGCTTTTGCCGTTAAAATTCCCCTGGTGCCTTTGCATATCTGGCTGCCGGACACCTATTGCAAGGCCCCCACCGCGATCACCCTGCTTCTTTCCGGAGTGCTGGCCAAGACCGGAATCTACGGCCTTTATCGATTTGCATTTCAACTTTGTCCTGAAGCTGCGGCCAAAAGTTTCGCATGGCTGTCCATAGTGGCCCTGGTGACTGTCTTCTACGCGGCCTGGACTGCCTTTGGCCAGAGCGATATCAAGCGTCTTCTGGCTTACTCATCGGTATCCCATCTGGGGTTCATCGTTTTCGGCCTGAGTGTCTCAAACCGGACGGCCATGGAAGGGAGCTTCCTCCAGATGTTCAGCCACGGCATCACCATGGGGGCGTTTTTCGCCCTTACCGCTATGATTGAGGAGCGCATCGGTGATACACGCATGGAGCGTCTTGGCGGGCTGTGGGGGAGGGCTCCCCTATGGTCGTTCTTTTTCCTGGTCGTCGCCCTGTCTTCCCTCGGGCTGCCGGGTCTGAATAATTTTGTCGGCGAGATCCTCATCCTGGCCGGGGCTTTTCAATCCCTGCCCTGGCTGGGGGCTGTTGCGGTACCCTCCATTCTTTTGGCAGCGCTCTATATACTCCGGCTGGTGCGCCACGTTCTTTGGGGGGTAAGTCCCGCCGGTCTGATCTGGACCGATGTCGGCCGGCGGGAAATCTTCATCCTGGTTCCCTTCCTGATTCTCATGGTCTGGGTGGGCTGCTGGCCGCAAACTTTCTTAGACCCTTTGCAGCAAGTGGCGGGCCTGCCGTTTTTTGAAGGGGCCGTCGCCCTGAAAGGAGGCGTCCTGCCATGACCTGGACCGATTTCGCGGGCCTGGTCCCGGTTCTGATCCTTCTGGGGGGTGCCATCTTGATCCTGATGGCCGGTGCTTATCGTCCACACTACCGACTGTTTATATTGGCGGGCATCTCCATAGCTTTGACCGCCTGCGGTGTTGCCGTGTTTTCAACCTCGGCCGTTAAGGAAGTAAGTGGCATTTTCCGCTGTGGTCCGTACGCTGATTTCTTCATGGCTTTATGGTCGCTTCTTGGCGCTTTGACCCTGGGAATTTCCTTTCGTTACGGAGAGGAACGCAAGTTCGCTCCCGGGGAATACGTCGCTCTGGTGCTTTTCAGTTGCGTCGGCATGTCGTTCCTCTCCATGGCGTCTTCTCTGGTCGGTTTTTTCCTGGGGCTGGAAATGATCAGTCTCAATTTTTACATTCTGACCGTTTTTCATCGACAAAGTCCTGAAGCTCCGGAAGCCGGCATGAAGTACCTTCTGCTCGGCGCCGTGGCCACAGGCTTTCTGGCTTTCGGCATCGCCCTCATTTTTGCGGCAACGGGAACCTTGAAGTTGCCGGAGGCCATGAGCGGCATGGTTGCCGGCGGACAAATCGTCCCTCTGGGCCTTCTGGCGATCGCCATGTTTTTAGTCGGGGTCGGTTTCAAGCTTTCTTTGTTTCCCTTTCACTTTTGGACGCCCGATGTTTACCAGGGGGCACCCGCACCTGTGACCGGGCTTCTCGCCTCAGGTTCCAAGGGGGCTGTCTGGGCGGCCATGGTTCCCCTTGGCGCAGGACTGGCCGGAGGGTTGGCGGAAATAGTCCCGTTGCTGAAAGCTCTGGCGCTTCTGACTCTTGCCACCGGTGTGCTTTGCGCTTTGGTCCAGGACAATATCAAGCGCCTTCTTGCCTTCTCCTCCGTCAGCCATATGGGTTATGTGCTCATTGCCTTTCTAAGCGGAGGGCTTACCGGTGAGAGGGCGGTGATCTTTTATCTGGTAACCTACAGCATTGTTGTCCTCGGGAGTTTCGGGGTCTTGGCTTGCCTTTCCACGCCGCTTGGCGAGCCGCGCGCGCTTTCCGACTTCAAGGGTTTGGCTTACCGGAGCCCATTTCTCGCTGCAGCGCTGACGATTTTTCTTTTTTCGCTGGCAGGTATTCCTCTGACTGCCGGTTTTATCGGAAAATTCCATATCTTTTACAGCGCCGTCCGGGCAGGCCATACTTGGATGGCTATTGCCGGGGTGATCGCTTCGCTGATATCCATGGGCTATTATTTGCGCCTGGTTTTTCTTGTTTTTCAGCCCCGTACAGATAGCCCTTCACCCCTGGCAGTTTGCCAACCGCCCGGAAATATCGCCGTGGCTTTTTGCTCCGTTTTGACTCTTGTCATTGGTATTTTCCCAGCCCCTCTGTTGAAATTTGTTGCTGCCATTCTCTCCCCTTAGCATTTTTGCTTTAATTGTGGATGCCCATGTCTATGGCTGCGGGGATTTCTCTTTTTTTGTTCCAACCGAAACTTAATCCCGAATTTTTATTTGGCGACTATTTGTGTAGTTAAATGACGACGTTTTTGTGGTTTTCGTCCCAAAAAACGCCTTGGGATTGACGCGTAACGGTTATGTGGATAATTTTAAATTAAAAATTGCTTAAAAGTGTTAAAAAAGTTGATATTAAAGGAAAAATTTTGCAGTATAATAATGTCAATTTAATATGGTCTTTTTAAAGAACGTATTTCTCCAATTTCCCAACCATGGAGTTAACCTACTTAGCTTTTGATGCGGTTTCTTTAGCTTTATAATATGGTGACTGTGTAATTTATTATTCCCTGATGATGGGCGAATTGGTCGAGTGGATTGGGTGCTGCACCCGAAACAAACCTGTGTTGAAAGTTGAAAAAACCCTAGACAGGACTTTTCCATTTTTGTTCGGTCCTTATGCTTCCCGGGGTTTCTTCTGCAGGGATAGGTTTCACCTATTTTCCCGCCGATTCTTCCTCAACAAGAGGAGTTCGGTCTTGCCATCGTTTTTCCTAATTGCAAATGCCTTCCTTTTGTTTCCAACGCCTTTGTTTGCCGATACCTTTTTTAATGCTCCTTTATTAAAAACAGTTGTTGCAGAAACTTCTTCCGTTAGAGAGGGGTTTTTTCAGTCTCAAACTGCAGCAGGGACAATCGTGGACCTTTCCTTTTTAGCAAAGTATTCGTCTTATGCGGTCTGTGCGGCGGTTTTTCTTCTGTTTGTTCTTTTGTGGGGGATTTCGTCACGCCGCTCTTTCTCCCGGGAGCGTTGCAAAACCATTCGGAGTTTTCTTAATTCCTTACCATATCCCGCCTGGTTCAAGGACCGAAAGCTGAGATTTGTCGCAGCCAATAATGAATTTTTTGCCGCAACTGGTCTGGATCATAAACAAATATCCGGCAAAAGGGCCGTGGATATCTGTCCTTTGCTGCGGGAACTCTTTCCGGAAATCCATAGCCGGCGGGTTTTGGATTGTGCCGCCGCGCTTCGGGTCTGCCACGAGTCCTCCCATTCATTTTTGGAAAAGGGTCTGAAAGATACTTTTCGGACACCGGTTATCAACGAGCACGGCGAGGTTGACGGTATTCTCGGGGTTTCCATAAGCCAAAGCGCGACAAGTGGGAGGCGGGAAGAAGATGGGGCGGCAGGTGAAGAATACCCGGTTTTTTCTCAGGATTCGCGTCAGGTGGGCATCCTCTCCATCGGTCTGGGGCCGCTGACACCGGTCGTTTTCAAAGCCAATCGAGGGGCTGAAATTATACTTGGCCACTCCCGTTCCGAAATCGTCGATTTTCCTGTGACTATGTTTATGGGTCCTGGAGATGCCTACTCGGTTACCGGAGCGATTCGGCGCCTTTTTGCTGAAGGTGGTGGGACGTTCAGAAGGCGTATCTCTTTTATTCGCAAAGACGGCACCCAAGTGAAGGCGATGCTGGTTTTGAGCCCCCTTCGCTCCGAAAATGGTTGTGTCGAGGAAATCAATGCAGCTTTCGCCACCCTGGCAGAGAAGGATGGTGCTGTTGACGGGGATCGTTTGCGTTGGGGAAATTATGAAAAAATTCTTTCCCAAGGACCTTTTGGCTTGTTCCGTTGCGCGCTTGACGGCACCTTGGTGGAAGTCAATTCTGCCCTGGTGAGAATGCTTGGTTTCAGTTCGCAGGCGGAGCTGTTAAATGGGACTCAGGTGAACCTGAAGGTGTTTGTCGGGCCGGAAGGGCGGGGCCGGATTTTTAAGGCGGTAGCCGAGGCTTCGATCCTGGAATTTTTTGAAACCATTCTCAGGCGCAAAGACGGCCAGACTATTTCCGTCAGTATCAGTCTCGTGCCTCTTGCGGGAGGAGAGCCGGGCGGGGCGGTGGTTGAAGGAGTGGTGCAGGATATCACCGAGCGTAAGGTCAGGGATGAAAAAATCTGGCAGATGGCTTATTTTGATGCTCTGACCGGATTACCCAACCTCAGTCTGCTTCGGGAAAGGGTGTCAAGAGCCATCGAGAAGGCCCGTAGCGGCGGGCATGACATGGCTCTGATAAGTATCGATATCGATCGCTTCAAGGATATCAACCATTCCTTAGGCATAGCTCGTGGCGACCGTTTTCTCCAGGTTTTGGGGCAGGAGTTCTCCCGCTTTTTCGCTGCTGAAAATCAAATCGTGTCGCGGGTTGAGGGGGATGCTTTCATTATCTTCCTGTCACGGCTTGCCGATGAAGGGGCGATTGCCGGGACTTTGGCTCAATTGCGAAAAATATTGGCAAGTCCTTTTCAGTTTGACAATCAGGAAGTATTTGTCACGGCCAGTGTCGGGGTCGCTGTTTATCCCCGCCACGGCCTTGATTTGGAAACTTTGTTCAGGAATGCCAACCTTGCCATGCATACGGCCAAAGAGCGCTCCCGGGGATCGGTCCTCTTTTATTCGCCGCATATGGATAGCGAAGCTCTGGAGGAGAGGGCTCTTGAATACCGGTTGCGCAGGGCGATTAAAGAGAATGAGTTCGACCTTTACTACCAGCCGCAAATCAATCTCATAACCCGGCAGATAACGGGAGTTGAGGCCTTGATTCGCTGGAATGATCCGGAAAAGGGGTTTGTTTCACCCGAATACTTTATCCCGATTGCTGAAAAATGCGGCCTGATCCGTTCAATCGGTGAGTGGGTGTTAAAAACCGTGGTCCTGCACAGCCAATACTGGCAGACAACAGGTTTTTCGCCTCTGCGCTTTTCCGTCAATCTTTCCGGACATCAGCTTAAGCAGCCCGACCTGATTGAAATTGTCGACGGGACCCTTCAGGATGCATCAATTTTCCCGGGCTCTCTTGAGTTGGAGCTTACCGAAAGTATTTTTATGGCGCCCGTCGACGTGACGGTAAAGACTTTACGGGAATTGAAAGCCCGGGGAGTCAATCTCGCCATTGACGATTTCGGCACAGGCTATTCTTCCTTGAATTACCTTAAGCATTTTCCCATCGACCGCTTGAAAATAGATCAGTCCTTTGTTCGAGATATTGTTACTGAGAAGGATGATGCGGCCATTGTCGAGGCTATTATCGCCATGGCCCGGAGCCTGGGTATCGATGTCATTGCCGAGGGCGTCGAGACCCGCGAACAACTCGAATTTTTAAGAGGCCGCCACTGCCATGAAATGCAGGGTTATTATTTTGCCCGGCCTATGCCCATTAACGAAATGAGCCACTATTTTCATCTAATGAAAAACGGTTTTTCGGCAAAACTGGCTAAAAAGTTTTCCCGGCCGGGTTATGATCATTCCTCCCTTTATTCCTAAGCCTCTCCGGCTTGTCGGACTTTATGACAAAGCTTTCCGGTGGAGAGCTTGGACTTGAAAAATCCTGATAAAACAGCCACCTGCAGCCGCGGAAAAAAAGCGGTTTTTTCTCTTAAAAAAAACTCCCGAATCGACTAGAATGATCCCTTTAGGTAACTGTTCACCATGATGAGGACGGCCTCGCACCGTCCCTCCCAATGGCTGCGTGATTCCGTCCATGGGGCTTAACTGCCGCCAGTCGGGCGAGAGCCCATCTTCATGAGCGGCACGAGTCCCCTGAGTTGAATGGTTGCTTTTTTGTTTTTTTGTAGTGAGTAATGCTTTGAGGGTGAATTTTCAGAAGGGCAGGGCCTGTCTTTTATGGCCCGGGACAGTCAGGCATTTATGCCAATAATCCATAAGGGCGTGTCGGTGTGAGAAGATTTGTTGGAGTTTTCATATTGCTGATTCTGCTGGTTCCGGCGGGGGTATCTTGCGCCCCGATGCAAAGTGAATCCGGCAGGATATCTATGCCCGTTTCATTCAATCAGCCGGTTCGAATCGATGTCCCCTACGGCGCCTCCGTGGCGGCTTTTCCCTCCGTAAATGCTTTTTTTGACTGGCCTGAAGGTTTCTGGGAGGGAAACAAGCAGGTTATTGTCGGTTTTTGTCTATTCATCATTGTTCAGTCGTTTATCATCGGTTTTCTGGTTCGCAATATGATCCGCCGGCGGGAGGCGGAAGAGGCCTTGCGGGACAGCGAAGAGCGCTTCCGTCTTGCCTTCCAGATCAGTCCTGATGCCATCATGATCGGGCGTCTGCGCGACGGAGTCTATACCGATGTCAATAAAGGTTTCACTTTCCTGGTCGGCTATGAAAAAGACGAGGTTGTCGGCAAGTCGTCCCGGGACATTCTTCTTTGGGATAATGCCAAACAGGAGCGCGATTTTTATCTCGCTGTTCAGGAAAAACGGTTTGTCAATAACCTGGAAGCGAAGTTTCGTCTTAAGGATGGTTCCATCATCACCGGGCTTATTTCCGCCAGCCTTTTCCTGCACCACGGAGAGCCCCATGTCCTTGCCACCATCCGCAATATCGAAAGCATTAAGAAGAGTGAAAACAAGATTCGGCAGTTGGCATATTTTGATATGTTGACCAGTCTTCCCAACCGCTCCCTATTTTATGATCGTCTGGACCAGGCTTTGCGCCAGGCCCGCCGGGAAGGCTGGAAGGTCGGCATTCTGTTTTTTGACCTGGACCGCTTCAAATGGGTTAATGATACTCTCGGCCATGCCATCGGCGATCTCCTCCTGCAGAAGGTTTCCCAGCGCCTGCAAAAGATTTTGCGTAAGAGTGACACCCTGGCCCGTTTGGGCGGGGACGAGTTTGTTCTGCTGCTCAATTGTGTCAGTGATATTCAGAATGTTACGGCAGTGGCCCAGAAGGTTCAGCTGTTGATGAGTACGCCTTTTGACCTGGAAGGGAAAAGAGTTCAGACTTCGTCAAGCATCGGTATCGCCATCTTTCCCCAGGATGGTGAGGACGTCGAAACCCTGATGAAAAATGCCGATCTGGCCATGTATTCTGCCAAGGAGAGAGAGCGCAACAATTTCCAGTTTTTTTCCAAGGAATTGAATGAAAAAGCGAAGGTTCGCCGGGATCTGGAACAGAATATGAGCCGGGCCATGGAAAAAAAGGAGTTTTTCCTTGTTTATCAACCTCAGATCAACCTGGTCGACGGCTCCATGATTTCCTGTGAAGCCCTGATTCGCTGGCGGCATCCCGAAAAGGGGATCATTGAGCCGGATAATTTCATACCCCTGGCCGAGGAAACGGGTTTCATTAATTCTTTGGGTGAATGGGTCCTGCGTACGGCCTGCAGCCACAACCGCTATCTTCAGGACAAGGGTTATCCGCCTTTCCGTGTTGCGATCAACCTTTCCGGACGCCAGTTCCGTCAGCCAAACCTTTTGACTCTGATCGATCAGATCCTTGCCGATAGCAGCCTCGACCCAAGCCTTCTCGAACTGGAACTGACGGAGAGCACGCTCATGGCCGGGGTTGAAAATTCCCTGAAAACTTTGCGACAATTAAAAGACAGGGGTATTTATCTGGCCATTGACGATTTTGGTACAGGTTATTCTTCTCTAAGCTATCTGAAGCATTTTTCCATCGACCGGTTGAAGATTTCACAGACCTTTGTCCGCGATATCCCCAACGACCCGGACAACGGTGCGATTGTCGAGGCCATTATCGGTATGGCCCATAGTCTTCAGCTCAAGGTTGTTGCCGAGGGTGTGGAAAACAGAGAACAGCTGGATTTTTTACGCAAACAGAACTGCCAGGAGATGCAAGGGTTTTATTTTGCCCCACCCATGTCTCTTGAGGGGCTCGCCGCTTTTATACGCAATGGCTATGAAATGGAAGATTCCCTGGCTGGCAGCCCGGGGGAGTATGCTCCGCCGAGTGAATATCATTGAATTTGGAGAAACACAGATCGGTTTTCAAAAAGCCTTTGCCCCGTCGGGGCGGGGCATAACAAACAGTCATTTGATGAGGAACCCATGGTAGAGATTACAGAAACCGCACGGAACGTGCTAAGCGATTATCTTGTGAAAAACCCTGGCAAAGTGGTTTGCATCGGCTATTTGGGGCTGGGTTGCAGCGGCCCTTCTTTGGCCCTTTCTCTGGGGGAACCACCCGAGGGCGCACAAGTTGATGAGGTCGACGGGGTCAAGGTTTTTGTCCCTGAGGATGTACTGGTTTTTTCGGACAATCAGCTCATAGACTATATCAAAAACGATGAGATGGAAGGGTTCAGTGTCACTTCCAAGGGTGGTTTTAGCTGCTCTGGCGATTGTGGCAGTTGCGGGCAATAGCTGTCGCGTCCTTCTTTTAATAGTCTTGCGGGCTTTCCAGCCATTTGTTAATAGCTTCGGCAACTCCGGCGCGGTTGTTGGCTGCTACTGTCGGATAGAGGATTTTCAGTTCGGGCGGGGCGTTATCCACCATAAATTTTGTTCCAGCCAGGTCGAGCAGGTCGACATCGTTGAAATCGTTGCCGATGGCCAGAATATTTTCTGAGTCTATTCCCATTCTTGCTGCCAACCAGGCAACCGCTTTCCCTTTACCGGCTTTGGAAGGAAAAATTTCCGTCCATATCGATTGATGGTCCAGGGGAGAGGTGGCTCTGACCACAGTCAGCTGTGGCAATCTTTCGCGCACTATGGAAAAGGTTATGGCGTCCTCATCCGCGGGCAGTATGGCTATGAGCTGGGCCGCGGGTCCCAGACCCTCCAATGCTGATGGGAGGGGTTTACAAAAATTTTGATAGAGTTCCAGCCTGCGTGCGAAATCAGGATTTGCCCGACCGGAGATCCAGTATTGAAAACGGTGGTTGTGGGGGACCGGCTCTTGGATGGAAAAGTCCAGTTGCAGATCCTGAAGGATATGGACGGCAGTTCTGACCTCGGCGGGCTGCAGTCTGACGCTGGTCAGAAGGCGGTTTGACGGATAAGCGGAGATGCCGGCCCCGGTCGAAAATACGATGTAGTCGGCGGGGAACCTTTGCGGCAGCACCTTCCCCAGTGAAAAGAGGGAGCGGCCGGTGGCAATGACCCGGACAAATCCATCCTGCCCCAGCTTTTCGAGGGCGGCCATATCCTTTTCATTCATGGTTCCGTCCGAGCGGAGCAGGGTGCCGTCGAGGTCGCTTACCACCATCCCTCGATACTTCACGCGGCCGGTGGTGTGTTCATCATTGGAGCACTTCCACATATTTTCCCAGTTATAAACCATCTCCTGTTTTTCCCTTGGTGTTTTTCCCGTTTGGACCCAGAGGCTTCGGGAAGCCCGTGGGCTATTTTTAAACTACTGCTTTCGAATGGGGCAGGATTCCTCATGCAAAATACATGATAATGACTATTAAGTCGGTTTGGCAAAAAAATGTTGATTTAATAAAAGATAGTCTGGCAAAAGATGCTTTTGAAGTGATGATTTTGTAATATTATTTTAACGGAAGGTCTTTGGTCTCTGGATAAGGAAAAAACGAACTTCAGATCCGGACTCAACCTGTCTCTTCAAATTGGTGTTTGAAAAAGAGAGACGAAACAATGATAAGGGGCTGATATGAAAAATAACAGGGCAATAATGACAGCATTCTTCCTGGCAGGTCTTATGCTTCTGGCTTCCTGTGCCAAGGTGCCGATTTCCGGCCGCAACCAGTTCAATATCGTTTCTGACGAAAATGTCTCATCATTGAGTTTTCAGCAGTATCAGACTTTTATGCAGAAAGCAAAGCTTAGTTCCGACCCCGCTAAAACCGCCATGGTCAAGCGGGTCGGGCTGCGAATAAAAAATGCTGTCGAACTCTATATGAATCAGAATCTGATGTCCGATCAGATCAGCGGGTTTCAGTGGGAGTTTAACCTGGTTGAAGACGATCAGGTCAACGCCTGGGCTCTACCTGGCGGCAAGGTGGTGGTCTACTCGGGGATTTTGCCTATTGTAAGAGATGATGCCGGTCTGGCCGTGGTTATCGGCCATGAGGTGGCCCATGTTATCGCCCGTCATGGTAATGAAAGGATGAGCCAGGCTTTGATGGTGCAGATGGGGGGAGTGGCGCTTTCGACGGCCCTTTCCAATAGTCCGGCCGCAACCCAGCAAATCTGGAGCCAGGTTTTTGGACTGGGGACGCAAGTCGGTGTAATGCTTCCGTTCAGTCGCCTGCATGAGGCTGAAGCGGACCACTTGGGCCTGATTTTCATGGCTATGGCGGGCTATGACCCGCATAATGCCGTGGGCGTCTGGCAGAGGATGGCGGCCCAAAAGGAAGGCGCCGCTCCCGAATTTTTGAGTACTCATCCCTCGGACGAAACCCGCATTCAGAATATTCAAAAGTTAATACCCCAGGCAATGCAATATTACAAACCTTACCAAGGATGGTAAACAGGATGGAAAATTTGGAAGCAACGTCGCCAAGGCTGGTTTTACTTTTTTCGGCAAAGATGTGGGATGGGTGTTTTTTTTAATGGAAAACACACAAAAAAAACCCCGCATTTGAAATACGGGGTTGTATCGTTAAGTTAAAAAGGGCGCTTAAAACGCCCTTTTTTCATGTCGTTTCAACCTCGTTTCAGGAACATTTTTTGGCATGTTGAAACTTTTCCATTTCCATTTGGAGGTGGCGATAGAATTCATCCGCCACTGGGGAGAAAACGTGGTGTTTCCTTTTGGCCAGGGAAATATCCCTTTTGAATCCATCTCCTTCAAAAGGAATGCAGAGCAGTTTTTTCTGACAGGCTTCATCGCGACAGATCATACTCGACATTATGGAAATACCGATACCGGCTTTGATACCCTGTTTAATGGCTTCAACGCTGCCCAGCTCGGCTACGATGTTGAGAGTTTTGAAGTCGAGCCCGAGACTCTCCAGCTTTTTTGCCAGGGTCAGGCGGCTTCCGGCACCTCTTTCCCGCAGGATAAGGGGTTCGCTGAGAACGTCTTTCAAGTTGATGCTTTTCTTTTTCGCCCACTTATGGTCCGGCGGAACCACTAAAACAAATTCATCTGAGAAAACATGCTTGAGTTCCAGGCGATTGTCGGGAAAATCCGCACCCAAAATGGCCATTTCAATTTGATTTTCCATCAGTTTGGTCAAGATGTCGGTGCTGTCAGATATCTTGAGGGTCAGCTTCACTGAGGGGTAGCGGTTTTTGAAGCTGGCGATGATACTGGGGAGCATGTAAATTCCGGGAATATTGCCGGAACCAATGACCAACTGACCGGACACTTCCCCTTTGAAGGTTTCGATGGCCTGAAATGTGTCATCCTTGAGCTGAATGATTCGGCGGGCATAATCGTAGAGCACTTTTCCAACAGCTGTAGGGCGTACGGTTCTTCCATGCCGCTCAAGAAGTTTCCCCTCAAAGGTTTCTTCCAGAATACGGATGTGTTCGCTGACTGTCGGCTGGGAGAGATAACTTGCTTCGGCCGCTTTAGTAAAACTTTTCAGGTCAACCACTTTGCAAAAAACTTCCAAACGTCTAATTTCCAAAACAGAATCTCCTTAAGCACAGTCTTTGCCGGTGTTACCGGGGTTGAAGGGGTTAGGGTTCATACGGGCTATAGCGAAACGGCTTTAATTTTATCTTGTCTATAATTTTTTTAATACCTTCCACCCCCTCGGTCAGTGCCAGCACCTGGGCATGTTCCTCCTCGCTGTGGACATGTCCTCCGAGAGTCACTATGCCGTTTTTGCTGCTGACTTCCAGGTGGTGCCCATCCAAACCTGGGTGGGACAGATTGGCTATTTCAATTTTTTTCTGAATGATCAGGTCGGCAATGAGGGCTTTGCTTTCTGCCTTCAGACCAAGAAGGTTAAGGTCCTTGACCCCTTGGCATATCCAACCCACAGCCGTTTCAAGTGCAATACGGGAGGTGTTGATCACGATATCGTAATCAAGGGGGTTATCCCACTCCCGATCAAAATAATATTTGATGAAGCCTGCCCGTTGCTGATCGCATTTGCGAACCATTGTTCTTGCCAGGTCTGGGTCCAGCCACTCCCGTTCGGCCCAACGCTCCACCCGTTCTTCAAACGGCGCGATGATTCGGACCCGCAGGACACTCTTTATATTTTCAAGTAGGTACTGCCCGCCCCGGCCATAAATAATAACATTGCCTTTTAAGGCAAAATCCAACACAAGAAGTTCGATCTGAAGAAGATCGAATTCAACCTGCTTGTCAAGTTTAGCTTCAAAAGGTGGTGGCTTCTCATCGGCTTTTTTGATTGACTCTGGAGTAAGGCCGTAATTCTTGGCGGCCTTCTCGATGGTCTCTCCGTCAAGCAGTGTATAACCTAGTTTCTCAGCCGCTTTTTGGGCAATCGGGATGCCACCAGTTCCCATTTCACGTGAGATGGTTATGATAGGCATGTGCTATCTCCCATAGGAAATTAGTTGCCTGCCTACAGTTCAGCAGGCTGTTAATTAAAGAGTCTTCTTTTCCCCCGTGCAGTCTTGCGCGTTTTTTCCGATATTCACACCTTTTGTATGTGCCCCGTTTCGAAAAGAAGCATGGCTTATCAGAGAACCGATCTCTGTAAATAAAGCCCTTCGCAGAGATTTACTTCTGATGTTATATTTTTTCCAGTCGTGTAATAAATAGCCTATGTGAAACGTGGCAGGATATCGGAATTGTATTGTGGAAAAGATATAACAGCTATTCATCGGGACGCATAGGAAATTTTTATAGACTAATAAAAATTGAGTTCTTATATCACAACTTAATTGAAACATATAGTTTTTTTTCTGGAAGGATTTCCCTTTTTTTTAAAATTTTTTTCCAAATCCACAAACCGTTATCAACGGAAAAATTTCTTCTCCATTTTCCTTCCTTTGCGGGTTAATGGGTGATTTATCAGCAAAAATGCACCTGAATATATTGACCAATCTTCTAGGTTTTTTATCTTATAAAAGGCTTACAACCGTTGTTGCTTGGTGGCGTTGTTTCGGCAGTGGAAAGAGGGTCGGATATTCAGTTGCTGGTGGAAAAATGCGGCGATTTTAAGAAATTACATGCATTTGGAAAAGAGATAGCGGCAAGGAGTAGGGTCAAAAAAGGCTGCCAAATTTTTGACTTCGGTGCCTGCATCATATTGCCCTTTAAAATCAACCGTTTGATGTTTTAATAAGAATGATTTTTGTTTGTATTTTAGACGCTTAGAAAGTTATCCACAAAATGTGTGGATAAGGTTAGGTATAAACGTTTTTTTTGACGGAAAAGCATCCTTACATCAAGGGGGTTAACATTTTGCTTAAAATGTAGGCAAAAAATCGAAGCTGAGACAGTACCTTTTGACCTGGTGTAAAAACCTGAAAAACATAAAATAAACTCTCAAAATTTATTGAAAAATTGTAGAAATTCGTTTATAAATTTTGATCGGGTAATCTGGCCCCGGAAAAAGGCATTAGGTTTGACCCTTTAAGGACATAAAAAATATTTATTTTTGCTTCCTTTAAAGCGCAAATGCTTGGCAAGAAAAAGTCTGCTTTTAAAAGAAAACCCGCATAAAACATCAAGGTTTATGCGGGTTTTTGTCTGTCTCCGACTGGAATTTTCAAGTCTCAAGACGCAGGTTAATCCTGAAGACTAATGGCTTCCACCGGACATGCAGGGATGCAGATGCCATCCAGGTCACATATTTCGTGACTCACGACTGCAAGCCCTTCTTCCATATGGATGGCGTCCGCTGGACAAGCCTCCACGCAAACACCACAACCCGTACAGATTTCTTTGTCAATGTGTATTTCCATTTTTGTGCTCCTTACTTAAATATCGTGGAAAATAGAATTGCAGCAGGGTTTATTTTGCAATTATCATCATGGGATAAATATAGGGATAATGACAATATAATACTTTTCTTTCCAACATGTAAATTGCCGGCAAAGGTGAATCAACGTTTACCGCCGGATTCGTGTTAAAAGGATACACTAATTTTCAAGTCTGCTTTATTCACAATTTAGAAAAAAAATCACTGGGCTGTCAAACCTCCAGTTCCCGGTGAATTAGCCAAATTTTCCGGGAATAAGGGTGTCTGGCTGACACAAAAAGCAGGACATGATGGTTCCGGGAGTCGGATAGACCTGGGAATAAAAAGGGTCTCTCCTCAGAACATAAACTGCATTGGGTAAGTAATTTGCAATCCACCGGATCGGCCTTTTTTCATTTGCCGACGTGATGTTTTTTTGACTGTATTTTTTAATTAA
>JAFGRU010000118.1 GCA_016934985.1 Deltaproteobacteria bacterium
ATTACCTATTTTACTACAGAAGATGATGCTTTTGTTTATTTATTTCAGTATTTTAGGTTGTTTTTCTGTCTGCGAAAGTTGAGTTATAACATGGAAACCATCGCTAAAAAACCGTCTATTTTGATAGTGGATGATGAAAGGATCAACATCCACATTCTTAAAAATGCTTTGAACGGCTTTAACATTAAAGCAGCCACCAACGGCCATGAAGCACTACGCATAGCCAAGTCTCCAGAACAACCGGATTTGATTCTCCTGGATATTATGATGCCCGAAATGGATGGCTTCCAGGTTTGCAAAGAATTAAAATTGAATCCCCAGACAGGAAAAATTCCGGTGATTTTCATAACCGCCATCAACGATGACAATCAAGAGGAAAAAGGTCTTGCCTTGGGTGCGGTGGATTACATCACCAAGCCATTTCGTCTTCCCATCGTTCAGGCCAGGATTAAAAACCACCTATATTTAAAGAAAAGCCTGGATATTTTAAAAGATCTTTCAACTCTCGATTTTCTCACCAATATCCCCAACCGCCGACGTTTTGAGGAGGTGCTATTTTTGGAATGGCGCCATGCCCTTCGTGCCTCTAAAAACTTGACCCTCATTATTCTGGATATAGATTTTTTCAAACTGTTTAACGATACATACGGTCACCTCGCCGGGGATACTTGCTTGAAAAAGATTGCTAAAACACTGTCCAATACAATGAATCGCTCCACAGATTTTGTCGCCCGTTTCGGAGGAGAAGAATTTGTCGTTATTCTTCCGGATACCGGATCTGAAGGTGCTATCAACATTGCAGAAAGTTTTAAAAACGCTATCGCCGAATTGGCTATCCCACATCATAGTTCCCCTATAAGTGACTTTGTATCCGTCAGTATGGGTATCGCCACCTGCCAACCAACTGTTGATTTCGAGACCGAGGAATTGATCCGCCTTGCCGACAAGATGCTCTACCAAGCCAAGGCCAAAGGCCGAAACCTTATAAAAGCGACAACACTTACAATTCCTTATTCATAATAGTTTTGCCGTTTCAGGGTTGATTTTGTATTTTGTTTAGCCAATTTCACCAGCACGCTCTTTAAACGCCCCCTTTCTTAAAAAAAGTCCGGATTCAAGTTAAAAAAACACAAGATTTTCGGCCATTGCAGAAAATTTAAAAGGATTGTCCTTGGTCTATTCTTTTTTTACAAAAAACCGCCCAAAGGACGGTTTTCAAATAAAATCTTTTTTGTATTCTCAAACTAAAGCCCGGGCCGCATCCAGAGCCTTTTTGTAATCTGGTTCATCGGTCACTTCCGAAACAATTTCCCTGTATCGGATAATCCCTTCCCGATCTAAAACGAACACGGTTCGCGCCAGAAGTCTAAACTCCTTGATTAAAACACCGAAAGCCAGGCCCAATGCCGTTTCCCTATAATCAGAGAGGGTTGTCAAACGCGAAACACCTTTTGCTCCGCACCAACGCCGCAGGGCAAAAGGGAGGTCAACGCTGATAGCCAGAATCTGAACATCCGCCCCCAACCAGGCAGCCTCAGTGTCGAAACGCTGAGTTTCGGCAGCGCAGACGGCGGTATCGATAGAAGATAAAGTTGTTAGAATACATACTTTCCCGCGATACCTGGACAGTCGGACCATGGATAGATCGTTGGCGACCAGTTCACAATCAGGGGCAACATTACCCACATCTGGAATCGAGCCCGCCAGAGTAACTGGATTTCCTTGTAACGTTATAATTTCGTTTATATCTTCCATGGCAGTTTCTCCATATGTGATTCATATGGTACAGGACGCCAACAAAAGGCATGCAACGTATTAGGAGGGGAAAATGGCTCAAAAATATTTTTTCTTATCAGGAATTACTCCGCGAATCCCCCCGACGGGCTCGGGGTCATCACCCTCGCGCCGTGGGATGAGATGGATATGGGCATGCATGATGGTCTGCCCGGCAACTTCGCCGCAATTAAGCCCGACGTTGAAACCGACAATGCCTGGATCCTTTTCAAGCAACCGTCGCCGAATGCGAAAAAGCAACACCTCTGCGTCTCTGCGCTCGAAAGCCGTCATGGTGAAAAAGTCCCTGGTGTGTCTGAATGGGACTATCAGGTGATGCCCGGAGGTTACAGGATATTTATCTTCCAAAGCAAAAACCGAACTCCATATGTCAACTATTTGTTCTCTGGATTCGCCACTGCAGAACGGGCAATCGAGGATATTCATCAAAACCCCCTTCCGGCCGCATATTCACCAACAGTTTCGGACCATCCCAATTCTATCTGTTTTTTCACCCAGGCCATTTAAATTTCTATTTAAATTCTGTCAGAAATTTTCAGTATCGCAAAGGCATAAACTGTTTTTGCAGTTTTTGGAATTTTCTTCCCGTAAAGAAAATTCCAACATGACTGGAAAAACACCTCTTGCCCGGTTAAAGAGCTCTTGTTTTTTTAAGAGAAAGTTCGGCGGGAAATTCGCTTGGTTTCCTGAAGAGATTCGAAACGATGCAGCATATATAGGTCGTTCTCAGGGCTGCCCCAGACAATCGCCGCCAACAGTCCACTACCCTGGTAGAGACAAGACCTTTCCCTGGAAGCAGGCGCCTGAAACCCCTTAATGAACAACCAACACAGAATTATACCGGTGCCGCAAGGATCTCGAGCTTCTTTTGGGAATCCGGAAATTCAGGATTTGGGATTAAACGTGTGGCTTTTTTCTATTTCAAGTGGTTGGGCATTTTTACGTTAATGGGTAAATAAAGAATTCAAACCATATCCTTCCCTTAGAAAAATCGTTCGTCCAAGCTCTTATTATGAAATGGTTTCAGTCCTGGGCCTGGCTGCTGCGATAAAGACGAATTCGGACTTTTTCCAGGGTCACAAGGCCGTCCTTGATGGCTTCATCGACCAGGGGCAGAAAAGCCTCAATGCGCTCATCTTTATCAACGATTTCAATCACCAGTGGCAGGTCAGTGGAAAGACGCAGAATCCGGGTGGTATGAACTCGACTGCTGGCGCCGAAACCCTCAACACCACGCAAGACCGTCGCCCCCGCAAGACCGACCTCACGCGCTTTTCGAACCAACCAGGAGTAAAGGGGCATGCCTTCATAGCGATCGCTTTCTCCAATAAATATCCGCAGTAATTGTCCCTCTTCGGGTAGAATCATTTCTCACCTCAAAGATAGCGCGTCAAACCATAGCCGACCCAAACGGCCGTTAAACCTGCCATGACCTGGCCAACGACGTTAAGAGAAGCAAACAGGAATTCTCCATCCCGCAACAAAGCCCAGCTTTCAAAACCAAAAGTCGAAAAGGTGGTAAAGCCACCGAGAAAACCGATTAGCAGAAAAAGGCGTAATTCAGGGGAAAGTATCTGCCGAAGTTCCAGAAGTCCACCACCGACACCTATAAGAAGGCAACCAAAAATATTTACGACAAAAGTACCAATGGGAAAGGAGCTAACCTGGGTTATACGATGAATGAATCCGCCAAGAAGAAAACGACAGACTGCGCCGCAAAAACCACCCCCGCCGACCAGGAAAAGATTTATAATTGAAGATTTCATAACACCTGTAATTGCATGACTGATAGTTGAAATTTACAGCTTCGTTAACATTTTAGAATCTTAAATGCAAGTTCTAATGGCCCAGGAAGCAACCCTTTAAGGAATCGGCCTTCTTATCAAGTTGGAGACCCATAAGTGTTAATTCCGCCCAGGAACAAGCTAAACTGGGTTTCGGGGGCTTCTTTGAGGGCAAGCGCAGAAACACCTTTTACCATTATGGCTTTGGCGCCAAACCAGCCAACGGCATCAGCCTTCCCGAGGCTTATGAAATATCCTTTCTCCCGGTAGGAATAAGGAGCTAAAGAGCGGCCACGCAAATCAGCAAGAATATTCCTGGCAACCAGTCTTCCTTTGTGGATAGCTGCCTGGGCGGTCATATGGTTTAGCCCTTTGGAAAGGAAGAATGAACAATCACCCGCGGAGAATATGTTTTGAAGGGAAATGTTCCTGTTCAAAACCTGCCCAAAGGAATTGGTTTCGATCTGCACTGGCGAAGGTTTAACGCCGGAGAATACGAAAGTAATCTGGGATGGCAAATAAACTTGCATGCCTGTTCGAACATCTTCGGCCAGGAGTTTTTCATCGGACTTTTCAAGATAGGTCATATGCTGCACATACTCGAGGCGTTCATTAATAAGCCTTCTATGGATATAACGATGAAACTTTTCCGGCAGGTTGGGCACCAGATGAGCGGCGCTGGTCAAAATTCGAATAGACCCTGTATACCCATTATTTTCTAAAGCGTTTTTTGCTTCAAAAAGAGCCTGAATAGAAGTAGCTCCGCCTCCAACAAAGGTAACCCACGATTGCGAATTTTTTACCTTGGAACAAAAATTCTCAATAATGGCCATGCCCCGGCCCTGTCGAAGATCCTTTAGCCCAAAAATTCCAGGCCGATCGATAAAACTGACAGGCTTGCTGCCGGTTGCAACGACCAAATAATCGAAAGGATGTTCCTTGCCTCCCAGCATAAGACGTTTTTCTTTATCCCAACGTTTGAGATCGGCCAATTGAAAAGAAAGAAATTCTTGGTGAAATGAAAATTTATGCTTCAGACCTATTTCATTGAAAGGGGTAAGAAGCTCTTGCAAAGGGGTGTGAAAGGTTTGGTGTAAACGGGTAATCCGGCAATGGGCTTTTTCTGCGTCAAGGAGATGGAGTTCAAGGTCAACCCGTGCCCTACTCAACTCAACCAGGCAGGCTAGACCAGCAAAGCCGCCACCAAGAACAATAACCTTTTTCATCGTCATTCCCCAAAAACTGATAAATCTTTGGAAAAAGGTACCCCATAAACTTGGCCCCCTGAGTAAGGGCAGGATTCTACAGACAACCAAAATGTGTTCATTTCGAAGAAGGGTTATTTTTTGCGCAGCACCTCCATCAAAAACCTTGTCACCTCAGCAGCATGAGTAACAACCATGCCCTGCCCTGCATTTGAAACAATTTTGCAGCCGCTTACTTCCGGCGGAAATATCATGGAATCAATTTGTCCGTGAATGGCATAAACCGGGCACAGGGGTTTTGAAGC
>JAFGRU010000119.1 GCA_016934985.1 Deltaproteobacteria bacterium
GGCCGATGCTACTTCCGGCCTGTATTTTTTAAAAAAACAATTTGAAATCAACTTGTTCCACCGTTTATGGCGGTGCGAAAGTTGAGTCTGATAATTATTCAAAATATACAATAAGATCGTTGGGGGAACAAATTTTTTGGTCTTTGATATATCTCCATAATGTTCCGGAGCCCACTTTGCAAAAGACAAACCGAGGCAAATACGGCAAAAGGGTGTCTGAAATTTGGGGGATTATCCTATCATTTTAACAATGGAATGCTGCGTTGACTCATGGATTAACCTATCGAAATCTTGAATCTGAAAAACTTTCTCCTTTTCCACAAAAAGCGCAGTTTTGCAACTCAAAAATCCGCAAGGGTCGCAACTTCGATACCGGCACCTTTTCCACCCCTAATTATGCCACTCTAACTATTTGAAAAGAATAATTTTTATTAAATTCTTCCAAAACAGCAAATGGTACAAACATTGCGGAATAAAAACCAAGTCTACAGGGCTACGCTCACAACCCGGAGCATTGGTATTATTGATCGCAAAAAAGGGGAGAGGAGCTTATGAGAAAAGTTTGGAACATCTTAGTCTTGGTCTGTCTGACCCTAGCCATGGTCGGAGTTGTTTTTGCAGGGAACCCTCAAAAACTTGAACTGTCCATTCTCTGTGATGACGCTGCTGTTTCGGAAAACTTTATGAAAGAGCACGGAGTTTCAATTCTTATCAAGCTTCCAAATGGCCATCGCTGGCTCTTTGACGCCGGCACAACCGATGTGTTCATGGAAAATGCCAAAATAATGGGTGAACGCCTGGACAACCTGGAAGGAATCATGATCAGCCACGGTCATGATGATCATGGAGGCGGCTTGGCCTTTTATCCGCGACTTGGTGGTGAACCCCCGGTTTACGGACATCCCCTGATCTGGGTCAAACAGTATCAGATTAAAAAAGGCAAGCAGCTTCGAATCTGCCACATCCCCTATCTGGCACGGAAAAACGCCGGCCCTCATTTCAAACCTCTCCATGATGTTACCAAGCTTGATGAAAACATGTATTTCTTCACCGACGTAAAGCAGGAACCTGGCAGTTACTGCCCAACGTACGGGAAATTCTACAATGAAGACGGAGTCGGCCCATGGGAGGGCACCGATGATGCAACTGTGGCAGTTGATACGCCTGAAGGAGTCGTAGCGATTTTCGGCTGTGGTCATGCGGGATATATCAATATTCTGAAAGCTATTAAACAAAAATTTCCGGATAAAAAAATTCTGTCGGTTGTAGGGGGGCTTCACCTGAAAGCTGCTGATGAAAAAATATTAGAAAAAGCTGCGAAATTCACAGATTCTGTGAAAGCCAAGAAATTTACTTTTTATGGCGGGCACTGTACCGGCAAAAATGCCATCGAATATTTTAAAGCCAAATACGGCGAAGATGTCGTTCGCCCTTATGCTTCCGGTACGGTAATAAAATTTTGATAATTTTCTGGTTACTATTCACCACAAGGACTTGTGCCGCCCATGGAAAGGGTGATGCGAGGCATTACCTGAATAATTACATTTTCTATTCGAAAAGAGAGGTTTGAACTTCTTCTTTCTTAACATCAAGTTTTCCCAAAAACAGGCCTTGAGTTTTTTATCTCAGGGCCTGTTTTTTTGCCCATCTGGGCTGGCTGTTGTCTGAAAATACTAATCCTGTTTCAGCATCGGCTCAGAAAAACCCTTAATTGTATTCTGTATCAAAATATTCAAGAATAAAGTTGGGACATATCCTCCTGGGCAGAAATAAAGGGGAAGTTGGTGCGGCAGGAATATTCCGGAGGGGAATATTGACATCCGAGTTGGGGGAACCAGGTTGGGACAGGGACACTTCGTGCGATTCGTTGTCCCCGGCTATCCGTATCATATCAACCAATGTGCATCGGGTAAAGCAGGGTTGAAACGTTATGACGAATGGCTTGTCATAGCCCCAAAATTATCCACGACCCATTCGGCGAAAGGCATGCTTGAGGTGAAAGCCGGGGAGACGGCATTGAGTATGTGAAGGCTGGTCTCATCCCCCTCGACAACGAAATCCTGGACAAGCTCAAGGGTCCGGGTGTCGAGAAGCTGGGCGCGGATGCCGGGCCGGCTCCATTCTTTGAAGCCTTCGTGATTAATGTTGTCAGTCAGCTTTCCGGCCAGATCGAGAAAGTGGGCGCGATTGTATTTACGGATTTCCGACCAGGCCAGGGTTCTGAACCCGAAGGCATTGTTGAGGAAAAGCCTGGTTTCGTAATTGAATATCTGCAGCATCTCCGCAATCCGGAAATTATCCAGCCCCTGGTAGTTTTCCCGCCAGAAGGCCGGGATGGCTGTCGGGCCGATTTTCGCCTCGCCTGCCACCGTCAGAGTGTAATGAATGCCGAGGAAAGGATTGGCCAGATTGGGGACGGGGTAGACGTTGGCGGTAAGACCTGCAGAATTGTCTTTGTCTTTAAGATAGATGCCCTTGAAAGGGATGATCACATAGTTTTGTGCGAAGCCGAAATCCCTGGCAACCTTGTCCGCATAAAGGCCGGCGGCGTTAATGAGTTTCTTAAAGGGTATGGTGCCCCGGTTCGTAATGATCTCGTTTTTTCCACGCCGCCCCTCATAGGCCGTGCCCGTTCGCACCTCGACTCCCATCTTTTCCACAACCCCGCGGAACGCCTGGGTCACCTCCATGGGATCGACCGTTGCCGTGGTCGGTGAAAAGAGGGCTTTGCAGCAGGTTCGGGCTTCCGGAAAACGGCGAGCCAGCTCTTCGGCATCCAGCCATTGCAGCTCCACGCCGTTGATATCGCCGCGCCGTTTCAGCTCTTCCAGCCCCTGCACCTCCTTGTCATTCTGCGCAACGACCACCTTGCCGCACGGATTGATGCGCAATCCCTGTTCACGGCAAAACGCCTGAAGGCGGGCGTTGCCATCCCGGGTGAATCTGGCTTTCAGCGAATTGGCCGTGTAGTAAAAACCGGCGTGGAGAACACCGCTATTGCGGCCGCTGCCGTGGCGGGCGACATCCTCCTCTTTTTCGATCAGCAGGATACCGGCACCGGGATAACGCTCTTTTAAAACGCGGGCCAGGTTCAGGCCGATTATACCACCGCCGATAATGATGAAGTCGAACATGTAAACTGCCTGTTTTGATTTTGGATAGCTCGGAAAAGGCTCAAAGAATACGGGAAGGATTTAATAATTTACAAGAGCTTTTTGTTGACCTGGTAAATATCCCCCTGCTTTTTTCAGGCCTCAGCCCCGGGGTTCAGGTATCCACAATTCCCTTGATTTTGCTCAGAAGCTGCATCGGGGTAAAAGGTTTGGCCAAAAAGTCGACCTGGTCCTGAGCGATACCTTTGGAGGTGACAATGTCATCGGAATAGCCGCTCATCAAAAGAACCTTGGTTCCCGGCTTCAGACTTTTGATTTTGTCATGGACCTCTTTTCCGTTCATCCCCGGCAAAACAACATCAACGACCACAGCAGCAATACGCTCGGAATTCTCAGCAAACAGGTCAACCGCTTTCCGGCCATCCTCCGCCTCCAAGACTTCATACCCACCGCTGCGGAGAGCCTCGCCAAGAACAATTCGGACGACACCATTATCCTCCACAAGCAAAACGGTGCCTGATCCTCGCCAGGAACCCATATTTTTTATTTCCTGTTCCGGCTGGACTGCTTCCACGCTGAAGGGGAGGAATATCCTGAATTCTGTTCCACAGCCGGTTTCACTTTTCACCTCAATGAAGCCGCCACTCTGCTGGACAATGCCGTAAACGGTCGCTAACCCCAGCCCGGTCCCTTGTCCGACTCCCTTGGTGGAGAAAAATGGCTCAAATATTTTTTCCTTTGTAGCCGCATCCATGCCGCAGCCGGTGTCTTTAAAGGACATGACCACATAGGCCATGGCCTCTTCCGATTCGGCAGTTTCCCTGGCGCTGGCATTGGCTTTGACGAGCTCTGTCCCGATGTCGAGCCGACCCCCTGTCGGCATGGCATCTCTCGCGTTGATAACAATATTTATGATGATCTGTTCTATCTGTCCGGCATCCGCAAATACAAAGCATGGAAATTCGCAGAGATTTCTTACAATTTCTATATCTTCACCAACCAGTTTCCGGAGAAGCTGCTCGTTTTTATTCAGAACGCTATTGATATCGATGTGGCAAGGGCTTTGAACCTGTTTACGGCAGAAAGAAAGCAGGTTCCGGGTGAGCTGCGCGGCGTTTTTGGACGAAGTAAGGATCATGTCGATCGAATCGCCTAGTGGGCTTTGGGGAGGCAAATCCATTTGCATAAGCTCTGCTGAACCCATTATGGCGGCAAGGGCATTGTTGAATTCGTGGGCCACCCCTCCGGCCAGGGTGCCGACCGCTTCCATCTTCTGGGAATGAAGAAGCAGTTCCTGCAGGCGATTGCGCTCCGAAACATCCCTGAAAGACCCCATAATCACCCTCCTTCCGTCCGGAAGATCCATCAGGTTTGCATTGACTTCAACGGGTATTTTTAAGCCGTCCTTAGTAAGTATGTCGCCTTCGGTCAATTTGTTCAGACCCTGGCTTTGTTGAGGAAATATCTTGCGGGGCCTGTCCCATTGATCCGGCGGATGTAATTGCGACGGATGGCAGCCGATCAGTTCCTGTCTCGGTCTTTGCGTAAGCCGCTCGGCCGCCTGGTTGGCGTCAAGGATGATGCCGGTCTCGAGATCGGCGACAAACAGGGCATCGCGCGCTTCTTCAAACAGGGCCGATTTATAGCGGTTTAATTCCCGAAGGTTTTTTTCGGCTCGCCGGCGCTTGATGTTATTTATACAGAGGAGGATAATCGCAACAAACAATATTCCAATGATACCCAAAGCATAGAGAATAGGAATTTTGTGCTCTTCAAAAAAAGTGGGCTTTTTATTGATGACAAAGCTTCCGGCAGGCAAGCGGTCCAGCGAAATCCCCAGCCGTTCCAGCACTTCGTAATCAAATCGCGGCATTGAGTAATCGTTGGTATCCACGGGTATGGAGGAGGGGTCCTCCCCGGCCAGAACACGCAGGGCCAGCCGGCCGACCCTTCTGCCGTGGTCCAGACCGGATATCATGTTGCCGCCGACCACCCCCAGTCCGAGGCGGTTTTCCCGCATGGAATACAGGGGAATTCTGTGTCCCGATGTCACCAGGCGCGTGCTTTCCGCCAAAGTAAGGGTTTTCCCTTTGGGGTCGGCAACCAAAGAGGCGAGAAGCACCACCGTTTGCGGAGGCATGCTGGCGACTTGCTTCTGTGCGTCTTCAAAGCTCTGGGGATAAAGAAAAGAAATATCAACCCGGCTTTTGTATTTTTTGATAAAGGGTTCCATGCCCCGATGTATGGCCTGGCCCGTGGTGGTACGATCGTTGAGAATCACAATTTTTTCAGTGTCCGGGTGAACCTTAAGGATGAGTTCTATGGATCCCCCCACTCCGGCCACCTCGGCAAGACCGGTGATTTTGTCATAGCCTTTCAGCATGGAGGGGTGGAAATTATTGACCCCGACGAAGACAATGGGGGACTCAGCAAACAACCTGGAGCGATTGGCGATGAGAAGGTCCAGGGCAGCATTGTCAAGGGAGATGACCAGCCTGGGATTGACCCCAGCGTATTTGTCGGCCAGATACGAGGCAACCCGGCGGATCTGTGCTTCGCCTTTAAACCTGTTGGTGTCCAGATATTCGACGGGGGGCCGGATTTCAGGGAATTCGGCACTCAACACCTCCAGAATGCCCTCAAGCTCGCGGGTTGACCATTCCTGACCGTAGTGATAGGAGTTGACAATAACAATATTAGGGTCGAAGGCCCGGCAGGGTGATGAGAAAAACAGAACAAACGATAATACCAGAAAGTAGTATCGAAATTTCATGTGGCGTCCCTTTTTCCGCTTAATCCAAAGGCCCGGAAACAGCCCCGGGAAAAGCAGCCTCATTCCCTAACATTTTGATTTGATAAGAGAATTTTAAAAAAACGGCATTCAGAGAACTTTACCACAAACCTAACACTTGGCAAATTGCCGGTTTTTCCTCCACATTGAAACAGCCAGTCTTTGGGGGCTGCGGAGAACCTCAAAAAAACCACGTTGCCCACAGAAACGCCCGGTTGGGCGCTTTCTGCTTGAGGCCTGTTCCGGGGACGGTGAAACCTCCAAATTCGGTTCCCGAGCCGCCGTAATAAAAACCTGCTCCCAGGGTCAGTTGCAGATTCTCCCGGGCATCCCAGACAAGGCGGGGCTGGAGGATGCCGGAAGGATCTTCGAGGTTGTTGATGACCGTAAGGTTGAAATTGACCAGGGGATGAAGCTCAACCTGAACGCTGCCACTCAGGTAGTGGCGTCCCAGGGAAAAAAGTTCGCCCCGCTCGATTCTCTCACTGAAATCGCTATCGAGCAGGTTTTCTCCGTAATCGTCATTGCCAAGGCCGTTGAAGAAATATTCCATGAAGCCATAGAAATTTTTCCCCGCCCAGATCCAGGAATAGTCGATGTTGGCCACCAGAGACAGATAATTGTCCCGGTTGCCCTCATCCTCAAGCGTCCAGGTGACATCGACCCGCCAGGCCGCCTCTCCCAGATAACCGACATTTCCAACGCCCAGAACCAGGTCCTCGTAATGCAGGGCGGCCATGAGGTCCGTTTCAAGCGTGCCGGTGGCAAAATGCAGCTTGCCGGCCAGGGAGGATTGATCCCCTTCAACATCCCCGCTCTCAGGGTCGCGCCTGGGAACAGCCAAAACCTGGATATTGGCGTTTTGCCCGATAGGAGCCTGAATCGAAAGCAGATCATCGCCGATTTTGTAGTCGCGCTCGATATCCGTGGGAGCGAAAGGGTTGAAAAGATCCATGGGATTGAAAAGAAGCCCGTTTCCCCAGGTTACAGCCTGGCGGCCGAGGCGCACTACCCCCCAATCGGGTCGTAAGGTTAATACCAACCGGTCGAGGCGATGATAGAGAATATAATTTTCATCTTCCTTTATGGTTGAAGTCAGGTCGAAAAGACGTCGGTCGTCTTCAACAGGCCCCATTCCCAGACCGGCTATCCCCAGGAAGCTTTCCGCCAATTGTCGACTGCGGCGCCAACTGTCGCCGGTCAGAAATACCAGTTCATAGTGCGTTTCGAGATCGCTGGAGTCGGAAAAGAAAATACGGTTTTTTATGCGGGCATTGATGTTCTGATCAAAATAGGTTCCGTCTTCGACCGAACCGGGAAAAGAGTCCGATGCCACCTCTGAAACAGAGCCCTGGAGCTTGACCTGCCCGCCCCAGTCCATGGGCAGGTTGAACAGGGTTTTGTTTGAGTCATTGGAGGCCTCGGCAGGGTTTGAAGCGGCACCCACCGGAAAAGGCACAAATAATAGGGTCCAGAAAAGAAAAAAGGGCAGGAAAGAGTGAAAGCGAAATTGTTTATTCATCATCCATTTTTGGCATAAAGCCAATGTCTCCCAAAACCAACCCCAGGGGTTGCGCCCCCTGACGGCGCCTTACTCTTTTTGCTTGCCCGAAAAAGAGTAAGCAGAAAAAGGCACCCCGGCATCTTGCCCTTCGGGTCCCCGCTGAGGGTAGGGGCTTTTGAGGCCGGTCAGGAACTCGCTTCGCTCAGACAGCCTGCCCGGCTTGATCTCAAAAGCCCCCACCCTCAACAGCTGCGATGCAAGGGGAAAATTCAGACGCTCTTTCGAAGGTGTTTATTCAGTTTTTCCCCGTTCCCCGGCAATCCTGCCGTCCCGCAGAATAACGAGACGTTTCGCATAATCCATGACCATTTTGTCGTGGGTGGAGAAAATAAAGGTGACCTCTTTTTTTTCATTCATCTCCAGCATCAGTTCGAGAAGCCCCTGGCCGGTATGGGAGTCGAGATTGGCGGTCGGCTCGTCTGCGAGGACGATGGCCGGTTCCGAAACGATGGCCCGGGCCACGGCCACCCGCTGCTGCTGACCGCCGGAAAGTTCGGCCGGTCTGCGGCCGTACAGCCCTTCCAGACCGACATCGTCGAGAATGGCCATGGCTCTCTCCCGGCGTTCCCTGGCAGGAAGGTTTTGCAGTTGAAGAATAAACTCGACATTCTCCTGGGCGGTGAGAACCGGAATCAGGTTGTAGGCCTGAAAGACAAAGCCGATCCTGTTCAGGCGCAACTCCGCCAATTGCGCCTGACTCAAGAGATTGAGCTTTTCCCCATCCAGAACAACCTCTCCGGCGCTGGCATGGTCAAGACCGCCGATAAGATTAAGCAGGGTGGTTTTGCCCGACCCTGAAGGCCCGGCCAGGGCCATAAAGTCCCCCCGGACAACATCAAGATCGACCCCGTCCAGAGCATGAACGTCCACCCGCCCCTGACGATAGGTCTTTTTCAGCCCCCTGCATTCAACAATATTCATCCATACCTCCCAGGGTCACCATATTTCAGGTTCTGGCCAGGGCTTCCACCGGGGTAAATCTCGCCGCTTTGACGGCAGGATAAAGGCTCACCAGAACACCGAGGATAAAAACCACCAGGTTAGCCATGACAACATCCTTAACCAAAACGACCGGAAAGATCATGCGCGACATACCGGCGTATTCGAGCCCTTCTGCAAAGGCCGAGAGATCGATACCGTTGCGGGCCAGAAGGGCCACGCTGACCAGACCGAAAATGCACCCGAGGACCTGGCCGACAAGAAGGAGCAGAAACGATTCGGTCAGGACCTGCCTGACGATCCAAACGGGCTTCATGCCTAAAGCTTTTAGAAGCCCGAACTCACGAACCCTTTCGAAAACCGCCATAAGAATCGTATTGACGATGCCGAACCCCATGGCGATAAAAATAATCAGGAACCAGATAAAAATGAAGCCGTCGTAAAGCTCCATGACGGCCGTGACGAATGGCAAAAGATCGAGCCAGGAAGCGACTTCGAGAGAGTCACCCACCGGAAGTTGCTTTCGCAGAGATTGAACAACGGCTTCCGTAGCCGATTTCTCCGGAAGCAGAATGGAAATCTCTGAAATCCCCCCCTTCAGCTTGAGCATTTGCCGGGCAGTATCCAGGTTGACGAAAACGAATTGTTTTTCAATGGCTTCCAGCTCGGCGCGAAAAATTCCGCTGATGCGGAAGGCACGGGAGGCATTATCGCCTTTCGAGTCAAGAGCCATGAGGACGAGCTTTTTACCCAGTTCGGTTTTGAATTTTTCCGCCAGAGACTGGCCGATGAGGATGCCGTTTCCTTTTCCCGGCTGCAGATAATCACCTTGGGTTACAGCGCTGCCGATAAAGGAGACCTGTGCTTCCCTGGCCGAATCGATGCCGACCAGGGTGACACCGATGGAGTGGCGTGCATTACTGGCAACAGCGTAGACCCGGACGCGCTCGGTCCAATGTGCCTCTTTCGGCAAGGCGCCCGCCAGTACCTCCTCAAGTTTGCCGGGTTGGAGAATGCTGTTTTCCACCACCGGGTCATTACGGTAGCCCCGCAGGTGGATCTGGACATGGCCGGTGAGGTTGGCGATGCCGTTGCGCACCATCTGGTCGGATATGCCGCGCATGAGAGCGCCCAGAAAAATCATGCTCCAGACACCGATAACGATGGCGGTCAGCAGGATCAGGGTCCTTTTCGGATTTCTCCAGATGTTGCGCCAGGCGAGTTGAAAAAACATATCACTCTCGTTGTGAATCGAGTAATTAAGCTAAAAAAATCGGTAATAAGTGACAAGTTTTAAGTGTTAAGTTTTAAGTAAAAGGCTGATATGGCTGTCAGTTGTCAATAGAATAAACACGTCCCCGCCCTTGCTTTTCAGGGTTTTTGCCTTGTTTGTTACCCC
>JAFGRU010000120.1 GCA_016934985.1 Deltaproteobacteria bacterium
AATTTTCAGAATGATCCCCGGCCCCTCTTTGGCCCCCTCGACGAAGGAGTCATAGACCCTGACCTTCTTGAACGCTCCGTACAGGACAGTGAACAGAAGGAACAGCGGAATAATGAGCAGCGAGATGTATTCAATGTTCTCTATCATCTGAAAATCTTCCTGAAAGCGGCCAGGACCAGCAGGGCCGTTATGGTGGAAATAACCGTGGAGATCAGGATGGGAAGCACGACGGCGGCCGGATTGCTGTTTCCGTAGCCGGCCAGGATGCCGATCACGGAAAACGGGATCAGCTGGATGCTGGCGGTGTTGATGACGATGAATGTCATCATTTCGGGCGTGATGAGGCCTTTGTCCTCATTGAGCGTATTGAGTTCCTGCATGGCCTTAATCCCCAGCGGGGTGGCGGCGTTGCCGAGCCCGAACAGGTTGGCCAGAACATTGAGGGTGATGGCGGTGATCGAAGGATGATCACCGGGGATATTTTTAAACAGCCGGCAGATGACCGGCCTGAACAGATGCGCGATCCGGTAGATCAGGCCGGAGTCTTCCAGGATGCGGGTGATCCCCATCCAGACCGAAACGATGCCGAGCAGAAACAGCGAGATCTCCACCGCCGCCTTGGCGCCGTCGAAAATGGATTTGGTGAACGCCTCCAGGTTGCCGGTAAAAATGGCGAAGACGATACTGACGCAGATCATGATCAGCCAGAGTACATTCATTGATTTCCTCCGGGGAAGACATTTTTTTGAAACTGTTCCGCATTCCGGGGGATGGGCTCGTACCGCCCATTCCAAGGGCCGCATAAGCAAAGTTTTAAGTATTATTCCCCTTGTACCGCAGCCGGAGCGGAAGGGGTTCGGGGGTTGCGTCCCCCGACGACGCCTTCTTTCTTTTTTCGTCAAAAAGAAAGAAGCAAAGAAAAGGACGCCCCGCGATTCGGCCTGCGGCTCCCCTCCATTCCAGAAACATTTTGAGGACGGCCAGAATTTGCAAAAAACACGCAACTGTCCGTCTTTTCTCAAAATGTTTCTTCCACTCCGGCTTCATCGCAAGGGGTTGAAATTAACAGCAGATGCCCTTTCCATGGGCGCTACGATCCCATCGTGCTGAATAGTTTCATTTTTTTGATCAAAAGCTGCCTTCGGTCCGTATTCAGCTCAACCTCCGCACCGATCGGCAGGGTGATCTTGTTCGCTACATGGCCGATGTAAGGGCAATGAACAACAGGGAAGTCCAGCTCCATTTGCGAAGCCAGGATGTCATGGACCTGCCGGCTTCTGATGCCGCGGAAATCGCCCAGGATGAGCGCCTTGACCCCTTTGAATTTCCCGGCAAGAATCCACTGGGTCAGGTAGCGATCCACCTGGTGGAGCTTTTCATCGACATCTTCGAGAAACAAGATCGCATCCGTCGTATCGATCTCCCAGTCGGTATGGATCAGGGCGGTCAGGGTAATGAGGTTGCCCCCTTTCAGAATTCCGCGGGCCGAACCGGGATTATAGACCTTGAGACGGGCTCCTTTGAGCAGATTTTTCTCCGCATAGCCTTTGACGGCGTTCACCAGCGACTTAAGCGTGAATGCCGTTGGCGTAGCCAGGTTTATCACCATGGGGGCATGCAAGGTCATCAGCCCCGTGCGCTCGAAGATCGGATTGAGCAATGCGCTCAAGTCGCTGAAACCGGCAATGATTTTGGGGTGTCTTTTGATGAGTTCGAAGTCCAGGTACGGGAGTGACTTCATGGCACTGTAGCCCCCGCGCAAGGCCAGGATCATATCGACCCGGGGATCTGCAAACGCCCTATGGATCTGATCTGCCTTCTCCTGCGGCGAGGGGAGGACCTGCGGGAATTGCGGATTCAGGACGTGAAAACCCAACCTTGTGAGCTGCCTGATTCCAGCTGTAAAGTCCCGTTTTTTCTTGATCAGATAACTTGGCGTCACGATAAAGACGTTATTCATCAGCCTCAACCGGCCGATAAACGACCAGCCCTTTCTTTCCCCCCAGGTAGGAGACCAACTCCTGGTCCACGACTTTTTGCAGCTCCGGCCTCGAGGATGCGTGGCTCAAAAAGACCTGACCCCCTCCTTTGACGACAATGCCGACATGGGACACATCCAGCCCCGGCAACGGGCTGTAGATGCCGACATAATCCCCGCTCTGCAATCGGGCCAGCACGGACGCGTCGACCGCTTCGGGAGGGATGCAGGCTATCTCCCGTTTCTTTACCGGATATCCCGGCAGGTAAAGCGCGCTGTCCTTCTTTCTGTTCAGCTGCTTCTCAACGCGGCGAACCTTCTCCTCCCCCACCAGGGCGGTCACATCGCGCAGATGGGCGGAATTCGCCTCTCCCCATTCGGAAAAGAAGTGGTTCCTGCTCAAAAATTCGATCCGCCCGTCGCGGTAACGGATGCGGCGCAGAGCCTCTTTGAAGCCGTCAAAATCGGAAGTCCTGCGGAGCGCTTCCACATAGTCGAGCAGGGTGAAGCAGTCGACCCCGTCCAGGCGGAGCACAAACACCTCGGCTGTCCCGGCACTGCCGATCAGGGTGTCGGCAAGGTAGGGTGTTTCGAGGAAGGCCTCGGAAATAAACTCGATCCTGCGGCCCGGCTCCGGGATGCGCCCGGCCTCGGCCTGCAGGCGTTCTAATTTTCCCCGGCTCCAGCCGCCCAGGTCGATGACTTCCTCGCCAAGGGCCGTGCCGGGAAGCAGAAGCGCCGGCAGGGCGACGAGAAAAGCCAACCCCATGACCAGGCAGCGGCTGCTGCCACAGTTCATTTTTGGGAAGATCCGGCTCAAAAAATATTTTCCTTTCATACGGTGGATAGCCTTCCTGTTACCCGGTCAAACCCACGGATACAGGTATTATGCATGAAATCCGGGGACATAAAACCAATTTTAATCCAAGCATGTGAAAAAAGGGGACATCCATGATAAAGTCGGAGCATAGGGCCGCCGTTGCTTAATTGCTTCAACGCGAACAGCAACAATATTTCCAAGGCAAAAATGCAACTTCGTCCTGACGGCACACATCTGAACAAAGGAAAGGACCTGTGGGAGATCTTATCGATCTGAAAAAATATCGGGGAAAAAACGGCAAGCTTTGCGAAAATTCGTTCCAACACAGTCCGGAACAACTTTTGGAACAGATCGCCAGAGCCACGGAGAGGATCGCCTTTGCCATCTGCTCCACCGACGACTCCAAGGCGGCCATGGTGCTGCGGGGGGCGTGGACGGACATGGAGAATATCTTCGAGATGCTGCTGGGGGAGATCCCGGAAGACGTCCTGACCCTGCGGGAAAAGATCGATGAAAAGATGGCGCTTTTCCTGCGCTAAAAAAGGAAGTAGAAAAATAGGTTCACGCCACAATTTAATTCTTCCAGAACAGAAAAAAGTCCTTGTTGCCGGGACAGTAAAAAGCCGCTTTTCCCCCAGCCCCCCCTTTCGCTATTCCCCGGCATTTGCCACCCAGCGGGTGTGGCAAAGCGCAACGCTCTCTTCAATCTGATCTGCGGGCACCAGGAGGGATATCCTGAACGCAGTCGTGGCAATCCCGAGAACCGCGATCCGGTTGTCTGCCAGCAGCTCAAGGGTTGCCAGCAGGGTCAGGTTATGGCGGTTCAGCCCTTCCCCGATGAGCGACAGGGCCGACAGGTCCGTGTCGAAATAAATCTTTCCGTTCAGGTTGTTCTGCAGGGCGGACTTGATCCGCTCCCATCCGTAGATGTCCTTTGTCGAAATGACGAAAGATGCGCATGACCGCTCACCGTCGGCGGGCACCTCGTTAACATTGACTTCCTTGATTGGCACCTGGGCTTTCTCCAGGAAATCCACGGTGTTTTTAAAACATGCATGGATATCATTTGCCTGCAGGCGCACACGCTCGACCTGCTTTTCGCTGACCACCGCCTGGACACCGGCCACCTCCCCGGGGGAAAGCTGGCGGATAATGGTTTCGCGGCCGGGGGCGAAGGTGGCGCGGGCGTAGATGGCGATATTTTTTTCCTTGGCGAACTGTACGGCCGAGGCATGCAGCACCTTGGCGCCTGCCTTACTCATCTCCTGCATAACCGGAAATGAAACCTCGGGGAGGTGCCGGGCATCAGCCACGAAGGAAGGGTCGGCGGAGTAGACTCCGTCCACGTCCGAGTAGATTTCGCAGCGCTCGGCATTCAACGCAGCGGCCAGCGCTACGGCTGTTGTATCGGACCCGCCGCGGCCAAGGGTGGTGATGTCCCTCCTGTAGCTGACCCCCTGGAAACCGCCGATGATGACCACCTTGCCTTTGGCCATTTCATCCTGAACCCGGAACGGCCTGACCTCGATAACCTGGGCATCGTTGTGGCGGTCATTGGTGATGATGCCGGCCTGGGAACCGGTCAGCGACACCGCATCGATCCCCTGCTCGTGCAAGGCCATGCAAAGCATGGCCATGGTGATGCGTTCGCCTGTGGAAAGCAGCATGTCCATTTCCCGGCGTGGGGGAATGGGGCAAATCTGCCGGCTCATGGCCACCAGTCCGTCGGTGGTTTTTCCCATTGCCGAAACCACAACAGCGATGTCAACGTTACTGCGTTTGAGTTCTGCTATCCCTTTGGCAATTTTCTGCAACCGCCCCACGTCAGCGACGCTGCTGCCACCGTATTTCTGTACAATACAAGCCATAAACCGCTCCTTTTACAATAGTGGGCAGGTTTTTGCCGGCGTCAGGCTGAGCAGATGGCCCGACAGGGCGCGAACAGGTGGACGGGTTTGTTTTTCCAAAAGACCTGGTGTCTTTTTATCAGCCAAAAGCATTTCGAGAATCTTTGCCAAATTCAACACTATCATTTTCCATCCGATAAGCCACCAGATCTTCAACGGTCATGACCGGCAAATAGTGACTGAGAGCGAAGGCTGTGATTTCGGGCAGGCGCGCCATGGTGCCGTCGGGATTGGTCAGCTCGCAGAGAACGCCGTAGGGTTTCAGCCCGGCGAGACGCATGAGGTCGACTGTCGCTTCCGTATGGCCGCGGCGTTCCAGAACGCCGTCCCGGCGGGCGCGCAAAGGGAAGATATGGCCGGGGCAGTGAATGTCTTCCGGGGTTGCCCCCTCGGCGATGGCGGCCTTGACCGTGGTCACCCGGTCAGCTGCGGAAACCCCGGTAGTGACGCCCCTCGCCGCTTCGATGGATACGGTAAAGGCGGTGCCGTAGGAACTGGTGTTGTTTTCCACCATCATGGGCAGTTGCAGGGAATGGATCTTTTCCTCGGGCAGACAGAGGCAGACGATGCCGCTGCATTCGCGAATGAGCATTGCCATCTGTTTCTCGGTCAGGGATTGCGCCGCAAAAATAAGGTCGCCTTCGTTTTCCCGATCTTCGTCGTCCGTCACCAGAACGCCCTGGCCATGGCGCAAGGCGTGGAGAGCTTTTTCCACCCGTTCATGGGAGTTGCCGAATTGGGTTGTCAGAGTTGAATTCATGGTTATCCTCCTGGAATGAAAAATTGAGTTTTCGGAACCAGGGCGGATGAAAAGGCGAGGATGTCTATGGATAGGTGACAAGCTGCCTCATTCTCTTTCGTCCGGACTATTACCGTCGGCTCTGGAATCTCACCAGATCTGCTGACCTCTTAAACTGCCTGAGGCAGGAAAGAGCGCTCGCGGGCTCCCCGTTCTGTGTCGGGTTACCGCCGGTGGGGAATTTCACCCCGCCCTGAGAACAAGCTGCCAAATGTTAAACCTCTCTTTTCGAGTTGTCAAATTTCTTTTCCGGTAATAGGCGAAAGGCTTTTTTGGCAAATTGGCTGGGAGGCAGACGGGAGCCAGATGATTATCCGTGGGAAGGTTTCTTTTAAAAAGGTTGTTGGGTGTTGTGGCTGGAGACATATGCCAGCTTTTCTTTGACCCAGGCAATGGCAGATTCCATGTCGTAATAGGGGCGGGTTTCAAAGCCATAGTGTTCATGGAAGGTTCCAGCTTGTCTTGTTAAACCATAATGAAGTTTGGAGTGAACCACCGTGGCGATGCAGACGATGCGCTCAAGTGCTGTTTTCAGTTCGGCCGAAAGTGGTTTAATCTCATTCATGGAGATGCTGGTTCGGGATTGCCGGGCATCGATAACGATGGCGAATCGGGGAGGGAGTTGAGGGTTGTGCATTGACTGGATGAAAAACGCCTGTAACTCTTGGGGAGAATAAATTCCTTTTGTTTCCATGAAAAGGATGTTGCCCTTTAATTCGCAAGTGAGTTGTTCATTCATAGAAAACCACTTTCCGTAACTTCAATCCGGGCACGTATGCAAACTTCCTGATTCAAATAATACTAAAAGAAAAATGGTCTTTTACAACCGACAAAATGGGCGGGCAATCCCCCCATTTTTTTAGTCAAAGCTAAGGTTGGTTGTTTCGCCAGGAAAGTTTTCATTTATGGAGCTTTTTCTTTAATAATGTAATAATTAACCATTTACCTGGTGGTTTCCGTCTGGCCGTTTAAGATGGATGACCCGCTTTTCCTTAACTAAAACGTATTGTCCTGTCCGGGCATGTGGGAGTCGGATGTAATGAAAATTCAAACTGTCGGTATCATAAAAAGTTCTATCAGTGAACCTTCCCTTGCAGCCAAAAGCCACGGTATTGAACGGAAAGAAAGCGCAGCAGAGGCGATCGCGAGGCACCGTGCCCAGCGCCAAAAAACGTCGGAAATAATTATTGAAGACAGGTGGGAAGAGCTGCTGGACGGCATCGAAGGCTTTTCTCATCTGGTGGTGTTGTATTGGGCTCACCTGGTTCCCGAAGAAAGCCGCTCTTTGACCAGGGTCCACCCCATGGGAGTTAAGGAGAATCCCTTGACGGGTATTTTTGCCACCCGCAGTCCGGCGCGTCCCAACCCCGTATTGATGACCATTGTGCAGCTGCTTTCGCGGGAGGGAAATGTCCTCAAAGTGACCGGCCTGGATGCCGTGGACGGCAGCCCGGTGATTGATATCAAACCCTATACGGGGGAAACTTTCTCCGCCGGGGATGTGCGGGTACCTGAGTGGATGGCACGGATCTTACGGGAAACGCAACAGGAAAAAGCTGAATAATCCCGGTGCAGAAAACCTCTGTTTTGGGGGTTGTCCGAGGCCCAGGTCCATTGTCCTGGACGGCCCCTGTTTATTATCTTCCGGTCCCTGCCCTCATGGCTGATGGACATTGGACTTCAATAGTCATTTTCGCCGCTTTGGATTTTTTCATTCCAAAAATAATTTGACATTTTTTGAAAGTTCGAGGCCTTATCGATTTTTTGGGTGATTATACGCAGGTTTTTCCTGCTGACCTTTCCTCTTTTGGCTACATCTTCACCAGCCTTTTCAAGTGCCAGCAAAACCTCATTTAACTTTTGATACAAAAGCGGGTTTTTGTGCAGATAGATTGCGCCTGAGCGGAATATCTCCGCAACAATGGGTAAATGGGCATTATGGGATATCTTCCTTAAATGCTCTCGAACGGCCTGAAAATTTTCCATTTCAATGAACCCGCAAACGGAAAAGACCACGGCAGCCTGCGGTTTTGTTATTCTTCGCGGGTGCCTGGTTTTATATATCCCTTCAATCATAAAAGGATGACTATGGGCTATAGCCCGGTCGAAAAAATCTTTTAAGGCGCCGGGAACCCCGTCGCAATAAAGTGGAAAGGCGAATACGATCAAATCGGCATCCTGACAACCCGCATAGACCTTTTCAAAGTCGTCCTTTTCTTTGAAGATGCACTCACCCGTCCCGGAGAGCCAGCAGTGCCAGCACCCCGTACAGCGGTTTATTTTTTGTTCGCTCAGATAGCATGTCTGGACTCGAGCCCCCTCACTTTCCAAGCCCTTCAAAAAAGCTTTGACAAAAAAATCCGTGTATCCTTCTCGTGTTCTTGGCGACGCGTTGATAACAAAGACATTTTTTGGAGGCGTCCAATGCCGATGCGGGTTCTTTTCAAAAGCTGTCACCGGGTCGGCATAGGGACTGATATCGATATTAAAAATGTCATCCGGCAAAATTCTGGCAAAGAAAGAGGTGTCTCCTTTGAATTTGAGTTTCCCGGAGATGACGCCGATGATTGGGTTTAACCGTTTTGCAGCAAGATCGAGCCAATGATAGAGCGTTGACGTCAGGGCTACCGTCGGGTTTGTTGTCACCCCTGGCGATATTGTCAATTCATTTTCATCCGCCTTCACATAGCAATCGATTTTCTCTCCTTCGTGCCTGAGGTGAAACTGGATAGTCCCCTCTGCTTTAACCGCTTTTTTTGCGTAGGCTTTGCCCAGGTTTGTTGCAAGGGCCTCCATCACCTGGTATGGGGTAACGAGTTCTTTCATGGGATGCTTTCCAATGTGGTGAAAATTCAGGACGTTGTATCTTATTGATCTGGTTAAGAATTAGCAGGCCGGCGGCCTGTGAAGTGATTTGACCTTTGAAGTATATACTGAACTTGCGGGATTTTCAGAATTCACCAGAACTGTGTGATTTGGCTGCCCTGTTTCTTTCCCCTTGGTGTCCGGATTGGGTCAAGGAAGAACCAGGCCCATTTTTTTGTCCTGGTATTGTGTTTTGGCCACGGCAAGGAGTGGGACACGAATTATCAGGGGTCATTACCCGGCTGACATTGGCAGGTGTTCCGCCACCGCTCGAAAATAGACATCAAGATTCTGGTCAATAAAATAACGGTGCGGTGCCGGTGGCAGCATGACCTCGCCGCTGTTGACGACAATAGTAGTCGCCTGGGTGCCCGTCGGGAGGGAGGAGGCGGGGCTGACCGCCAGGGAAGAGCCGAGAACGAGCAACAGGTCGCATTCGGCTATCAGCCGCTCGGCTGCGTTGAAACCGTTGACCATTTCGCCGAAAAAGACGATATCGGGCTTGAGGACGCCGCCGCAGGCTGAGCAGAATGCCACCGGAGGCGCGCTGCTTTCGAGCATGGCTTTTTCCCACCATCGGTAGGTCAGTTCATCGAAATTTTTTCCGCACTTGCTGCAACTGGCGGAACGATAGGAGCCGTGCAGTTCGAGAACGTTGCGGCTGCCTGCCAGCTGGTGAAGCGTGTCGATATTCTGCGTGATAATCCCCGTCAGCGGTCCGCTTTTTTCGAGTTCTGCCAGAAAGTAGTGGGTAAAAGTCGGCTTGACGTCCCTTACTTCAGTGACAAAATCCCTTGTAAATTCATAGAAATAATGCGGCTCGCCGCGGAAGGCGCTGATCTCGAAAACCTTGTCCGGATCGTAACGCCGGGTGACATAGAGTCCCCGGGGGCCGCGGAAATCGGGGATACCGGCCGCTGTGGATATACCCGCCCCGCTCAAGACAGCCATTTTTTCAGCGTTTCGGATTTTTTCGGCGCAACGTGCCGGGTCCAGGGTTTGGGTAATCAACATCAAAGAGTTCTCCATCCGGGAGGGGTCGGCCGGACACCAACCCCTCGTTGGTGATACTACGCTTTCAACCTTAGGTGCTCAAGGTTAACCCTCCGCTTTTTCAGGTTCAAGCGAGGGTTGAGTGGTGGTCTCCCGAGGTTTGATTAGTTTTGAGCGCGTCGTTTCCTGAAGTTCTTCCATTACCGTTGTGCCGACCTTAAACAAGAAGGGTTCACCGGAAACCTTCAGCAAAGCATGGGGCTGATCATCCTTTTTAAAAAATTCGTAGTTTCGCGATGGCCCGTCTTTGAGTTCAAGGCGGATTTTTAATTCAACGGGGTCAGAAAGTGGGTCAGCATCCTTGGCGTAAATATCCTGGAAGTTGATCCGGGCAAGCTGCTGAGCAACTTGGCGGGCTTTTTCCTGCTCGGTCTCCTCGTTTTCAGCAATATCTGCCAATGTCCATTCGCCGTCCGTCCGGATCAGGCGGCAATCCGGCAGTTCGATGGCAGTGATGGTCTCGCTGTCAATCCACAACAGTTGTTTGTTGACCCAGTCGGCGTTTTTGAGACTGGCCTGGAAGGTGCTGAAAGGTATATCAAAGACCTGCTCTTCTTTGCCCACACGGGCGTGCACTTTGCGAAAACCGGGCGAGGTGCCGAGATAGAGGACGGCCAGCTCCTTGTCGCCTGCTTTGAAACTCAGGCGGCGTTCGAACCCCTCATCTCCAACCTTGAAGCGTTTGACGGCCTCGCCGGTTTCAGCGACCGGCCATGAGCGTTGGATACCGGTCAGGGTGGTGACCATGCCTTCGATCTTTTGGCTGTCGCCGGGAGCATCGAAATGTTCCGGCAGCGTCCACTTGCCGCCGGTTTTGCGTAACAGAACAGAATCGCCACCGCTTCCTTCGATGCGCACGGTGTCGATCTGATCGACCTTTATGGCGAGGAGTTTTCCCTGGCTGGTGCCGGATTTGCCGCTCTTGTCAGCCAACTGCAGCGTCAAAGCGAGGGCGAGTTGAAGCACGAGAGCCAGGCTTAAAAACAGTATTGTACGTTTCATGGCTCAGGACCTCCCTTCGAGCATGCGCTGATAACGGTTGCGGGTACTGCGTTGCCGCAGCCTGAAGACAAAATAGACCAGCAGCAGCCCGGCAACGACCAGGCCGTAGTTGAGGTATTCGTACACCATTCTGGTCTCACGCTCGAGGGGCATCAAGGTGCGGGCATAATGACCGCGGCTGCGGATGCTTAACAGGCCGGCGTCCTCCAGGGACCAGTCGATGGCGTTTTCCACCAGTTGCAGGGCGCCAAACTCCTGTTGCCCACCGACACCGGCGGCCATCTGCAGGGTCTGGTCGCTGAGAAAATCGGCGGATCCAAAGAGGATCAGGCGTGCCGACTCCGGAGATTTATCAATCACTCCGGAAACTGCCGGCTGCTTGTCCTTTTGTTTGTCGCGGCCTGTTTCAGCAGCGTCCTCTTCTGTTTTCAGCAGCGGCGAATCCTTACCTGCGAAATAAGAGGTGAATCCTCCTTGCAGGGCTACCGCCAGGAGTTTTTCAACACGGTCGCTTCCTGGAGTAAAGGCCGAGCGGCCCTGGCTGTCGAGCCGGGGAATCAGGGTGACGGCCTCCGAGGTCCATGACTCGGGCGAGCTTTTCAACAGCCAGGTCATCACTTGTTCCCTGGTTTTATCGGCATCGACGCTGATAGGGGATGCCCAGTTGACCATGACATGGTTGAGAGCGGAGGTTATGGGTGATTCGCTGTTGAGGCCCGAACCCCGTGCGTCAATGAAATACGGATAAGGAACGAGACGCAGCTCGCGAAGGGTGAATCCGCCGACATCACGGCTGACCGGGATCGGAAAGGGCTGATTTCGCGGGTCGAGAACCATCTTTTTCTCAAGCGTCAGGCCCTGGAAATCGAGCCATTTGAGGATCTCGTTTTCGTTTTTCCCGGCAACGAGATTGTCCCTGCCGAACCTGACGCTATATGGCGAGGTGGAAACCAGAACGGTGCCCCCTTTCATGAGGAACTGGTCGATGGCGAACAGGCCCTTGTCGTCGAGGCTGTCCGGCGCGACAACCACAAGGATGTCGGCCGTTTCGGGGATCGTGCCCTTCTTCAGGTCGACATTGAGAATATTGTGGTTGGCCTCCAGGTGTTGATTCAGGGCGGTGAACTGTTTGCCGGTGTCCATGCCGAGTTGGGCCAGATAGGGATTGGTCGGCTGTTGCGGTAAGGCCAGGGCCACGGTTTTCAAATAGTCGTCGGAGAAGCGTTTAAGGGCCGTGGTCAGGTTGCGTTCCAGACTTTCCTTGTTGAATTCCTCCGGCAGGGCCACCTGGAGGATCTGGCTGCTATCCGAGAGGGTCAGATAGAAGTAGAAACGCTGCGTATCGAACAGGCCCGCCTGCATGGGGCGGAAGCCGTATTGCTCTTCGATCTGTTGGGCAACTTTACCGCCGTTGGCTTCCGGGCGGAGGGTTCGCAGATTGAACTTGCCCCCGGATTTCTCCTCCATTTCTTTAGCAAGTTCTTCCAACTGTGTTTCAAGCTCACGCAGAAACGGCGGAAGCTTGCTCTGGTCGGAGATATAGGCTGTGAGGGTGACCGGGGTGTCGAGCCGGGTGAAAATATCGCCGCCCCCCTTGAAGCCGTACATCACTTTTTTGATTGCCCTGGTCAGTTCATACTCAGGATTTTGGAGCTCGACATCAAGGCCCGTTTCACGCTGCTGTTTGACCTCGATGAGATCGCGGAAGCTGAGAACTTCGAATTGATCGCCGTACTGCACCAGCAGGTGAAAATAAGAATTGACCAAAGCTGCCTGGTAACGGTCGGCAATCTGAAATGGAACCGGCTTGATGTTGTATTTCTGATTGGCTTCAGCTTCCAGGTCGGGATTGAACTGGGGATCGATGAATTCGGCTCGTACCTTGCCGTTTCCGGCTACCTGGTATTCACGGATGAGATCCCGCAGGCGCGGCACCAAGGGCGCCAGCAAGGGATGGGTTTTGGCGCTGAAATAGCCCCGGATCAGGAGGGGCTCCTGGAGTTGGCTGAGATATTTGCGTGTGGCGTCGGAGATGGAGTAGATCCGGCCTTCGGTCAGGTCAAGACGGGCCTGGCCGATGTGCTGCAGCCACAGGTTGCCGGCCAGAAGATTGGCGACAAGAAGCCAGGTCACCAGTTCCCAGCGCCGGTGTTGCGTGCCAGTGGTGTCTTTTGCCCAGCGCAGGCGCTCCAGGGTGTAGAGGGTCAGGGTAAAAAAGACACCGACCAGGCTAAGGTAATAATAGAAATCGCGCAGGTCGACGACCCCGCGGGTGATAGAGGAAAAACGCGAACCGCTGCCGAGGAGCTTGAGAAGCTCTCCGGCGCGGTTGCCGAAGAAACCGCCCAGCAGGTCGCTGCCGATAAGATAAAAGAAACCACAGACCAGGACCGTGGAAATCAGGCTGACGATCTGGTTGTCGCTGCGGGCGCTGAGGAAAAGCCCGATGCTGAGATAAGCCGCGCCCAGAAACAGGGCGGCAAGATAGCCGCCCCACACCGGTCCCCAGTCGAGGGGACCAATGAGGCTGACTGTTACGGGTAGTGGCAAAGTCAGGAGCAGGGCCAGGCCCAGCAAGGTCATGCCCGCCAGGAATTTTCCAGCCAGAAGCTGCAGCGGGCTGACCGGCAGGGTCATCAGGTATTCGATGGTTCCCATGCGGCGCTCTTCGCTCCACATGCGCATGGTCAGGGCCGCAACGAGGAAAATCAGCAGCACCGGCATCCACTCGAACAGAGGGCGGACGTCGGCGATATTGCGGGCAAAAAAGGCATCGGCCCAGAAAAAGACGAACAGGCTGACAACCAGGAAAGTTCCGAGGAAAATGTACGCCATCGGCGAGGAGAAAAAAGCGGAGAGTTCCTTGCGGGCTACGCGCAGGGTTTCAGGCAGCATCGACTGTCACCTCCTTGGCGGTAATTTCATGGAAGATTTTTTCCAGCGAGCGCTCCTCTCTGTGCAGGGAATAGAGCCTCCATCCGGCATTGACAACCGCCTCGGCGACTTCGGCGGCGGTGCGTGTGGCATCCTGGCGGGCCTCCAGGCGGAAGGTCGAGATGCCATCACTTTCGTTTTGAAACTCGACACCGGCGACACCTGGCAGAGCCCCCAGTTTTCCCCGGGCCTCTTTAGCGGAGGCATCAGAGCGCAATTGGAGAAAATTACCTCGTGTCAGTTCATCAAGGCGGGCATCCAGGGCCAGTTTCCCCTGGCGTAGAATCAACACCCGGTCACAGGTGGCTTCGACTTCCTGAAGGATATGGGTTGAAACGATAACCGTGGTATTGTGCCCCAGTTCCCGTATCAGGTTGCGCATGTGTTCGATCTGGCCGGGGTCGAGGCCGTTGGTGGGTTCGTCGAGAATGAGGATTTCAGGACTGTGGAGAAGAGCCTGTGCCACGCCGGTGCGCTGCCGATAACCGCGTGACAGGGTGGCGATGGGATCCATAGCCTTGGGTTCCAGGCCGGTCTGGAAAATGGCGCGGCGGATGGCGTCGGGCCGTTCCTTTTCGTCCAGCCCCCGCAGGGCCGCGCTGTAGTCGAGGAAATCGACGACACTCATCTCAAGGTAGAGAGGACAATTTTCCGGCAGGTAGCCGATGCGGGTCTGGGCCTGGCGGCGATGAGTCTGCAGTTCTTCACCGGCAATGCGGATCTCGCCTGCATTTGGTTCCAGAAAACCGGTCAGCATTTTCATGATGGTCGACTTCCCGGCGCCGTTATGGCCCAGAAGACCGACTATTTCGCCCCGGCCGATGTGGAACGAGACCTTGTCGACGGCGGTGACGTTCCCGTAACGGCGCGACAGATCGGTTACCTCGATCATGGTGAACCCTCCCTATTTTTTGACCCAGAAAAGCTCCCGGATGGGAATCCGGGAGCGGAGACAGAATCCTTCAGACAAATGTTAACCATCAATCATCGAATTTCAAGGTCAGATAACGGCTGCCCTCCCCGTGACGGATCAGCAGCAGATGGGTTTCTTCTTTTGACTGCAGAAGCTTGCGGGCCTGCTCAGGGGTCGAGACGACCTGGCGGTCGATTTCCTCGATGAGGTCACCTTGCCGGATGCCGAGCCGCTGTGCCAGGGAGCCTGTATCGACATTGGCCACAAGGACGCCTGTTCTTCCCTCGTAACCGAAACGCTCTGCCAGTTCCGGGGTCAATGCCTGCAGGCTCAGGCCCAGCTTGGGAAGATCACCACTGGTTGTCGGTTGCCCCTGCTCGTTGGTTTCGAGCTTGCCGATGACAACATAAATATCTTTGGTTTTGCCGTTTCTCACGATGGTCAGCTCGACCTTGGTGCCGGGTGGGGTAAGGGCAACGCGGTTTCGGAAAGTGGCGACTTTTTCAACGGTTTTACCATCCATCTCAAGAATGACGTCACCTTGCTTAAGTCCGGCTTTTTCTGCAGGGGAATCCTCCATGACCTGGGTGACGATAATGCCTCTGGCCTCATCGAGGTTAAAAGCCTTGGCCAGATCAGGAGTCATCTGTTGGATATAGGCACCGATCTGCCCGCGGGTGACCTGTCCCTGTTCAACAAGCTGCCCGCGGATATGTTTGGCCAGGTTGATGGGGATGGCGAAGCCGATGCCCATATACCCGCCGCTTCTGCTCACGATAGCACTGTTGATACCGACAACCTCGCCATCGAGATTGACAAGGGGACCTCCGGAGTTGCCAGGATTGATGGCAGCGTCGGTCTGGATGAAGTCCTCGTAATCGCTCAGGCCCATGCCGCTGCGCCCCTTGGCGCTGACAATTCCGGCGGTCAGGGTGTGAGAAAGGCCGAAAGGATTGCCGATGGCCAGAACCCAGTCGCCGACCTCGAGGTTTTTGGAGTCCCCAAGCCTGAGAAAAGGCAGATCCTTTTCATCGATTTTGATGACGGCAAGATCGGTGGGAGGATCGGTACCGATGATTTCAGCCGTATATTCCCGGCCGTCCTGAAGTTTGACCTGGACCTTGTCGGCATTGCCCACGACGTGGTTGTTGGTCATGATATAGCCATCGGATGTAATAAGAAATCCGGAGCCCTGGCCGACGGTCTGGCGTTTGCGGGGCGACTTTTTGGGTGTTTTGAAATGATGTGGCTGACCGAAAAAACGTTGAAAAAATTCATCATCGAATGGGTTGCCGAAAGGGGAAAAAAATTCACCTGCCTCCGCCCCTGAAACCTCTTTGACGACCTTGATAAAAACCACGGCAGGTGAAACCTTTTTGGCAACACTGCGGAAAGCCTGGCCGGTCTGGCGCAAGCTTTCAAGGCCTTGCTCCTGGGCTCTGCCCGCTGTCGGCAACAGCGTGCTGCAAGTTAACGCAAATATTAAAGTGAATATTATTGTTTTCCAGGTGATTTTTTTGTCAGCCATGTCTTTTCTCCTCAACATTTTGTGTTTTCCATTCGTCAAGAAAGGAATCAATGCGGGCAACCAGAAAATCGAGATCAATCGGTTTGTCGATGGTAAAGGCCGCTCCAAGCTTGCCTGCCATTTCATGAGTAGCCTGGTCGCCGAAAGCCGTCATGCAGATGAACGGGGGCCGATGAGGGCAATCATGATACGTCTCGAGAACTTCAAGACCGGTCAAGGCTGGCATGCGCAAGTCGGTCAAAACAAGGTCGTATTCCATTTCATTGCGGTTTTGAGCGCCGCCTAAGACCTCCAGCAGTTTCAAACCGTTGTCACAACTGGTGACACTGTATCCGGCACGAAAAAGACAAAACGCCAAAAGGTCCCGAAATTCCCGATCATCCTCGGCAATAAGAATTTTCGCTTTGTGATCAACCATGATTCCTCTCTTTCCATGAGAGACACGAGTCCTTGTGCTGAATAGTTTTAGTCATTTAATCCCTTGCCGGGAAACACCGAAAAAAGGCCCTTGGTCACGCGGAGGGGTTGCGTGACCAAAGGCAAATCGCATGGGTGCGTACCCGGAGGGGGGTAGCTTGTTTCTGGAAAAGTTTCGTTTTTCAGGGGGCGAACATCTTTTTCTAGGGGCAATCCATGTGCCAACAAAGAAATTAATAAAATCAGTAGTTTATACTGTTTTTGGGGTGGGGCATTCTGTCCCTTTGGGGCAGAATGCCCCGGTTTGTTGGTTCGCTGGAGTTTTTTTGATGAGGGCTATTCGTGCTGAATTTTCAGCTTCCGGATTCGGGGTTGCGTCCCCGGACGACGCCTTCTTTCTTTTTACGTCAAAAAGAAAGAAGCAAAGAAAAGGACGCCCCGGCGATTTGCCCTTTGGGTTCCCTCCACTCCAGTACTATTTTAAAGACGGTCAGAAACTCGCAAAAAACGCTCAGACAGTCTGCCCGTCAAATTTTAAAATAGCCCTTCCGCTCCGGCTGCATTGCAAGGGGGGGAAAGCTTAAGATCCTTAGAACCTAAAACTTAACACCTAAAACTTGTGAACAGATTTATTCTTCCTTGAGTTTGCGGTAGAGGGTTTTGCGGTCGACACCGAGAATGCGGGCCGCCAGGGTGCGGTTATTGCCGACCTGATCGAGAATCTGGCCGATGTAGCGGCGTTCAAGTTGTTCGAGGGTGGGGAGGGCGAGTGGGTCGAGCGGGGTGTCCAGGAAAGGGATGTCGCCGTCGGGGTTTTGCAGGTGCTCGGGCAGATCCTGAACGGTGATGCGGTTGTGGCTGGTAAGGGCAACGGCCCGCTCTATGACGTTGCGCAGCTCGCGAACATTGCCCGGCCACGAATAGACGAGCAGGCGGCGGGCCGCCGGTTCAGCCAGGCCGGTGACCGATTTGCCGAACTTTCCGGCCAGCTCCGAGATGAAATGTTGGGCCAGGAGCAGAATGTCGTTGCCCCTGGCGCTCAAGGGCGGGATATCGATCTGAATAACGTTGAGACGGTAGAAAAGGTCCTGGCGAAAAGCCCCTGATTTGACGGCTTCGCTCAGGTCCCGGTGGCTGGCGGTAATGATCCGTACCTCGCATTCTATCTCCCGGCTGCTTCCCAAGGGGCGAATTTTGTGTTCCTCCAGAACGCGCAGGAGTTTGGGCTGCAGCGGCAGGGGCAGTTCGCCGATCTCATCGAGAAAGAGGCTGCCGCCGGATGCTTCGGCAAAAAGGCCGCGCCGGTCTTCCCTGGCGTCGGTAAAGGCGCCGCGCACGTGCCCGAAGAGTTCGCTTTCAAGAAGGCTTTCCGGCAGGGCGGCACAGTTGATGGCCACAAAAGGTCCTTTGCCGCGCCGGCTTTGGTTGTGCAGGGCGCGGGCGACAAGCTCCTTGCCGGTTCCGCTTTCGCCGCTGATCAGAATGGATGTCTCCAGATCCGCAACGCGGCTGATCTGCTCCCGGACCATGTGGATGGCGGGGCTTTCCCCCAGAAGTTCATTGACGGTCTGTTGCTGGCGGACCTGGTCCTTGAGCAAGCGGATTTTTTCCTGGAGCTGGCGATGTTCAAGGGCCCGCTCCAGGGAAAAGCCGAGGAGGTCAAAATCGACCGGCTTGGTAACAAAATCGTAAGCCCCGGCGCGAAGGGCGCCAATGGCTGTTTCCAGGGAGCCGAAAGCGGTCATGATAACGACCGGAACATCCGGCCGATTGGTATTGAGCTCAGCGCAGAATTCGATGCCGTTTTTGCCCGGCATGTTGAGGTCGGTCAACACTACGTCGACCTCCTGATGTTGAAGCAGGCCCAAGGCAGCCGGAACATTCTGCACACTGAAAACCTTATGGCCGCGGCGGGTCAGTGTCTCTTCGAGCAATTCGCACAACGCCGGATCATCGTCAACAATGAGCATGGAACCTTTGGGTTCTTTTTCCATCAGGATTTTTCTCCCCCTTGGGTTTCCGGCAGAAAGACGCTGAAAATGCTGCCCTGGCCGGGGTTGGCGGCGACATCGATCCAGCCGCCGTGCTCCTCGACGATGCCGTAAGCGATAGACAGTCCGAGGCCGGTCCCCTGCCCCACGTCCTTGGTGGTAAAAAATGGATCGAAAATATGGGGCAAATCTTCTGATGAAATGCCCTGGCCCTGGTCTTCAACCTGGACGGCGCACCAGAGCCCTGTCTCCGTTGTGCCGGAGTCGGGACGGACGGGATTTTCCTCCCGTTTCAGGCGCAGGGTCAGTATGCCGCCGTCGGGCATGGCCTGAATGCCGTTCATGGCCAGATTCAGGAGCACCTGCTGCAGTTGACCGGGATCAGCGTTGACAATAACGGCGTTTTCGCTGCCCGGCCAGTTCAGTTCAACAGCCTGTTTGCGGCAGGTGGGCGCAAGCAATTCGGTGACGCCCTTAATCAGTCCGCCCAGCTCCACGGGCTGTTTCCGTGCCTGCCCGCGACGGGCGAAGTCGAGGAGCTGGCCGATGATGGTGCTCATTCTCTCGGCCTGCTCGCCGATGATCCGTGCCGAGCGTGAGGTCTCTTCGGCGGAAAGTTCCTGCTGTGAAATCAATTTGGCGCGGCCGGAAATAACATTCAGAGGGGTGCCGAGTTCGTGGGCCATGCCGGCGGAAAGATGCCCCAGTGTGGCGAGCCGCTCTGTGTGGCGCAATTTTTCGAGGGCCTGGAGCTTGGCTTCATTAGCCTCCTTTTCAGCCTGGCGCGAGGCGGCCAGCTGACAGCGCATGCGATCGATAGCCAGGGCCAGGCCCGCGAGCTCATCCCGTCCCGTCACATCTACGGCCGTAGAGAAGTCACCACTGCCGATGCGTTCCGCCTGTTCGGCCAGCTTCCGCACCGGCCGGTTGATCCAGAGACTGCCGAGCAAGGCCATCAGCAGAAGGCCCGAGGCAACCGTGGCTACCATCAGCAACGCGGAGCGGCGCAGACTTTCCTGCACATAACCGTGAAGGTCGTCCAGGGATTTGCTCAGTTCGATGGCGCCGAGACGGCCCCTGTCCGTTGTTATTGGCAGGTAGGTTACAAGAAAATCCCGGCCGGCCGGAGTTTCAAGGAAAACCGAAACCTCTTTCTTTTGGCTGAGGTCTGTGAGTTTGTCTCTGGGGGCCTGCGGCTGGAAACCTTTTTCCGCCTCACGGTCAAGCCAGACCCAGCGAACCCTGAAAGCTCCGCTGGCAATGTTGCTGTGACTGAGAAAACGGAGGGCTGCCTGCTCCCCGCCGATGGCCCAGATATTGGTCATCATCACGCGCAGACTCTGGCCCAAATGGAGGGCTTCGAGCCCCAGCCTTTCCTTCAGCTCGGTTCTCTCGCGCTGGATGGAGAGGTAGCTGTGAAACGAGAATGCCAGGACAACACCCAGCAGGATGGCGGTTGTAATTTTCAGGGTCAGACGCATGGCTTATGGCATCTTCCGATGGTGAAACTTTTAAAAACTATGCTTCATTATCAAAGTTATTATCCTGCTATTTGTTGAGATGCCTGTCAAGATAGCCTTTAGTAGTGTTGTTGCAACTGGCAGAAGAAAACAAAAAAAGCGGGGTCGATGCGACCCCGCTAATAAATGTCAAGTTTTCCGACAGTTGTTATTTTTTGCCCCGCTTGCGGCCGTAAATACCCAGGCCAAGGAGACCTCCACCCAGAAGCAGGATGGTGGAAGGTTCGGGAACGGGTGCGGGTGCTAGAGAAACATGGCTAACTGACTCTATGTTACTTATGTCCAAAGTGATTGTCTTTGTTGCACCATCAACATCATCAAACACGCTATAGTATTCATTGCCAATAAGAAATGTTGCATAATCGGACTCGGCCAGATTTAAGAACAGCCAATACTGGTAACTTCCTCCACCTTGGCCAGTGCCGGTTTTTAACAAGAAAGCACTGTTTTCACCAATTAAATCAAAGGCCCATTGATCTGAAGTACCATCTCCGGAGATGTCCCGACCATCATCAACGATTGTAAAGAAAGAGTTGTATGGCGTCTCTCCAGGGTCGTCGCCAAACTCTACCTTGCTATTGGCGATGTCACTTGCCTCAACGGTTATTCCAAGCATTTCACTCACCCAGCTTGCTTCAGCGGTTTCACTGCTGTTTCCTCCAAGTGCATCAAGGGTCGTGACAGCAAAAAGCTGATCTAAGCTGCCGACGTCAGTTTGTGAGAGGGCCGCTGCAGATGAGACCAGCCCAAAAATTAACAAAGCTAGCAAATTTATGCTGAGAAATAATTTTTTCATAACTGAACTCCTTCTATCTATCAAAAGAAAAACATTCTTTTCAAAGGTTGTCGATTATATAAGCAATTGACGAGCCAACTCGTAACTAGCTGAATTTTATCAGAAAAAAACTAGACAAAACTTCCATAAACAAGAATGTAAACTTTTTCGACAAAGCGTTATCAGTTTGTATTAACAAACAAAACATAAAAAACATTCCTAAAAACATATATTTATAAAATTGATCCCAATTTAGGGGAAAAAATAAAGAACAAATATTAATAAAGGATTAAAGAAGATGTAAAAAATATCGACAATTCAGGGGGTTTTTTCCTTTTGCGGCCACCATGAACAAATGGGAGGACTCTATTTTTGGACTATTGTGCAGATCAATTTTGTGTCGCCGGGTAAGTTGCCAACAACAGCCTGCAATTTTGAAAATATTGTGAAAATTTTAAGATTGGCTTCTTTTTTCAAGTTAAATATGATAGTCACTTGGGATGAGATGGGGGGAAGCCTCCCGGATTGGCCTTGTCAAAGCCAACCCCTTCCCTCTGGATTGTTTTCCAAAAATGTTTTTCTTGGGAACATCTCGTGTTGGGGGGCTTTTCAAACGGGTATTCAACCGGCAGGCTCCATGGGCCACCGAGGGGACTTGACCAAAGTGTGCCAAAAAAATTCATTTGAACCCACCTTGACTGCATTGAATATTGACATGTTGCTGAAGTGACCAAGGTTATCTATGCTTAAACCTTCGGAACTCAGAACACCTATCAAAGCCGATAAATTTTTCCCCCCACAGGTCGACACCCCGCGATTCCTTTTGCGGGAGCGGATTGTCAACCAGTTGTTGAACCGGAATGCCTCCGGGATTAAGTCCATTGTCATCGAGGCGCAGGCCGGCCAGGGAAAATCAACGCTGATCAAGCAGTACCTCGACCGCATCGAGATACCCTCGGTCTGGTATCAGGTAAATAGCGAGGATACTGATCCTGCCTTTTTTCTTAAATCCGTTCAAACCTGCATCACCAGTATTTACCCTGCTTTCCCGGTTACTGCCAGTAGTGCGGGAATAAGAGGGCGGGAGTGCAGTCTTCTCGATCTCCTTAAAGAGGCAGACCTTTTTTTGAAAGGGCTGGGGTCTTTCCTGAAAAATGACCACTATATGGTTTTTGATGACCTCCACTTTCTGTTGTCCAGTGAATCTGGCCTGGCCATTTTGAAAAAACTTCTGGAGGCTGCTCCGGCCAAACTGCATTTCATCCTTTCCTCCAGGGAGCCGTTACCTGTTGATCAGTGGGGAGGCGAAGTTGGAAACCCACTTTGTATATCTAATCAAGACCTGGCCCTAAATAAAAGCGAAGTCGCCGCCCTCTTTCACGAGGTATTCCTTCTCGATGTAAGCCACGAGATCGTTGACGAGATATGTCAGGCTACGGATGGCTGGATCATGGGTGTTGCATTACTTGGCCTCAAGATGAAAAAGCAGCCTGTTCATTTTCCGGTGACAAAGCTTTTCGAACCCGGTGCGGACAGTCATCGGGACATCCTTGACTATTTCCGCCGGGAAATTTTCTCTCCTCTTGAGGCGCGTCTGCATCGGCCCCTGTTGCTTCTTTCCCTGCTGGAAGAGATTCACCTCCATCTGGCTGTGGAACTGACCCGCCAAGGGCAAATTGGCGCAGACCTCATCGATCTTGCGGGACGCAATATTTTTATTCGTTCTCTTGATTCAAAAAAGGAAACTTTCGCTCTTCATCATCTTTTCCGGCAATTTCTTTATGAAAAAGCTTTGGCGGAATTGGAGCCGGAGACCGTCCGCGATGTTTTCAAACGGGCCGGCCGCTACTGTCTTTCAAGGGAGGATTCGGCCCAGGGATTACGTTATCTGCTCCAGGCCGGTGAATATGACATGATTGAGAATGTTCTCAAGGACATTGGCATGTCATTCCTGGAGACCAACCAAACCGCGACACTCCTTGCAATTCTGCAACAGATTTCTGAGCCCTGTCTCCAAGATCGGGGTTGGTGCCTTTTTTTTCTGGCTATCGCCAAACTCGACTCTGCCCCGGCGCAAGCTTTGCCTCACCTTCAAAAAGCTTTAAAGGTGTTTTCCACCCGATTGGATGAGGTTGGCGAGCTTTTAAGCCTCTCCCACCTTATTTCCATTCACATCACGACCACCGGACATTACCGGCAGGGGGAAGAGCTTCTTAAAAAGGCGGATGCCCTCTTCTCCCGAGTTCATGAATCGCTTGATACTTCAACGACCATTCTGATTGCCCGCAGTCTGGCCATGGGCCATTGCATATTCCTGGCGGATACGGAGACGGCCACCCGATACGCCGCAACGGCGCTGAGCCTGGCCAGAAACAAGAGCCTTGTAAATTTCGAAGCGACGCTGCTCATGGTCATGGGATATATCGAAATTTTCGCTGGTCACCATACCAGGGCGCGGGTTTTTCTGGAGGAAGCGGCTTCTTATCTCCATCTTGTCGAAGTCGGGACTTTTTACCGTTTGTCTATTCGCATGATGCAGTTCAATTTTCTCTTTCATGAAGGAGATTTCCGCAATTATTTCGAGCAGAAAAATCGGCTCGTTGAAGCCTATGGCAATACGTTGTTTTTCCAATCCATTGCCGGTCCTTTTTGCTATGTCTGGGAGATGGATATCGCCATAAACCAGGGATGCTACGAAAAGGCTCTGGCCCTCGCCGACCAGGCTCTGGCTGCGCAGCCGCCGTTAAGCCCGCATCTTTGCAGCCAGCTGGTTCAGCTTAGGGCCGTGGTTCTGAGCTTGTGCGGAGATTCTGAGAAAGCCCTGGCGGCGGCCGAGGAGTCGCAACGCCTGCGGGACCTGTCCGGAGGGCTTTATTTCATGACCCTGAATATGCTTCTGGCCGGGGCTTGTCATTGCCGCGGCGGAAAGAGAGCCCAAGGTTTGGAACTGCTGAGTCGTGGTATCGAGGATGCCCGGAAGATGCCGACGGAATACCTTGAAGCTTGCGGCCTTTTGCACCGTGCCGTCGCTTTTCTGGATGCAGGTATGGAGGGACCGGCCAAAGCGGATATCGTCACTGGCATGAAGTTGATGCGCCGCAATACCTACCGCCATTTCTGGGCGTGGGACCCGGAGTCCATGGAAAAAGTTCTTTGTTTTGCCGTGGCCCATGATATCGAAGCGGATTACGCTTGCAGTCTGGCTGCTGAACGCCTGGGCCTTTCGCTGCTTGACGACGGCACCGCAATCCCTTTGCTCGATATTCAAAGCCTCGGCGGTTTCAAGATTTCGTGCCGGGGCACCACCCTGCTTCAGGCCGAGGATCTTACGCCCCTTAAACGCGAACTGTTATATCTGCTTCTGGCCTCCCCCGAATTGAAGCTGCCGCAGGAAATTATTCAGCTCTATTTCTGGCCGGACAGCTCCGCTGCGGCAGTAAAGATGAATTTTGATGCTCTGGTTTCACGGCTGCGGAAGATTTTTTCCGATATCCTGCCAAAAGGCACGGCCCATCTTTATCTTAAAAGAGAAAAGGGGATACTCTGGCTGGCCCATTGCCGGGTTGATGCTCTCGATTTTTTTGATGGGGTCAATCGAGGCCTTAATCACTACTCTCTTCAGGAATTCTGGCAGGCCGGCAATGCTTTTTCTTCAGCCGAGGCCTTGTGGGCTGGAAGCTTTGCTACGGAAGTGGTCGGGGAGGACCTGATACACACTTTCCGCGAAACCCTGGCCGGCGCTATGACGGAAATGGCTTTTTCCTGGTGTGACCTGCTGGTAAAAGAGCAGCGCTTGCCTAAAGCCATTCAGGTGGCCGAAAAGGCAATTAAGAATGATCCCCTCAACGATCACCTCTATGGCCTTCTCTACAAACTGCAGGGACAACATTCATCTTTTCAGGCCCGGCAGGTATTGAAGCGTTTTGCCAAGATACTCGAGGCCGAGGGCTACGCCGACGATGAGATCAAGAGTTTGATGACGGAAATTAGCTCCGCTCGCTGACAATTTTTACATGACTTGATCTTTATGGCAGTTCCGTCCGTTAATCACGTATTCCCAACGATTTTCTGCAAATAGCTGCGCCCTTCCCTTTAAAAGTTTTAATAATTTTCAATTTGAATTTTTTTTTTAAAATTCTTTAGTGTTTTGGTGATTTTGTCAGGGAATTGTCAGTCTTGATGTTGTATAGTACACAACTATTTAATTTTCCGATGAGAGAAGTTCAAAAATTTTCAACCCTGGCTGCATGGCATGGAAATGGTGAGATGATGATTAAATCAAATGTTGGGTTAAGAGCTTTTTCCTTTGGTTCCGCCACTCCTTTTTCCATCGTTTTTTTTCTCTGCTTTTTTCTCTTGGGACAACCTTTTATCAGCGCCCTTGAGGCGGCGGGCCTGGTGGATGTCTACCAGCTGGCGCAAAAGAACGACCCTTCATCCCAGAGCGTTTATTTCCAGACCATGGCGACCAAAGAAGGCCGCCGGCAGGCCGTCGCCCGCCTTCTGC
>JAFGRU010000121.1 GCA_016934985.1 Deltaproteobacteria bacterium
AACACCCGGCGCCCTCATTCCAGTCTGGACGACAAGACCCCGGATGAGGCATATTGGCAAAAACCCCGGCCCGGCTACGCCGGACCGTCTCACAGGCTGGCGGCATAACCCTAAAGGCTTTCCACCTTAATTCCGCCGCCACCCTGTCCGAACAATGGAGCCAGCTCTATTCGCCCTAAAATCAATTTCCGCAGTTGTTGCTCAATTAAGGATTTCCCCCCCCGCAATAACATCAAATTTGAAAAAAGAATAGTTATCCATGACAAATTTGGAATTTGCGGCCTGGGAAAATTGACCGACTACAAACCCTTTTACATCCTCGGCTGAATCGATTTTTATCAAGGGGTGGTCCTTTCGGACCAAAAAGTTTGGTTTGGCAAGATAAAAGGGTGTTTCAGGAAAATAAAGATATTTTTCCCTATCGGCGGTAAAAGACATTATCGGGTCGCCATCAATCAACTCTCCTTTTTTCAGGTAACTGACCAGGCGGGCGTGAGGAAGGGGGCCAACCCAGGTCACGTCGCAACCCATAGTTCTGGCAATTTTTTCAAAAAAGGTGATAGCGGCTCCGGCCGGGCGTCCTGTGGTTTTGGATTTATACATATGGGGACGAAGCTCGAAATATCCCATTCGGATATTGTCAGCCCAGCCTGGCTGGCCTGACAACAGACAAATAGCAACCATCAGCAAGTTGATCAAAAAAGATTTTTTAATATGTTTCGTCATCTGGGGATGGCAGTATTCATAAAAAGTTTTGGTAATTATAACAAAACTTTTTTGGGCGTTGTATTGAACGAAGAGGGTAGGGCTTTAAAGGTAAAAGTATGATTCCCATCTTTTTATCCGGATAACCTCAAGGCCCGCGCTCAGCAAACCAGATTGTATGTATCTCGCCTTTATCACCGTGTGCCCTGACCGGCATCGGCTTTGCCTTGAAACCGACCTTTCGCAGATATCCTGTAAAGTTGTTGTCAGGGCAGGCTGACCACACCGCCAGAATACCTTCCGGCCGCAACGCCGCGTAAGACGCCGTCAAACCATCAATAGTGTATAACCAATTATTTTTTTTGCGGGTTAAACCTTCAGGGCCATTATCAACATCCAGCAGGATTGCATCATAAGCCTTCCGTTCCGTTTTCAGAAGTTTGGCGACATCACCTTCGCGAAGCGTAACCCGCTCATCCCGCAGCGGATGCCCGGCATGCTCCCCAAGTGGTCCTTGGTTCCACCTCACCACCCCCGGGACCAGTTCGGCCACCACCACCTCCGCATTGGTACCCAGGACGCTTAGTGCCGCCGCCAGGGTGAAACCCATTCCCAGGCCGCCAATAAGTACACGAGGCCGGGCTCGTCCTGCGATCTTGCTGCATGCCAGTTCGCCCAGCGCGTCCTCGGAGCCGTGAGCCCGCGTACTCATCAAGACAGGGCCGCCGACAATGCTGATCGAGAATTCAGTATTGCGTTGGTGCAGTTGAAGCTCCCCGGCGTTACCGGGTATTTGTGTAGTATCGATCAGTTTCCAGGGAATCATCAGGTTGTTTTCCGGAGTTTTGAGATCAATTTAAATTTAAAGTGAATCTCGCAATTGCGATTTTGAAGCAACAATATACTTCGGAAAAATATTTTTAGGGATGTTTTTTTGGGCTCGCGGCAGGGTCGGCTTTGAAGGTAAAAAGTCTGAATCCCGCTTTCCGCTTCATTCAAAAGACCAGCTGGTGGAAGTGCCCGGCCCTTTTTTTGCTAAAACCAAGTTGCCGTTCCTTAAAACCTTCCCAATAAGAAAGCGTATATGGGTTTTAAGACTGGCCAGATCAAAGGAGTACGGGCGGGGACAGCAGGGAATCCCCCTGTGGTTTTCGGTTAAGTCACCTTTTGGCCAGTGTTTTCTGATGCGCACCGCTCCTTTGAAGGAATTGAATCGCCTTTCGGTAAAAAGCTCTTGGGAGCAAAAAGTGTCAGAATTTTAATATTTTTTGTATAAAAAAAAGAATTGGCTGCCTGGAAAGGAGAAAGCCGACGATGAAGGATGTTTTTAATCTGGCTAATTTGGCCAAAGTGATCAACGAAAAACCGCTTCCCGAGTATAAAACCATATCCCGGCAGCAGCTGATTGAAAAATTGAATTCACTGAATTCTAATGACGACAAGATCCTGGTCACCTTCCGGCATAGTCAAAATCCCCAAACCATGTCGATAAAAGCTTCCCCCGAGCTCTGCTCCGATGAAATCCTGCGCCTGAAATGGGACCCCATTCTGGATATGGCGCTTCAATTTAAAAACTATCATTTTGATCATTTTCTTTTGGACGACGGTCTAAAACTTTTCCTTGTGCAGGCGGAGGTCAAGAGTTGGGACAACGGTGGCCTGGTGCTTGGCCTTCCGGAAGTCTGCCAGCATATTCAGACCCGTCAGGGCCGCCGCCACCGCTGCAGCGGGGTGCGTGTGCGTTTTTTTCAGGAAAGCGCTCAATTCGAAGGTGCCCTTGAGGATTTCAGCCCTAATTATTGCCGGGCCTCTTTTGAAATCAGTGCGGCGCATAAATCTTTTTGGGTGGACCCCGGTACCCCGGGTTACCTGATTCTTACCAGGGACAATGAGACCCTTTTTTCCGGTGAATGTATGCTGGCGCGACAGGGGTATGGAGATCAAATCCGGGATTTTGTTTTCAGACTGTTAAGCCAAACTCTCTCACGCTCTCAGAAAAAAGATTTCAGTGGCGCCTATCAGGAATTGAAGCCGGCCCCGGAAATGATTTTCAATCATCCGTTGACCGGAGAGGAGATGACCCTCGGGATCACAACCATCTCCACGTCGGGTTTCGTCGTGGAAGAGGAAGAAAAGGAAACGGTCCTCATTCCCGGGCTGATACTTCCTGCCGTCACCATGACCATTAGCGGCGGCGAAACTTTCCGGTGCCGAGCCCAGGTCGTCAGCCGCAACGTCATAAACGGAGAAGAATCAAACTTTGTCAGGCATGAGGTGGCGCTGCTCGATATGGAGAGCGCTGATCACGTCAAGCTTGAAAATATGCTTAATCAGGCTGGAGACAAGCCAATATATTGTTCCAGCCCTGTTGATTTTAACGCTCTGTGGAAATTTTTCTTCCAAGGAGGTTTTGTCTCCCTACCCCAATACAGCTCTTGTCCGGAAAAAAAGCTGGATTTTAAAAAGAACTACGAAAAGCTCTTTACCCGGCATCCGGAGATCGCGCGCCAATTTCTTTTCAAAAAAGACGATAGCATTGAGGGTCATATGTCGATGCTGCGCTTTTTCGAAAATGCCTGGCTGATCAATCATCATATGGCAAAAGGGGGGGAGGGCGATCGTGGCGGCGTTTCCATTTTATATCAGATGGCAGGTTTTATAAACGATTTCCTCAACCTTTCTTCCAGCCGTATGAATTACCTGCTTTGCCGGTACAGTGCTGATGAGAAGCTTCCCACTGAGGTTTTCGGTGGAGTGGCAAGGCAGCTGAACAATCAGGAAAAATGCTCCCTGGATAACTTTGGTTGTCTCTATTGCCGGCGAAAAGAAGGCGCTGCGGGGCCTGCGAATCCCGATTGGGAGCTCGTTCCCTGTAAGGAGCAGGATATTGTCAACCTCAACTTTATGTATGAACAGGAGTCGGGGGGATTGCTCCTTCGCGCCATGGAACCATTAGGCTCCTCTGCCTCCCCGAACAGTGTCGAGGAAGAGTTCCGCAAGGGTGGTTTCCGCAAGGAAAGACACCTTTTTGCCCTGAAAAAAGGTGGTGGTCTGCTTGCGGTTTTGCTCCTTGATTTGTCGGAGATGGCCTTGAATCCTTTCGATTTTACCCGCTGTCTGCATATTTTTGTTGTTAATCAGGCAGCGCTGGACAAAAAAACCTTAAGTGAAGCTATTTCCACGGTTATGGGACGTTTTGACCAAACCGAAATACCCGCGCTGTTTTTCCCCCTTTCGTATGCAGACAGTGCCTCGATCAAAATCCAGAAGGCCTGCACTTTGTGGATCATGAATCTCAGGTATGCGGAGGAATACTTCGGTTATATGAAGCGACTTTGCCAGGGTGCGCTCCCTCAGGAACCATAAAGAATTAACCTTTCAGCCCACCATTCCAAAAAGAGAGGCCGGACAAAATGTCCGGCCTCTCTTGATTTTTACTCACCTCTTTTTCATCCGCTCTGGTTGGCTGAAATTTATTCCTGTTGTTCAGGAGCAAATCCCCTTCGCAAGGTATTTTCACAAATACTGCGGGTTTCAACGAAATTCAACAGATAATCCTCGCCACCGGCTTTGCCGCCCAACCCTGACATGCGGAAGCCGCCGAACGGCTGACGGCCCACCAGAGCTCCGGTTATGCCGCGATTGACGTAGAGGTTGCCGACCTGAAAATTTTTCCTGGCCAGGGCGATATGCACGGGGCTGCGGGAGAAAACACCCCCGGTCAGGGCGAAGCGGGTGGCGTTTGCCATGTCAATAGCCTGTTCAAAATTTTCGGCTTTCATGACGGCCAGAACCGGTCCGAAAATTTCCTCATTGGCTATGCGGTGGTGAATCTGAACGTCGCCAAAAATGGTGACCGGCACATAAAAGCCATTGTCAGGTACCTCGCTTCTGAACAGTACGTCGGCGTCCCGTTGGCCTTCCTCGATAAAAGCAAGAATAGTATCCCTTGCCCGCTGGTCAATGACAGGGCCAATCGTATTCCCGGGGTCTTCGGCGGGTCCGATTCTAAGGGACCGGACCGCTCCCAGCAGCCGGTCGACAAAGCGCGCGTAAACACTGGCCAGAACGATAACCCGCGAGCAGGCGGAGCACTTCTGTCCCTGGAACCCGAAAGCGGACTGAATGACGGCAGGAACGGCTTCGTCGAGGTCGGCATCGTCATCAATGATAATCGCGTTTTTGCCGCCCATTTCAGCAACGACTTTTTTGATCTTTTCCTGCCCCGGCCTGACAATCCCGGCTTTTTCAATGATCTGAAGTCCCACATTGAGGGAACCGGTAAAAGCGATGAGGCAGACATCGGGATGTTCTACAAGGCTGTTGCCGACCACCTTGGGCGGACCGGAAACAAAATTCAGAACCCCGGGCGGAAGTCCTGCCTCCTGAAATATCCGGCTTAACAGGTAGCCGGTAACGGGAGAGCGTTCCGAAGGTTTGTAGATTACCGTATTGCCGGCAACGAGAGCCGCTGAAACCATGCCAGCACTGATGGCAAAGGGGAAATTCCAGGGCGCGATAACAGCTGCAACACCTTTGCCTGCGTGAAGGATTTGATTGGTTTCGCCGTAAAAGCTGCCCGTATCGGCGGGGGTGCCCAGTTCAATCGCTTTGCGGGCATAGTATTCGAGAAAATCTATGCCTTCGCAGACATCGGCGCAGGCCTGTTCCCATGGTTTTCCGACTTCGAAAACCTGCCAGGCGGCTAACTCGAAAAATTTTTCCCGGGCGATTGCGGCCGCTTTGCGCAATAACCCGGCCCGTTCTTCAACCGCGGTTCCCTGCCATTGGGGAAAAACCTTTTTGGCGGTAGCAACGGCATCGTTTGTTTCTTCAATCCCGGCCTGGCTGATCCGCCCGATCACACGTTCCGGACTGGCGGGGTCAATGGAGAAATCGTGCGTCTCCATGAATATTTCCTGGCCGTTGACAACCAGCGGGATGTCTTTTCCCAGAGAGGTTCTAACGGTTTCCAGAGCCGTTTTCATGTGCTCCCGGTTATCCACCCGGGAAAAGTCGGGTACGGGATAGTTGCGGAAATCCTTCCCCGGTCTTTGCTGGCTCGGCGCGGGACTCCCGGACCCGGAGTGCTGCGGTTCCGGTTTTTCAGGTTTTTGAATCAAATCATCTATTTCAGCCTCTTCAGCAAAAAGATGCCGCAAAAAGGACTGATTGGCGGTATTTTCCAGAAGCCGGCGAACCAGATAGGCCATTCCTGGAACCATTTCACCGTAGGGGGAATACAACCGGACCCTTTGACCTTCCTTTAACAGCTCATCAGCAATGGGTTCAGCCATTCCGTAGAGCAGTTGAAATTCAAAACGTTGGGCCGGGACAGTCAGCGTTTTCGCCATTTCCGAGACAAATGCCAGGGAGCGAATGTTGTGGGACGCAAAGCCCGAATAGCAGACGGGGTGATTTTCCAGCAGGAAAGAGGCATGGCGCTCGTAAGCGGCGTCGCTATCCTCTTTGGCAGTGTATACAGGGACAGGCCAGTTATTGCGCGCTGCCCTGGCAATCTCATAATCCCAGTAAGCGCCCTTGACGAGCCGGATTGCAATGCCGACCTTGTGGTCAGAGGCCCATTTTATCAATCCGGAGAGATCCTCGTCGGTATCCTTGAGGTATGACTGAACCGCCATGCCGAGAAACGGGTAATCGGGGTATTGCAGACGAAGGCGCCGGTATAACTCAAAAGTCAAATCCTTTACCGCATAGGACTCCATATCAATACACATGAAGCCGCCAAGTTCCATGACTTTTTTGTAAACCGGCAAAAGCCTGTTTAAAATGCCTTCGATTGATCCCTCAGAGTCTTCAGGATGGATCTGGGAGTAAAAACCACTCGGTTTTACAGAAATATTTACTTTTGGGCTGCTTCCCCAATCGAGGCCGTTGGCATCGCTCCCTCCACCAAAGGGTTGCCATTTTCCGGCCTTTGTCTGGAGACCTTCGAGCAGGGACAGGTACCCCTGGAAAACAGCTTCCGCTTCCGTTTCGCTGACCACTGCTTCGCCGAGAAAATCGAGGGTGAACCCGAACCCCGCTTTTCTCAGTTCATTCAGCCGTGTCAGTGCTTCCTCACGGTTTTCCCCGATGATGAATTGCTGGGCAACGGCCCGGACGTTTCCGGCTATGGCCTTTTGCAGGAGATAGTTGCCCACCGTCCCACCATAACCGGCAACCTTGGCCCCTTTGCTGAAAAACTCCGGAATATCATTCCTGTCGGCAAAATATTCCCTTAAATGACGAACCAGTGACCGACGGTCCGAAAGAGTGGGGAATGCGTCGATGAACCTGAAAAGGCGGGTTTTGAATTCCGGATTTTTCATACACCATGCAAGGGTTTTCCCGATCCAGTGTTTTTTATTGAAAATGCTGGATCGATCTTCCCGAATTGCTGAAAACATCGCTTCAGCCCGTTGAATTACCATGCTTTCAATGTCAGATTTTTCCATAAAACACCTCGAAATTTTTGAAGGCCGGCGCTAAAAAGTAATTAGTTGCTTTCTTTAAAATTTAACAGGGTTTTGCGACTTTACAGGGAAAAACGACGGCAGGGTCACGGCTTGAAAGAATTGAAGTATGATCCTTTTTTCCGTGCCAGGCAAAATGAAAGGCCGGAAAAATTTCCCGGCCGTTTTTGTTTTTTACCTGGCGTTTTAAAATTCAATCTTTTTGCCTGGGGAGATAGCTATTTAAACAAATAAATTTGTTGTTTTGGTTAATCATTGTTTCTTGGTAAAAAAATGGGGAGGAACACTGATTTCCTCAGGATGATTGGAAGGAAAGTTTTTGCCACTTTGCGGCGTGGCGAAACATCTGCGGCAAAGCCGGCATTGTGGAACCAATGGAAGGCAAGGATGTTGCACCATTCGCGTCTTGGTTTAAGAAGTTAATTTTAAAATTTTTATTAAAGATTTATTTTTATGGGAGGCAAACATGCTGATGACCAATATCGAAGAGATCCCCGGCAAGAAGATTGTCGAACACTATGGGCTGGTGACCGGCAGCACAGTGCGGGCCAAACATGTGGGCCGGGATATCATGGCCGGGCTGAAAAATCTGGTCGGGGGTGAGCTTAAAGGTTACACGGAATTGCTGGAAGATGCCCGGCGCCAGGCCAGGGATCGGATGGTCGCCCAGGCCACGGAGTTGGGGGCCAATGCCATCGTCAATGTCCGGTTCAATACCTCTTCCATTGCCCAGGGTGCCAGTGAGCTATATGTCTATGGTACTGCCGTAAGAGTGGAATAGGGATGCGGCATGAATGATTTGCTGGCCATTGCCATCCAGGTGGGTGTGCCTCTGGTGCTTATCGTGGCAGCCCTTTTTATAGGCACCATGCTGGAGAGAAAGCACTACCGATCCATCGACGAACGTGAACAAACATATGGCAGGATTGCGCTTTTAAACGGCAGGCACTATCCTCGCAACCCGGCTGTTGCAAAGTCCTGTTTTGTGAGCGGCTCTGTTGTCATCTCCTACGATTATTTCAAACGCTTTCTGGCCGGTCTGCGGATGTTTTTCGGCGGCGAGGTCCGGTCCTATGTGAGCCTGCTGGATCGCGGACGGCGTGAGGCGATTCTGCGCATGAAGGAAAAATGTTCCGATGCGGATCTGATTGTCAACCTGCGCATCGAAACCAGCAGCATTTCCAAGGGCCGAAAGAAAAACAGCCCGGGAACTGTTGAGGTATTCGCTTACGGCACCGCACTTTGGTATTCGGCCTCTGGTGACGGATGAAAATCGTCAACCGACAGCCCCAAACGACGGCAGATGTCAGCTCGGCTCGTGGTACGGCCGGAAAAGAGTTCCGGCAGTTGGTCCTGGCCGCTCTGGTGGTGCTGGTGGCTGTTTATTTCATTGTCGGGCTGACGGTCGATCTGGTTGTTTCCCGCATATCATTCGAGACCGAGACCAGGATTTTTAAACATGTACAGGTGCCCGTTCCCACAGAGCAGGACGCGTCCCGGAGCAAGTCCCTGCAAAGGGCCGAAGAAATCCTGGCCAAATTACGTAAAAATCCGACGGTCCCCCCGCTGCCCTACCGACTGGTATTGATTGAAGATGAAAAGCCCAATGCTTTTGCCTTGCCAGGCGGCACCATCGGTGTTACCACCGGACTGTTGGCGGTCTTGGATGAGGAAGTCGAGGTGGCCTTCGTTCTCGGGCACGAACTGGGGCATTTTTACCATCGGGACCATCTCGAGGGGATGGGGCGGGCCATCGGCTTTCAAATTATCCTGGCTCTCTTCAGCAGCGGTTCGGGGGCCGAGTCTTTTGGGAATGTCGTCGAGTTTGCGCTTCAGAGAGGCTATTCCCGGAAAAGGGAAAAGATGGCGGACCGTTTCGGGCTGGAACTGGTCCACGCCACCTATGGAAACGTGAAAGGGGTGGAGCGTCTTTTCCAGATTCTGCTGGACGAGCGCACCCTGCCGGGCTGGGCCTACATGTTTTTGACCCATCCTTCCCCCGGGGAACGCATCGCCGATCTTGAGTCGTTTGCCGCGACCCTGGGAAGACAACAGCTCGAGCCTTAACCGATGCCCACCACTGCCCTGAATGGCCATGATCCTGTTCTCAGTTGGGCCATGGCCAGTCTCGCTTGATGCAAGGGCCAAAGCCGTCTTGGCGACGCTAATTGCAATAACGACAACATCCTCATCAACCTTTTTTAAGTTTTATTCCTTGGCAAAAAATTGCTGCAACCAACCATTGGTGTTTCCATTTCGTTGCAGCTTGCCCCTGAAAAGGAGGCCGAAAAAATGTCCGGTCTCCTTTTTGTTCTAAAAAAAGGTCAAAATATCTGCTTTTTTCACCATTCCATCAAGGTAACGGTTAAGGATTTTGTAGCTGTCGAGATCGAAGGGGAGGGGGCTGGGACATTCAAAAATCTCCCAAAGGTTTTTCTCACTGGTCGCTGTGCCAAGGTGCCGCCAGTGATCAAACACGTGTATTTCGGTTCGGTCCCCGGCAGGCGATTTTTCCCGGATGCCAACCGCTCCCTTGAAAGGCCAGGATCGCATTTTCAGTTGGGCAAGGGCCATGGTCAGCCTCGCCTGATGGAGGGCCAAAGGTTCCTCGCCGACACAGGCCCCCCGGCATTTTTTTATCTGATAGCCGAAGCAGGCGCCACTTCCTTTTTCCAGCCCGAGGACCCGGGCGCAAAGGCCCTGTTCGCGAATGATCCCCAAAAGGGTTTTTCCGGCCTCACGGCGGGAGCGGAACATTCCGTAAAGGCTTTTACCATCCTCCTGCCCCAACGCGTCCATTGCAACAATTTCAACCCCTGTCACAGTCCCCTGTTTGTCCGCAACCAAGCACAGAGTAAAAAGCTCCCTGTTGCGTCTCAGCCTGCGGTTATGAATAGGAACCAGTTCCTTGACGAGACGGGCTTCCAGGAGTAACGCTCCGAGTTCACCGGCTGTCTCCATGAAATCGATGTGCCGGACCTGCTGGGAGAGGCGCATACCTTTGTATATCCGGTGGTCACCGGAAAAATGGGAGAGTACCCGGGCGCGGATATCCTTGCTCTTGCCCACGTAAAGAACCGCATCCTTCTCCCCGAAAAAGAGGTATACGCCTGGAGCATGGGGGAGGGCATCGATCTGGTCCTTGGACAGGCCGGGCGGCAGGCTCGGCTGTTTCAATTGCTTTTGAATGGCCTTGCCGAGCACCTCAGCGGGAAACTCGGCTCGGGCTTTTTTAAAAAACTCCCAGGTTGCCCGGACATCGCCGAGGGCCCGATGGCGGTTTGAAACATTCAGGTTGTGGCGTTCGATAAGGGTGTCCAGGTTGTGCCGGGAATGCTCGGGATACAGGGCTCTGGAAAGTTTTACGGTACAGAGGGTTTTTTCCTGGAAGGATATATCCAGACGGCGGAATTCGCTCTTCAGAAAACCGTAATCGAAGCGGGCATTGTGGGCGACGAGGACTTTGCCGGCAAGTTTTGCATGCAGTTCGGCGGCGATGTCGCTGAAAAAAGGGGCATCGGCCACCATGGAGGAGGCAATGCCGGTAATGCTTTCGATATAGGGGGAGACGGTTTTCCTGGGGTTGACGAGGGTTGACCACTCCTCGACGACCTCACAGCCGACCACTTCGCACAGGCCGACCTCGATGATTCGGTCGTGCAGAGGGTTGACACCGGTGGTTTCAAGATCAAGAAAAACAAGACGTTCTGGGATCATTTTTAGGGCGAATTTTCTCCAGAGGGAAATAGGAAGACAGCATAAAGTGATTCCCTTTCGCAAGTCAACGCAGATTAGTCAGGTTCCTTTTTAATAACTCCGGTTATTCACGGTAACATTTGCTTCAGCAAGAAAATGCCTGCTATCACAAGCCTCTCCCACTTCTTGTTCTTCGAGGTAATGCCAGTACGCTTTGGAAGGATTTTGATGTAGACTTTTTATTGGGAGGGCAGAGGATTTCAGCTACTGATGAATCCTTCATCTAAGAACCACTATGCTATTTTCCAGTATTAATCATGGCATTTGAGATAACAGAAAATCTGTTTAAACCCAAGGTTTTGGCTGTCGGTGCCAGTCCCCGGAAGGGTGGAAACTCGGATGTTCTTCTTGGACACTTTTTGGCTGGCGTCAAAAGAGCCAGCGCCGGAGCCGTGGAAATCCAACTGAGGGATTGTCAAATCACGCCCTGCATCGGCTGTGAGCTTTGCCGGCAATCCGGCCAATGCACTCGGTTTAATGACGATATGGTCGGTATCTACAAAAATATCATCGAGTTTCGTGGGCTTTTTTTGATTTCCCCTGTCCACAATTACAACATCACCGCATGGATGAAAGGCTTTATTGACAGGCTCTATTGCTTTTATGATTTTGTCGAACCTCGCCCGGGAAAGTGGAGCAGCAAGCTTGCAAACCAGGGCCGAAAGGCTGTCATTGCGGCCGTTGCCGAGCAATCGAATAAGGAAGAAATGGGGGTGACTCTTGAAGCGATGGAGAAACCGCTTGAGGCCCTCGGCTATACAATTATCCAGAAGTTTCCCGTTTTGGGCATTTTTGAAAAGGGCAAAGTTGCCGATTATCCCGAAATAATACGTTCTGCTGAATTGTACGGTGAAAAACTGGCCCGCGAGATCATCTCATAATTGGAGAAAAAGCTTTGTCCAACCAACAAATGAGCCGAATGGGTCTTGGAAAGATGTTTTTTACCATCCCGCTGGGATTTAAAAGCCAGTTCGACGAACGTCACCATGAACCGTTAATCGTCTTGCCCGCCACTGGTTGATGCCAGATTTTCAAATTTTGCAGGAATAAAAAAATTAAGGTTAATTCTTCATTTGTGAGGCTAACCAAAGAAAAAAAATATTAAAAAATAATTATTTTATTCTGACCCTTCGTTCTTCAGCGGCACGGGAAAACATGGAAAATATGTAGAGGGTTTCCCTTTTGATATAATGCGGGTTAGAATTATCGCGTTGTAGTGCAAAGGATGCCTTTTTGGCCAATAGATTATTCCTGCAGACTGAACCCTTTGCCACTCTGAACAGCAGACAGTGTCGAAATCTTTGCCATGACCGGAATTTCCCATAAACAATCCGCCGACAGTGCCATGCCTGGAAACCAGGTCGTGCCGGGTAACCTGCGGCTGGTTGAGTCTTCTGACGGAACCTTTCTGCATCTGTTCGGAGATTGGACCTTGCCCCATTATAAAAACCTGGAAAGGGAGATGGCAGCCCTGGATGTCCCCGGCTCATGCCGGGTTGATTTTAAAGAGCTGAGCGCCCTGGACACGGCCGGGGCGACCCTGCTGGCGCGCTTGCTCGGGACTGACCGGCTAAGTAATCTGGTGCTGTCGGCGCCCGACCTGGCCGAGGAACGGCGGTCATTGCTGCAGGCAGTAGGGGAGGCTCTCAACAAGCCGGACGAAAAGCCATCGGTTCGCCACAATGCCCTGTTCGACTGGCTGGCGGAGATCGGCAAAATCACGGTCGGATTGTGGCAGACCCTTCTTTTCCTGCTCAACTTCATGGGACTAACCCTGATCACGGTTATCAGGGTGCTGCCCCGTCCCCGGCGCTGGCGCCTGATTTCCCTCGCCACACACATCCACCAGACCGGATTGAATGCCGTGCCGATTGTTGCCTTGCTTACCTTTCTCGTGGGGGCGGTGGTGGCTTTTCTGGGAGCTACCGTGCTGACCAGTTTCGGGGCTACGATCTATACCGTCGATCTGGTGGCCTATTCCTTTATGCGGGAATTTGGCGTTCTGCTCGCCGCCATCCTGCTGGCGGGCCGCACGGCCAGTGCCTTTACCGCCCAGATCGGATCCATGAAGGTCAATGAGGAACTTGATGCCCTCCGTGTCCAGGGTCTGGACCCGATTGAGATGTTGGTGTTGCCGCGCATGCTGGCGTTGTTGGTCACGCTTCCGCTCCTGACCTTTGTCGGCATGATGGCGGGTATGATCGGAGGCGCAGTGGTATCAGTGGTGTCGTTGGATATTTCCACTGTCCGTTTTATATCCATTGTCCAGGAAATTCCTTTGAGGCATTTTCTGCTCGGCATGGTCAAGGCACCCTTTTTTGCTTTTTTGATCGCTCTGATTGGCTGTCTGGAAGGATTCAAGGTTGAAGGGAGCGCCCGCTCGGTAGGCGAGCACACCACCTCCAGCGTCGTTCAGTCGATTTTTGTGGTCATTCTCCTGGATGCTGTGGCAGCCCTGTTTTTTATGGAAATGGGGTGGTGAAAATGGGTCACAGGGGAAACGAAGCAATTATTTCGGTGCGCAATCTGAATAACCGATTCGGCACCCATGTTGTCCATGAAAAGCTTGACCTGGACGTTTTTCGGGGAGAGATTCTCGGCGTCGTGGGGGGGTCGGGTACCGGCAAATCGGTGTTGTTGCGCTCTATCGTGGGCCTGCACCGCCCCAGCGGCGGCGAGGTACGAATATTCGGCCAGGATCTGGCGGGTCTTTCCTCCGCCCGGCGTTCCCAACTGGACCGGCGTACCGGGGTCCTGTTCCAGGGGGGCGCCCTGTTTTCCTCCCTGACGGTGATCGAAAATATCGCTCTCCCCTTGATTGAACATGCAGGCCTGGGACGGGGCGACGCGGAGTACCTGGCAGGTGTGAAGCTTGCCCTGGCTGGGCTGGAGAAAAAATCGGGGGTTTTGTTTCCCTCTGAACTGTCCGGCGGCATGATCAAGCGTGCCGCCCTGGCCAGGGCGCTGGCGCTGGACCCGGATATCCTGTTTCTCGACGAACCGACAGCCGGTCTGGATCCCATCGGCGCCGCCGCTTTCGACCGGTTGCTCATGACCCTGAGGGAAGCTCTCGGCCTGACCGTCTTTCTGGTAACCCATGACCTGGATACCCTTTATACCGCCTGTGACCGGGTCGCTGTCCTATCGCAAAAAAAGGTTCTGGTCGCTGATCGCCTGGAAGTGGTGGCCGCTACCGACGATCCCTGGGTTCAGAATTATTTTCATGGCCCCCGGGGGCGTGCCGCCCAGCAGGCCGCGGGAACCGTCCAAGAGGAGTGTTGAATGGAAACTCGAGCCCCATATATGTTGATCGGTTTTTTAACCCTGACAATTGCAGGCGGCGGACTGCTGTTCGGTCTGTGGCTCGCAAAGGCCGGGAGTCAACAGGATTACCGGCTCTACGATATTGTTTTTCAGGAGGCGGTCAGCGGACTCTCTGTCGGAAATGCGGTGGAATACAGCGGTATCAGAGTCGGAGAGGTGAAAAAACTATGGCTGGACCCGGAGGACCCCCGCCAGGTGTGGGCGCGGGTCAGCGTCACGGCCGACACCCCTATCCGGGAAAATACTCAAGCCCGCCTGGCTCTGGCCAACATCACCGGCACCACCAATATCCAGCTGACCTGCGGTTCACCCGACAGTCGTCCGCTGAAAGGCGCAGGGGACCAGATCCCACGTATTGTGGCGGAGACCTCTCCACTTGCCCGGCTCAAGGTCACCGGGGAAGAGATGTTTGTCAGTATCAACGCTCTCATCGATAATGGCAAGCGTCTCCTTTCGGAGGAAAATATCAACAACGTGGGCAAACTGCTGGCCAATCTGGAAACCGCCACAAGTGCTATTGCCGAGCAGAAAAACGATATCAACCTAGCCTTGAAAGATCTGGCCCTGACTTCACATCAGGCCAGAGAGGTTGCTGGCCAAGCCGCGGGATTTATGAGCCGGATGAACGGTCTTCTTGACAGCCACGGATCGAACCTGGCGGCCAATGCAGGTAAAACCATGGTTTCCCTGGAGCGGGTCAGCGCCAAACTTGATCATCTTTTAGACAAAAACGGCCAGGCCCTCGGAAGGGGTATGCAAAGCCTGAACGAATTAGGCCCTGCCATTCGGGAATTTCGTCTTACTCTCGCCGCTTTGGCTGAAATAGTTCGCCGGATGGAAGAAAACCCGGCAGGATACCTGCTGGGCCGTGATCGCATCAAGGAGTTTCAACCATGAACATCATTGTCCGACCCATTTGGCTGTTGTTTTCTGCTTTCATTCTGTTGAGTAGTTGCACCGTCCTGTCTCAATCGGGTTCCCGGGATATTTACCGTCTGCCCCCTTCGAACCTGGTTCCGGGCCGGGACGGGGAGGTTGAGTTGTCCCTGCGCATTGCGCGGCCGGCAGCCAGTGGGGTTCTCGGCGGCAACCGCATTGCCGTGATTCTTTCAGGGAACACGCTCAGTGCCTACGGAAATGCTGTCTGGAACGCCCCGGCCCCGGTCCTTTGGCGCGACCATATTCTTGATTCTTTTCACAAAGATGGCCGCATCCGACGTTTGAGTAGCGACAGCGATGGGTTGCAGGCTGATTATGAGCTGGGCGGAACCCTGCGTTCTTTTCAGAGCGAGTACCGAAACGGTGTTCCGCAGGTTGTGATCAGCCTTGATGCGCGCCTTATAGATACTGGTACGCGACGCATTGTCTCAGGGCGGCGCTTTACCGTTATTGAAGCTGTCAAGGGGGATAAGGTCCCGGAGGTTGTCGCCGCCTTCGGAAGCGCCAACGATGCTCTGGCCCGAAAACTGATCGACTGGACGATGCGACACATGAAGCCCAAACCAGAACCTTTTTCCCCAGGCGGCTGATTTAAAGAAAATTCCTGTCTTATTCAGCGCCATGAAATACCTTTTGGACATCATGTGTGTCTCCCGATTTAGGCTCCACAATCATTATTGACAGTACGCCGAAAAACGATAAAGTCAAAAAAATAGCTGCTTAAACGTTGGCTTTAAAATCAGAAAGGGGGAACACTGTGGGGATTCTATCCTGGATTCTGATGGGTTTAATTGTTGGCGTACTGGCAAAATTCCTCATGCCGGGAAAAGACCCCGGTGGCATTATTGTTACCATCCTGCTTGGCGTAGCGGGTGCTTTCGTGGGCGGATTTATCGGGTCATCCCTGGGGCTTGGGGCCGTTACGGGCTTTAACCTGGGGAGCTTCCTTCTGGCTACGGGTGGTGCTGTTCTCCTGCTGGTTCTTTATCGTTTCATAAAAAAATAACAATAAACCGGGCGGTTGGTCAAATTCCCTGGGGAAACCGGAGGATGAATTGCCGGAGGAATTGAACACCCTTAGAAGCATTACTTTAAATGTTGCAAGGAAGGCGTTGGGAGAAGTTTTATGTTGCACTTCAAGGTTGATGAAGACAAATGTACCAAATGCGGGCTATGCGCCCAGGATTGCCCGATCAATATCATCGACATGGATTCCGGTTATCCCGGCATATTTGCAGGAAATGAAGGCGCATGCCTTAAATGCCAGCATTGCCTGGCGATCTGTCCCACGGCAGCCCTGTCGATTTTGGGCAGAGAGCCCGAAGACAACGTGCCGCTGAAAGGAGCGTTCCCCGATCCGGACTGTCTCGAAATCCTGATCAAAGGGCGACGTTCGGTGCGTTGGTATTTGGATGAAAATCTGGAGCCGGAAATTCTGCAGAGGTTGCTCAATGTCGCCTGGCATGCTCCGTCCGGGGCCAATGATCGCCAGGTCAGGTTTTCGGTGATCGATGACAAACGGGTTTTTGCTGCGTTCCGCGAGGAAGTCTATGGCGGACTGGCTAAACGAATCAAGGTCGGCAAACTGCCTGAAGGCAAGGTCTTTTTTGCCGAGTTCGTCCGCCTTTGGCAAGAGGAAGGGGTGGATGCACTGTTCCTGGATGCCCCCCACTTTCTGGTCGCTTCGTCCCCGCGCGCTTGTACCGCCCCGGTTCCGGATTGTCTTATCGCCCTTTCCTATTTCGAACTTTTTGCCCAGAGTCTCGGGGTGGGCACCCTCTGGGCCGGATTAGCCAAGTGGGCCATTGACGACCTTGTGCCCGAGCTTCGCGAGCGCCTCAAAATCCCGCAGGACCATGTGATCGGTTTTGCCATGATCTTCGGCAAACCGGCGGTGCAATATCAGCGCACGGTCGAATATGGTACCGCAAGTTTTGTCCGAGTTTCTATTTAAACAATTTGTCTGAATCAACCTGAACTCAAACAAACAAAAAACAAAAGAAGAGTTAGGATAACCTGTTGCAAATACTTTTGATTCCGTGGACATTTTTAAATCCCGTGTGCTGCTCTATCCAATCAAAAAAGGCCAGACAAATTGGCCGGCCTTTTTTGATTTTTGGTTGCTGTTGTATTTTGTTGTTGCAGGGGAGGGCGGTGCCAGAGACAAAGGATAAGCCACCAGTCTTTTCTGAAATCCTGCTTTATTATTGGAGGGTTACGAAAGTATGGATGCCTGAGTTAGGCACAGCGCAGCACTTTTTTTCCTTCTTCAAAGATTACAATCATTTTTCTGTTGCCTGTGGCTTGCTCAACCACTCCAAGGCCGAAAACTTTATGTTTGATCAAAGAACCGGGAACATATTGGCCGTCCATTGCATAGCTAGCGGCCTCGACGCTGTTTTTAGCGGAACATAAATTTTCCCATTCCTGCCGTTCAATTTCGCGATGATTAGCTTTTGCTTTGGTAACTCTCGGTGTTTTGGCTGTAGAGGTTTTGGTTTTTTTGGGTGCGTTTGGGTCTTTGTAATTATGCTGGCCCTGGCAGGTATTGCACATTACTCTGACAGGACGCGAATCGACCATGGCGACGATGGTGTGGTTCAAGATTTTTCTACATTTGGTGCACCGGGCATCTATCTGATCACCAACGGATGGACCTGCTTTACTCATACTGCTTCTCCAATGCTAAAGAGTGGGGGTAGTTTGAAAATGGAAAAAATACTGCGATATCGCTAGGATAAATGGATGCAGGAATTTACCGGACGGAAAAAAGACACCCCGCATTGAACGAATGCGGGGTGTCTTGAGATAGGCAAAAAATTAATTAGATTTTGCGCACGTTGGAGGATTGCGGTCCTTTTTGGCCTTCGGTAACATCGAAACTTACTCTGTCACCTTCGGCAAGTGACTTAAAGCCGTCACCCTGGATAGCGGAAAAATGTACAAATACATCTGGACCGTTATCCTGCTCAATAAAACCAAAACCTTTGCTGTCATTAAACCACTTTACTGTTCCTTCTGCCACTTAATTTCTCCTTGTCCATTACGGACGTTGATCTGTGGGAACTTAACCCCTTCAAAATGAAAAAACACCCGGACCAAATAGGTCTGCGTGTTTTATTTAAGGACAACACCGTGCTGCCCCAACGAGCGAAAACTTCCACAAACTTTCTTTAGCTGCTAAAATCTAGCACAAAAATAGTTTTTCACACAACGGTTTTTTCAGTAAAACTATTTCTTTTATATTATTTCGATAATCGTTTTTTTCGAGCTTGCAACCCTATCAAAGCATTCCTGAAAAAAGAAGCAGCGATGAACAGGCCATCACCACAAAAAATTTCCAGAAAAATAATTTTTCGAAGTTGTTCATGAAAATTCCATAAAATGGAAAGCTGTCAGAATTTTGAACTTAGTTCAGTGTTCAAAGACATCTTATCGCTATGGAAAAGAAAGATTTTCAAAATCTACACCAATCTTCCAGTAGCCTGCCAACAACTTTGCAGAAATATTTGAGTAAAAATTTCATCACCGGTTTCCCAAGGGAAAGTAATAAATTAAGATATGTAAATAATAAAGTAAAAACGTAGTGTTCTATGAGGGAATAGGTCAGAAGGGCGTTCAGATAAGAAAAAAATTACCCAACATCAGGTTTTCCCCATTTCCCCTGAACAGCATCTTATGAAAAGCGTTAGATTTATTGGCATTTTTTATGCTTCTGGTACCATCAACATAAATTATCATTCCTTTTTGCGACACAATGTTTAACATGCCAGAAAACAAACGCTGGGCCGAACGTTATCCTGTCCATCTGAAGGTCAGGTTTGGCCAGGAAAAATTTTCCGATAATGGAAGAATCCAGGACATTTCCATGTTCGGGTTTGCTATTGAAACGCCTGAGATTTTTCCCAAAGGGGCGCTTTTAAAGGTCCAGCTGTTAACGCCGGACAAAAAATTTATTGAGGTCCATGGAACAGTTCAATGGACTTCGGTTAATGGTGCTTCAGGTCAGGAGAATGGTCGCCCACAGGGCATGGGAATAGAAATACGTAAATTTTTGGAAGGCCGTGAAACCTATAAAAGACTTTGTAACGAGTTTTGGAAAAAGGGAACCATTTCAGGTGCCGCCGAAAAGAAAAAAAATGTTGTAGGCGCTAAGATGGGGAAGCTAAGTGAAAATAAAAAAATTCCCTGAAGTTAAAATAAAACCCGTCCCGAGAGTATTACCGCCAAAATAAGTCAAAAACCTGCCAGCTGTAAAACTTACCTGAACATATTCAATTCTCCAACAAAATAGACCTGTTTATTCTCTTTCGCCTCAAAGCGGTCAAAGGCCGGCTGGGCGTCGTTCTTTTAACATTCGAGAAAAGTCCTCAAGTCATTTTCAGTCCGGGGAAGGTCAGGCTGTTTGATGCCTCGATGACGGCATACTGAACCAACCCTAGCCACATAAGTATCTCAAAAACAGAATTCCAGCCTTTTATTTGAAAGCCCTTCGAAGCCGGAAGGCTGCATGCAAAAAAGAATAGAGTTCGCTGCTCTATTTAAATTCTCTCTATTTCTTGTAGATGCAAACAACCACCTCGACTTCTGTTTCAGGGGGAAGGTGTTCAAGAGGGGTAGAAAAGATAAGATACTGAACAGAAAATTTTACGTCGGATAATAGATATTATGTAAACCAAAAGAGATATGACGACTTTGGATCAACCGACACTGGCTAACTCCAGCCGTCCCCCCCAGCGATCCTGAAGAGCTTCTCGCAATTCGGCATATTCCGGATTGGTCAAGAAGTTCCCCCTCTCAACCAGATCGAAAGCCTCCCTTCTGGCAGCTTCGAGGAGCTTGCCATGGCGCAGAATATTTGCCACCCGAAAATCAGGGATTCCGGACTGGCGTGTGCCGAGAAACTCTCCCGGACCCCGAATTTCGAGATCCGCCTCGGCAATGCGGAAACCGTCGTTGGTTTCCTGCATGACTTTGAGGCGTGAAAAACCGTCAGCGCTGCACTTTTTACTGCGTCCCAGAAAACAGTAACTATCATCCGCACCACGGCCGACCCGGCCACGTAACTGATGAAGCTGGGCCAGGCCGAAACGCTCCGCATTTTCTACCACCATTACCGTGGCGTTTGGTATATCAATACCCACCTCGATGACGGTTGTCGCCACCAGGATGTCGATTTTGCCCTTTTTGAAACATCCCATGACCTCTTCTTTTTCCGCTGGCTTGAGGCGGCCGTGTAAAAGACCGAGCCGACGATCGGGGAAAACTTCCCTGGCCAGATGGTCAAAACTTTCTTCCGCGGCCATAAGGTCGACCTTATCCGATTCTTCAATTAGCGGATATACCACAAATGCCTGACGCCCTTTGTCAAGCTCTTTGGTGATAAACCTAAAAACGCCTTCGCGCTCTTTTTCACTGTAAACCTTTGTTTTAATAGTTTTTCTTCCGGGCGGCAACTCGTCGATGACAGACAGGTTGAGATCCCCGTAAGCAGTCAGGAAAAGAGTCCTGGGTATTGGCGTAGCGGTCATTACCAGGATGTCTGGAGAAACCCCTTTGTGGCGGAGGCTGGCTCGCTGGTGAACCCCGAAGCGGTGCTGTTCGTCAATGATGCCGAGTCCCAGCTTTTTAAACGCGACCCCTTCTTCAAGGAGCGCATGGGTTCCTACCAGCATATGAATATTTCCAGCCGCAATTTCTTCTAGAATGGTGGCTCGTTCCTTTTTTGGTGTTGAGCCGACCAGTAGTGCCACCCTCAGACCCAGCTCTTCGAAACGTCGGTGAAATTGCAAATAGTGCTGTTCGGCCAGAACCTCTGTGGGCGCCAGGACCGCGACCTGGGTATCGTTTTCAATAGCCACCAGGGAAGCCATCAGGGCCACAATGGTCTTGCCGCAACCGACATCACCCTGGATCAAGCGATTCATTGGCGCTGGTTCCATCATGTCATGTTTGATTTCACCGAGCACCCGGCGTTGTGCCTCAGTGAGCTTGAATGGGAGCAATTTTGCCAATGGTTTCGTATACTTATGACTGACATTGAAGGCCATGCCAGGTTCCTGCAATACGCCGCGTTTTTTGAGGGCCAGCCCCAACTCCAAGAAAAAGAATTCATCAAAAACGATGCTTCTCCGCCCCGGATCGGAAAACGCCGTAAGTTCGTCCACGGCGGCCGAATTGTCTGGAGCATGAACCATGGTGAAAGCCCGATCGAGGGGAACCAGGCCATGGCGCTTAAGGATTTCTGCAGGAATGGGAGTAAGAATTTGCGGAGCAAAATTGTCGACAACGGCTTTGAAGATTTTGCGAATAACCTTCTGGGTAAGCCCTTCGGTCAAAGGATAGACCGGGAGAATGCGACCAAAATCTAAAGTAGTGGATGAAAGAGCATCATCCAATGATCTGTTCTTACTGATAAATTCAAATTCCGGATGATGAATTTCACGAACCCCGGCAAAATAGTGAAGTTCTCCGCAAAAAAGACCTAAACGACCGGTGACCAACTGGTTTTTCAACCAGTTTTTTCGGTAATGAAACCATTTTAGCTGGATGGTGCTGGTTCCGTCCGTGACCACAGCCTCAAAAATACGTTTCCGAGCCCGGCTGGTGAATGTTTCACCGCAACTCAGCACTTCGCCGCAGAATACCTCCTGCAGCCCTTCGTTCAACTCGGCAATCTTGCGGATGCTGCGCCGGTCTTCATACCGAAATGGCAAGGTATAGAGGGCATCTTCCACCCTGGAAATGCCCATTTTAGACAATTTCTGGAAAACCCGCGGACCAACGCCGTGGATATTATCCATGCTGGTGGAAAGTTGCTTCCGACTTTGGCGATAGGAGGAGGATAAAGGCATCTGCCCTACCCTTTAAGATCAGATACCGCCGCGCTGGCTGGCAGTCACGGCGGTATCGTCAGTGATGAGTTATTCGTAATTGATGTCGACAATCTCGTAATAACGGGTCCCGGATGGAACTTCGATCTGGACTTCATCGTCCAGGCGGTGGCCGATAAGGGCTTTACCCACAGGAGAGGTCACGGAAATCTTGCCTTCCTTGAGATCAGCCTCGTCCTCACCGACAATTTTATAAGTTACCTCGGTTTCAGAATTGACATCGAAAACCGTAACCTTAGCACCAAAAACAACCTTTTCCGAATTTTTGAATTCTGCAGGATTGATGACTTGGGCACGGGCGATTTTGTCGTTCAGTTCCTTGATCCGCCCTTCGACAAAACTCTGGTGGTCCTTGGCGGCATCATATTCGGCATTTTCAGATAAATCGCCATGGCCGCGAGCCTCAGCGATGGCCTGGACAGCTTTGGGGCGTTCAACCCGAAGAAAATGTTTTAACTCCTCCTGCAAACGTTGATGGCCTTCGCGTGTCATGGGAATGGAATCATCCATAAATCTCTCCCCCCAAAAAAATGATTGGGCGGGTTACCCCGCCCCATGTGTCGATTAAAAAGTGGCTGTCAGCAAAAAAAATATCTGTCCAAATCCCAAAAGATTTAAACAGAACTGGTTGAATAATACTCCTGGAGCGGCTTGACGTCAAGATTTTCTTTGCGCAGGCACTCAATAGCATCGACGGCAGCATTCATGCCGGCAACGGTGGTGAAATAGGCGATGTTGTATACCAATGTCGTGCGCCGGATGGAATAGGAGTCTTTGACCGATTGGGCTCCGAAAGTGGTGTTGAAAACCATGTCAATTTCACGGTTTTTCAGGGCGTCGACGCAGTGAGGCCGTCCTTCGGAGACACGGTTGATACGGGTTGCGGGAACCCCCTGGTCGAGAAGGTAGGCTGCGGTGCCGCTCGTGGCAATGATCTCCCAGCCCATATTAGCCAGCCTTCGGGCGGAGGAAACCACCGAGGCCTTGTCGCCGTCCTTGATGCTGATGAATACCTTGCCCTGATGTTTGAGATGGACGCCCACCGCCTGCTGAGCCTTGGCAAACGCCTTGCCGAAATCGAAATCGATACCCATAACTTCGCCGGTCGATTTCATCTCGGGGCCGAGAATTGTGTCAACACCCGGGAATTTGATAAACGGAAAGATCGATTCCTTGACCGCGATATGGGCAGGCACCAGATCATGGGTCACACCGAGATCTTTCAGCTTTCTGCCGGCCATGAGCTGGGCTGCAATTTTGGCAAGGGGTCGCCCCGTAGCCTTGGAAACGAAAGGCACCGTTCGGCTTGCCCGGGGGTTGACCTCAAGGAGGTAAACGACATCGTTTTTTATGGCGTATTGGATGTTCATGAGCCCGACAACGCCGAGTTCAATGGCCAGGGCTACGGTCTGGCGGCGAATTTCATCGCTGAGTTTCCGACTGATGGATTGGGCTGGGAGGGAGCAGGCCGAGTCGCCGGAGTGGATACCGGCCTCTTCGATATGCTGCATGATACCGCCGATGATGACATCTTTGCCGTCGCACAGGGCATCGACATCGATTTCAATTGCTGACTCAAGAAATTTGTCGACCAAAATCGGGTGCTCAGGTGATGCCTGAACGGCATTTACCATGTAGGTCCGAAGCTGCTCGGGGGAGTAAACGATCTCCATGGCTCGGCCACCGAGGACGTAGGAAGGTCTTACCACAACCGGGTAGCCGATCAGGGTACCCACCTTTTCGGCTTCATCTGCAGTCCGGGCGATACCGTTATTTGGCTGCTTCAGCTCAAGTTTATGCAAGAGGAATTGAAAACGTTCACGGTCCTCGGCGCGGTCGATGGCGTCGGGCGAGGTGCCGATAATGGGAACACCCGCTTTTTCCAGGGCGGTGGCAAGCTTTAAAGGTGTCTGGCCGCCGAACTGGACGATAACCCCTTTAGGATTTTCCTTGTGCACGATTTCGAGGACATCTTCGAAGGTCAGGGGCTCGAAATAAAGCCGGTCGGCGGTATCGTAATCGGTAGAAACCGTTTCCGGGTTACAGTTGACCATGATGGTCTCAAACCCCAAATCGGAAAGGGAAAACGCAGCGTGAACGCAGCAGTAGTCAAATTCGATCCCCTGGCCGATGCGGTTGGGGCCACCGCCGAGAATCATGATCTTGTCATTATCCGTGGGCCGGGCTTCGCACTCTTCTTCGTAGGTGGAGTAAAGATAAGGGGTGAACGCTTCAAATTCGCCGCCGCAGGTATCGACCCGCTTGTAAACCGGTCGGATGTCTTTTTCCCAGCGGAATTCGCGGATGGCACTCTCACTGGTGTGGAGAAGGAAAGCCAGCCTCTGATCTGAAAAGCCGTATTTCTTGGCGGCGAGAATATTATCCAGTAGACCTTCGAGCTTGCCCTCGGCGGTTTTTGCAGCCTCCTGGAGGTCGCTCTCCATGTTGACGATCTGTTTCAGGTTGAAAAGAAACCAGGGGTCGATGTTGGTGATGTTATGGATCTCGTCCAGGGACAGGCCGACCCGCAAGGCGTCGGCAAGATACCATAAGCGCTCCCAGTTGGGCGTCCTCAGGCGCTCGCGCAGATGACTTAATTCATCATCCTTAACGTCCCTGTCAATACCGTTTGGAAAGAGGCGGCTTTCAAAGCCGCTGGAGCCGATTTCCAGGGAGCGAAGGGCTTTCTGAAGGCTCTCTTTGAAGGTGCGGCCGATGGCCATGGCCTCGCCGACGGATTTCATCTGGGTGGTCAGGGTCGCTTCCGCCTGGGGAAATTTCTCAAAAGTGAAGCGCGGCACCTTTGTAACCACGTAGTCGATGGTCGGCTCAAAAGAGGCGAAAGTCTCCTGGGTGATGTCGTTGGTGATTTCATCAAGGGTGTAGCCGACCGACAGTTTGGCGGCGATTTTGGCAATGGGGAAGCCGGTGGCCTTGGAGGCCAGGGCCGAGGATCGGGAAACCCGCGGATTCATTTCGATAACCGCCATGCGGCCGTCATCCGGGTTAATGGCAAACTGGATGTTGGAACCGCCCGTATCGACGCCGATTTCCCGGATAATGCGGATGGCGGCGTCGCGCATGATCTGGTATTCCTTGTCGGTCAGGGTCTGGGCCGGGGCCACGGTGATGGAGTCGCCGGTATGGACCCCCATGGGGTCGAAATTCTCAATGGAACAGATGATGACGACGTTGTCGGCCATGTCGCGCATGACCTCCAGCTCAAACTCCTTCCAGCCGATAACCGATTCCTCGATCAGGATTTCGCTGGTCGGTGAGGCATCCAGGCCTGCCTGGGCCAGGGCATTATATTCTTCACGGTTATAGGCGATGCCGCCGCCGGTTCCGCCAAGGGTGAAAGAGGGCCGGATGATGGCAGGAAAACCGACTAAATCGACGATCTCCTGAGCCTCTTCAAAGGTGTGAGCAAGTCCGGAGCGCGGGACCTCCAGACCAATATGTTCCATGGCGTTTTTGAACAGGGTGCGGTCCTCGGCCTTTTCGATGGAGGGGAGTTTCGCGCCGATAAGTTCAACCCCATATTTGTCAAGAATGCCCTGCTTGGCAACTGTCACTGCGGTATTGAGGGCAGTCTGCCCACCGAGGGTGGGGAGAATGGCGTCCGGCCTCTCCTTTTCGATGATTTTGGTTAATACCTCGGGGGTGACCGGTTCCACATAGGTCAGGTCGGCAAAGTCGGGGTCGGTCATAATAGTCGCCGGATTGGAATTGAGCAGGATAATGGTGTAGCCTTCCTGCTTCAGGGCCTTGCAGGCCTGGGTGCCCGAGTAGTCGAATTCACAGGCCTGGCCGATTATGATAGGTCCCGCTCCGATGATCAGAATTTTTTCAATGTCAGTTCTTTTCGGCATAACTTTATTTCCAGAAGCAAAGTTTTTTTAAAGAGTTTATTTTTTATGCGCTTCCATCATTTTGATAAAGCGTTCAAAGAGGTAGCGCGCATCGTGAGGGCCGGGTGAAGCCTCGGGGTGGTACTGAACGGAAAAAACCGGCAACTTCTCGTGATTCAGCCCCTCGACGGTGTTGTCGTTGAGATTGATATGGGTCAGAACCGCTTCGTTTTTAATGCTGCTGGCATCCACGGCGAAACCGTGGTTCTGGGAAGTGATTTCGACGTTTTTTCCCTCTTGCCGCTGGACCGGCTGGTTGCCGCCCCGATGGCCGAATTTTAGTTTGTAAGTTTGGCCTCCCAGGGCCAGAGCGATAAGCTGATGGCCGAGACAGATGCCGAAGATGGGGACCTTGCCCAAAAGTTTTCGGATATTTTCCTGGGCATAGGTGATGGGTTCGGGGTCGCCAGGGCCGTTGCTCAAAAACACCCCGTCCGGTTTCAAAGCAAGAACCTCTTCAGCCGGCATATCTGCCGGGACCACTGTAACCGAACAGCCGTGGGAAACCAGGTTGCGGAGGATATTGCGTTTGATACCGTAATCATAGGCCACGACCTTGAAACGCCCTTCACCGGCCTTGGCGTACCCCTGACCGAGTTCCCAGAGACCTTCGTTCCATTCGTAGGGTTCCCTGCAGGTAACTTCTCTGACCAGGTCGCGTCCCACCAGGGAGGGCTCCTTGCGGGCTTTTTCAATAAGGCTTTGGATATCGTCGTCAATTGTGGAAATGATCCCGGTCTGGGCACCACGTGAGCGGATATGCAGAACCAAAGCCCGGGTGTCGATATCGTGGATTCCAATGATCCCGTGTTTCTTCAGGTAAGCGTCAAGGGTCATTTCACAACGCCAGTTGCAGGGAAATTCACTGTACTCCTTGACCACGAAACCGGAGAGAAAAGGACGTGATGATTCGACGTCTTCGGTATTGACACCGTAGTTGCCGATGAGCGGATAGGTCATGGTGACGATTTCACCACAATATGAAGGGTCGGTAAGAATCTCCTGGTAACCGGTCATGCTGGTATTGAACACCACTTCGCCGGAGACTTCCCCGCTGGCGCCGAAAGACCGGCCGACAAAGTATTTTCCATCTGCCAGAGCAAGAATTGCTTTCATAACTTTAAAAACTCATAATCTTTTAAAGAGTTGAATCAGGACTCCAGGTCCTGAAAAACGGTTTTGCCTGCCACCAGGGTCCGGGACACCCGGCCTTTCAAGGTCCATCCTTCAAAAGGGGTGTTCCGGCTTTTGGAAAGGAAGCGTTCGGAGTCAACCTGCCACTGCTTTTCCGGGTCAAAGATGGTGATGTCGGCAACCCCCCCTTTTTTTAAAGATCCTCTCGGTAAAGAGAGGATCCGCGCCGGTGCAGTCGTCAGGGCGGCTAAAGCGGTGTTCAGGGAGAAGGCTCCTTTATCGACCAGCATCAGAACCAGCGGCAGGGCTGTCTCCAAGCCGACGATGCCGTTGAGGGCGCGATCAAACTCGACATTTTTGTCATCCCTGTGGTGGGGAGCGTGGTCCGTGGCAATGGCGTCAATAGTACCGTCCCTGAGGCCTTGGTAAAGGGCTTCCAGATCCTCGGCTGTACGCAGGGGCGGATTCATTTTGGCGTTGGTGTTGTAACCGCGGACAGCCTCTTCCGTCAAGGTCAAATGGTGGGGGGTGACATCGCAGCTGACCCGGACGCCCCGCGCTTTAGCGGTGCGGATAATCTCCACCGTGCCACGCGTGGAGATGTGGCAGATATGCAGGCGGGAGCCGCTGAATTCGGCAAGAGCGACATCACGGTAAACCGCCGCATCTTCGGCCACCCAGGGAATCCCCCGGAGGCCGAGTTCGGTGGCGACAAAGCCCTCGTTCATAACCCCTTTGCCTGAAATGCTAAAATTCTCTGCATGGGAGATGAGGGGGACATCGAAAAGGCCAGCGTACTCCAGGGCGCGCCGCATAAGATCGCCATTACTGACCCAGTGTCCGTCGTCGGAAAAAGCGACGCAACCGCCTTCTTTCAATTCCCCCATTTCGGTCAGGGATTCACCTTTCAACCCTTTGGAGATGGCGGCTACGGGGAAAACATTAACGACTCCGCAGATCCGCGCTTTCTGGAGGATGTAGTCGGTGGTGGCAAGGTTATCGTTGACCGGCTCAGTGTTAGGCATGCATGCAACGGAGGTGAAACCGCCGGCCGCGGCGGCGCGGGTGCCGCTGGTGATATCCTCTTTGTATTCCTGGCCGGGATCGCGCAGATGCACATGCATATCGATCAGACCAGGGGTGACGAACATTCCCCGGGCATCAATCAAGTCAGCGTCGGAACTTTGAATATCATGGTCGATAGCATTGATCACGCCGTCATCAACCAGAACATCGAGATTATCATCGAGGTTTTGAGACGGATCCACCAGTCTTCCGTTTTTGATTAAAATTTTCATAATTTATTCCCCGCTCATGTCTCGGAAACACTTTCCCCACTGATCAGATAAAGCAGGGCCATACGTACGGCGACCCCGTTTTCAACTTGCTCGAGAATAACATTCTGATCGCCGTCCGCCACATCCGAGGTGATTTCGACTCCCCGATTAATAGGCCCGGGATGCATGACCAGGGCATCCGGCTTGGCACATTTTAAATTTGACCTGTTCAGGCCGAAAAAACGGGCGTATTCCCTCACCGAAGGAATCAGGGTATTCCCCTGGCGTTCGAGTTGGATGCGCAGCATCATGACCACATCCGCGCCGTCAAGGCAGTCCTCCATGCGGGTGAAGACCCGGGCGCCCGTCTTCTCTATACCAGGCGGCATCATGGTCCCGGGGGCTAGAAGGCGAACCGAGGCCCCCATTTTTTTTAAGGCCAGGATATTGGAGCGGGCCACCCGGCTGTGGGTGATATCGCCGATAATGGCGACATTCAGGCCTTTCAGGGAACCTTTGTGCTCGCGGATGGTCATCAGGTCGAGAAGTGCTTGACTCGGATGTTCATGAGCGCCGTCCCCGGCATTGACGATGGCAGCATTGACCCTCTCGGCCAGATAGTGGGGAGCACCGGAGGCCGAATGGCGGATGACGATGATGTCAGGCCGCATGGCTTCCAGATTTCGGGCAGTATCTTCAAGGGTTTCACCTTTTACCACCGATGATGTGCTGGCGGAAATATTGATGGAATCGGCACTCAAACGTTTCTCGGCAATCTCGAAAGAAACCCGGGTGCGGGTAGATGCCTCGAAGAAGAGGTTGATCACGGTTCTGCCCCTGAGGGTCGGAACTTTTTTGATGTCACGCTGGTTGATCTCTTTAAAGCTTTCTGCAGTATCGAGGATCAGGCTGATGTCATCGGTAGATAATTGCGCTGTTCCGAGAATGTGTTTATGGCTGAAAGCCATGAGTGACCTCCAGGGTAATTAGTTCTTTTTCAAAAGCACCGAAACCGGGGCGTTATCCTCGTTAAATTCCACTACAATGCCTTCATCTTTCGAGGTAGGGACATTGCGGCCGATATAATCGGGCCGTATGGGCAGCTCGCGATGGCCGCGGTCGATGAGGACCGCCAACTGGATGTTGCGCGGCCGGCCAAGGTCCATGAGTGCGTCCATGGCGGCACGAATGGTGCGCCCGGTGAAGAGGACGTCGTCCACCAGCACGACCTGGCGATCATCAAGGGAGAACGGCAGGGTTGTTTTTTCGACGGGACGGACTTCGCGATGACTCAGGTCGTCCCGGTAGAGGGTAATGTCGATAACTCCGACGGGAACCTGGCTTTCCTCAATACGGTCGATCATGGCGGCCAGCTGGCGGGCCAGAAAGTCACCACCGGTACGTATGCCGACCAGGGCGAGATCGGTTGTGCCTTTGTTTCTCTCCAGTATTTCGTGGGAAATTCGGGTCAGGGCGCGGCGAATTCCAGCTTTATCGAGAATTAGCGTGTTGGACTCGGCCATGGGCACCTCCAGTTCAGGCTGTTAAAAACTGTGTATTTGGCCCTGAAACGACGTTGTGCTTTTGGAAAAAACAGCGCACCTTGTCTGAGGGCCCAAATTTTGTTTTTCAATCCCTGCGAAAAACAAAAAAAGACCTTCCCTGAGGATGACGGGAAGGTCCTGATAAACGAGCGTAATTCGAATTTTTATGTATGTCTGCCACCCTTGCTAACCTCTCTGGATTAACTTAAAAGGGACAATATGGAGTATTGTCTCGATGTGCCCTACTCTACCAAGGTTGAACGGCGGGGGCAACAGAAAATTTGCCGGGGGTAAACCTTAGGTATCTTTCTCAATAGATCGGCCGGCCGATGCGTTCCCAGCGGGGCCAATTTTTTTTAGCGTCCCAAGACCAGTACTTGATAAATGCCAATCCCTTGATTTTCCCTCGGTCGACAAAACCCCAGAAGCGGCTGTCATAAGACTGGTCGCGATTGTCTCCCATAACAAAGTACATGCCTTCCGGCACCTGGATTTTCGGCATATAGTCACGACACCCTTGATGACGCGGAAACTGACTGGTGTCATTACAAACGGCACTGTCACCAATCATTCTCCCGGGATCTTTGTGAACTTCCTGGGAAATGCGGTACAACTGGTCGTTGACGAAGACTTTTTTGTTGCGGACTTCCACCACATCCCCCGGAATTCCGATGACACGTTTAATGAAATCGCGGCGTTGAAAGTATGATTTTCCCTCGTCCTCGGGAAATTCAAAAACGATGATGTCCCCTCTTCGGGGGTTGCGCAGGGGAAGCACCCAGGTGTCAGTAAATGGAATATGGCTGCCGTAAATGAATTTGTTGACCAGAAGATGATCGCCAATGAGGAGTGTGTCCTCCATGGAACCGGAGGGTATTTTAAATGCCTGAACGACAAAGGTTCGGATAAAAAGTGCGAGAATGGCGGCAACAATAAGTGCTTCCGCGTATTCCCTGTACCAGGGTTTTTTTTGCCCTTTTTTCTCGGTAGTGGCAATAAGCTTTTTGTCCTTTTTTTTCATTGTTTAGGCTCTTTGACTTTAAGGATTGCTAGAAATGCTTCCTGGGGGATTTCCACCCTTCCGACCTGCTTCATGCGTTTTTTGCCCTCCTTCTGTTTTTCAAGGAGCTTGCGTTTGCGGGTGATGTCCCCGCCGTAGCATTTGGCAGTGACATCCTTGCGCAACGCCTTGACATTGACCCTGGCAATGACCTTATTACCCAAAGCAGCCTGGATGGCCACCTCATACTGCTGGCGCGGTATGAATTCCTTCATCTTGGAGGTCAGCTCCCGTCCCTGCTGAGCCGCTTTATCACGGTGGACAATGAGTGACAGAGCGTCTACCGTCTCCCCGTTGATAAGAATATTGAGACGCACCAGTTTGCTGGGACGGTAATCAAGAAAATCGTAATCAAGTGAGGCATAGCCGCGGGTGATTGATTTAAGACGGTCGTAAAAATCAAGAACGACCTCGTTTAGGGGCAGCTCATAAATGACCATGACCCGATCAGCGGTCAGATAGCGGATTTCGTTTTGAATACCTCGTTTTTCCTCGCACAGGGCCAGAAGCGGGCCGACAAACTCGTGAGGAAGGTGAATGGAGGCTCTGATGAATGGCTCTTCAATACTCTCAATGGCCTGTTCTTCTGGCAGTTTGGTGGCACTGTCAACCCTCAGCATTTGTCCGTCAGTGGTGTGAACATGGTAGACAACCGTGGGGGCCGTAGTAATCAGGCCAACATCGAATTCTCTTTCAAGCCGCTCCTGGATGATCTCCATGTGCAAAAGGCCAAGAAAGCCACAGCGAAAACCGAAGCCAAGGGCAACAGAGGTTTCAGGCTCGAAGGAAAAGGACGAGTCGTTGAGCTGAAGTTTTTCCATGGCATCCCGCAAGTCGTCGTAATCCCCCGGATCAATTGGATAAAGGCCGGAGAAGACCATTGGCTTGACTACCTGAAAACCGGGAAGGGCTTTTTCTGCGGGACGATGGAAATGGGTGATAGTTTCCCCCACCTTGGCGTCGCCGACAACTTTGATACTGGCGATGATAAAACCGACTTCACCCGCATGAAGGGAGGGTGTGGCAAACGGGTGGGGGCTGAAAACGCCGACCTTGGTAACCTCGTAGGATTTGCGATTGGACATCAACAGAATTTTATCGCCCTTGGAAACTTTTCCGTCGACAACACGGGCCAGAATGACAACCCCCTGGTAAGAATCATACCAGGAGTCAAAAATCAGGGCTTTGAGGAGGCCGTTCGGGTCCCCTTGGGGCGGCGGAATTTTACGCACCAGAGCCTCGAGGATTTCATGAACCCCGATACCCTCCTTGGCGCTGGCCTCAATGGCATCGGAGGCGTCTAGCCCGATAATCTCTTCAATCTCTTCCTTGACCCTGGCGGGTTCGGCGCTTGGCAGATCGACCTTGTTCAAAACCGGAAAAACTTCCAGATCCTGATCGATGGCCAGATATACGTTGGCCAGAGTCTGGGCTTCAACTCCTTGCGAGGCATCGACCACCAAAAGCGCCCCCTCGCAGGCACTGAGGGAACGGCTGACCTCATAGGAGAAGTCGACATGTCCTGGTGTATCGATGAGATTGAGTATATAGTCGTGACCATCGTCCGCCTTATATTTAAGACGCACCGATTGAGCCTTGATGGTAATGCCGCGTTCCTTCTCCAATTCCATTTTGTCAAGAAACTGGTCGGTTTTCTCCCGTTGGCTCAAGGTGCCTGTTGCCTCCAGGAGACGATCTGCAAGGGTTGATTTGCCGTGATCGATATGAGCGATTATTGAAAAATTGCGAATATATTTTTGATCCATACCTGGGTCAATGCCGTTCAAATAGTAAGAAAACTATTTAATTTTTTGATTGATGATTTTGGGCCGCCATTGTAAAGCCACAAGAGTCTGTTGCCATGCTTTTGAAAAAGCTTTTTATGCTAATATCTACGATGCCCAACCCTTATCAGCATAACAGTTTAAATTACAAGAATGGTTTAAGGAAGTAAAGAAGATTCATATTTCGCTTGATTTGACTCAATTAAAATGACTTATGGTTTTCTTAAAAAAAGTGTTCTTAAAACACTAAAGGATTAAGGGGTTTAGTTGGTTAGGTGCCAATGAGACCCTGGAAAGAATAATTATTTTAAATTTGTTAGCTTTCTTTATAATTATATTTGCTCATTTTAAAAAGATGTTTTAAGCTTTCAGCTTAAGATGATTAACTTTTTTCCTAAGGTCATTTTATGATTACCAAAACAATCGATGCCCAGTTCATGGAATCCTGCTTCAAGTATGGCTCTAAAAGTGCCTTGGAGCAAAAAATCGGAAATTCCTGGAAACCTCTCAGTTACAGTGAGCTTTGGCGCAAATCCGAGGCCATTACCTCCGGGCTTCTGGATTTTGGGATAAAAAAGGGTGATCGGATAGCTTTGCTGGCCTCCCCTTCCCCTGACTGGGTGGTCACCTACCTGAGCATTCTGCGCAGCGATGCCATTGTTGTGCCTATTGATAAAGATCTGAAGTCGGGAGAGATTCGTCATATTTTAGCGGATTGCGAAACAAGAATAATCTTCACTGAAGAAATCTTTCTGGACACCCTGGCACCATTGGTCGCGAATCTTTCAAAAGTGGAAAAAATTATCGTCATTTCTCCTGAGAAGGCAACCGGAATGGCTGATCCGGCCCTTGAAATCATGCTCGACGACTTGGTTTCCGAATGGCACGTTCTTAAAAAGAAGTCCAAATTATCGGAAAAGGAAACCGAGAATTTTGAAGCTCTGGCGGAAAAACTTCACGCTTCCCTGCTTGCCAGTTTTCAGAAACCTGGCAAACCCAAGGAATCTTTGTCGCACTTGCTGTCGGATTTTGATGCTTTAAGGCGGCAACTACTGAAAAAAAAGCGTTTAACCTACCTTGCTGATTTCATGCATGAGGAAATACCCTCCCCTCCTCTTCACCAACCCGAGGACCCGGCTGTTATCATTTACACATCCGGCACTACCGGGCGCTCAAAGGGGGCTGTTCTCAGCCATGTCAATATCATGTTCAACGTAAATACAGCCGTTGATCTCTACAGGCTTACGCCTAAGATTCATATGCTTTCGATCCTTCCCATTCATCACATATTCGAACAGGTGGTGGGTATCATCCTTCCCCTTTCCATCGGCGGAACCGTTTCCTTTGTGGAATCCCTTAAAAAGATCGGTCCCAATTTGGAAGAGGTAAACCCCAACTTTCTTCTGGGTGTACCGGCCATTTTTCGAATATTTCATAATCGTTTGGAAAAGAAATTTTCTGAAAATCTGGCGTTAAGAACTCTTTTTTCTTTGCCCGGGACCAAGAACCTGATCCAGAAAAAAATCCGCCGCTCTCTGGGGGGTGACCAGGCAGTGTTTATCAGCGGAGGGGCTGCTCTTGACCCCGAAATTGCATCCGGGCTCAGAGAATACGGTCTCAATCTTTTTCAGGGTTACGGCATTACCGAAACCGCTCCGGTGGTCGCCGTGGAAACTCCCAGTGCTTATCGGCTGGGCTCCGTGGGCAGACTTTTTCCCGGGGTAGAGGTCCGCATTGACCAACCCAATGACGAAGGTGTTGGTGAAATCCTGGTCAAAGGTCCCAACGTCATGATTGGTTATTACAACAATTCCAAAGCTACCGACGAGGTTCTCAAGGATGGTTGGTATTACACCGGCGACCTTGGACGCCTGGACCGGGACGCCTTCCTTTATATTTGCGGCAGAGTGAAAAACCTCATTGTCACTCCCAACGGTAAAAACGTTTATCCAGAAGAAATTGAGGAAGAACTGCTGAAAAGCGATTTTATCGCCGAAGTCATGGTCTATGGTCACAAGGTTAACGGATCGGCTGAAGAAGTCTATGCCCAGATATACCCTGATCAGGAGGCCATCGACAGGTTTGCCGCAGGCAAAGGTGAAAACTCTTTCAGCGTTGAGGATGTAGAAAAGCTGATTCGCGAAGAAGTCCAGAAACGTTGCAAGAACCTGGCGGACTACAAACGGGTTAAACGCTTTACCCTTCGGGAGGATGAGTTTCCGAAAACCACCACCAAAAAAATCAAACGTTTTGTCGTGGAGGCCGGCATCTCTGCCTCCTGAATGTCTTGAACTTTTCAAAATCAACAAAAAAGCGCCTCTTATTTTCAAGAGGCGCTTTTTCCGGACTGACTTCCTGTCAAAGATTAATCATAATTTTTTTATTCCGTCCTGCTTAGAACCAGAAACCAAAAGCGAGATGGTTGATTCTCGGGCTGCGATAATGACTGCTGTGGCCATAGGCCCTAAGGTCCTTTTTGTGTCGTTTCTCGATTCGGCCATGGCGATAGCTATGTTTTTGGTAACGGTAATCACGTTTGAGCTGGCGGACGTCACGTTTATAATCGTGCCTGTCGGCCCTCATGTTGCGGCGGATTCTTTCTCGCTCACGAGGTGAATCGGCCCGTTTCATGGCTCGGATATTGTTTTTCATATCCCTTTGGTATTCTCGTCGCTCTTTATTGAAATCCTGTTTAAAAGTTCTGCGGTAATTGTTTTTATGTGAATACGAATGGGCTGGCCGGTCGGTATTGTAGCCTTCTCTTGCCTGCCTGTTGCCTTTATCCGCCGCAGCCGGCATGACAAAGAACGCAACCAACATTAATCCAATTCCGGATACCATCAGTTTTTTCATTTCAGCCTCCTTTTTTTGTTTTCAGTCCGCACTTATCCTGATAATACCCGCCCGATAAAATAAGGTTACAGATATTTTCAAAAAAATTCTTTGAATCGAAACTAACTTCACTAGTCATGACTCAATAAGAATATTACTTGACAGGGAATTCAGTACCTGGAAGCTCACAGGAGAATACTTTTTGCATAACTTATTTGTTTAATAAGATGAAAGAAAGCTCACATTCGTTTTGTGACCGCATAAACCCATTAATTTGAGTGTTTTTTTTGGGGAGAGTTGGGAAATGGCTGAAAATAGATGGGGTAAACGTTTTGTCGCGGAAATCCCGGTTCGTTTTGGTGAAGAAAAACTGGATCAACATGGCCTGGTCCAGGATTTGTCGGTTTTCGGGTTTTTTGTTTTCACCAAAAAAACTTATCCTGTCGATACCATTTTAAAATTGGAAATATCAACACGGGATGGGATAAGTATTGAACTGATTGGCATTGTTCGCTGGAGTAAAGAACGCCCCCAGCCAAGTGCCTGGTTGATACGGGACGCTGGTTTCGGGATTTTAATAAAAACCTTTCTTAGTGGCCAGGAACATTACGAGAGCCTCTGTCAACAACTTTGCAGGGAATGTGCTCAGGAAATTAAATCCACCTGCCCGGTCAACATAGAAGATGGCAATACTCACAATTTTAATTTTATGCGAAGATTTTTTTCGCGAAAAAGTTAACTCTTGTTCCATATGATACCCGTGTTGGGTGTCTGCCCAGAGTGTTCTCCGCGAAAATACAAAATTTGGCAGAGCTTTTGTCGTTATTTGGGTACAAAACGGTCACTCCCTCCTTTAAATTCATTCTTCAAATTAAAAAATTAAAGCTCTGTTCGCTCAAATTCCTGATAACGAAAACCCAAAGTAAAGAGCATTACTAAATAATCTTTTCAACCCTTTGTTTTTAATGGCTTAATTAAAGGTTGCTTGGAGCGGGTTGATTTTTGGTAAAAGTAATGATTTGAGTGGCAGGGTAATTGCTTCGGATAAAACTCAGTTTTCAGACAAAAAAAGAAATTCCCTGCAGGCCTCCTGAGGGGAGAGATAAGGTCCCGGCGATCGGCTCGGCGGGGCCTTTTTTTATCGAAAAATTACAATGATGATGTTAATCTCCAAACCTCTTACCCCAGAAAGACGAGGCATCGCGCTGAATAATCGTTCTTTCAAAAGGAGATTAACGTGGAAACTTGTAGTTATTTTAATGGATTTCAAGAGGTTTTCTTCAAGGGTGAATTGCTATTCAGTGAGTCTTATCCAGAAGGTGGAAATGAGCGTCGGGAACTTTATAGGTTGCCGAATGGCAACTATCTGGCCGGGATTCGCTTTCGAAACAAAGCGGACTTATTGACAGAGGTTAAGGTATCCGAAAATCGCCCCACGGGCTTTTGATAGAACAGCCACCCCTTTGATCTGTACGGGTGTTACTTGAAAGCGACTCCAAAGCTGGAAGCGGCAGCCGATCTCAAAGTAGATTCATCCCATAGCCCGAGAAGTTTTCAGCTTCGATCCTAGCCAAATTTCCGGCAAAGATTTTCAATATAGCTCGAACCGATCTGCCTCCCGGCCAGGAGGCGTTGGGCCGGAGGAAGCTTTAAAATAGCTCCCAAAACCGCTCTCAAGACACGATGGCTGACGAGAGTCTGGTCATCAAAAATAAGATTCTGAAGTTTTCCCCGTTCAACAGCCATTTTTACAATTCGGTGAGTGGAGTTTAGAGGCGGAATTATTCGCTCGGCCCGCTCCTGAAAATGGATGGCACGGCCGGGGCAAACCCTTGAACAGATTCCGCAACCGAGACAATCCTCTTCGTATATCTTGACCTTGGGAAGCCCTTCCCCCGTTTCAGCATTTGCATAGTAAAGGGCATTAACGGGGCAGACTTTAATACACTTCCCGCAGCCGATACATGTTTCAGCATCCACAACCGGCATATACGCGGTGGTGTGAATGGGGTTGAGAGCACCGAACTTGCGGGCGGCGATCATGGCCTCGCAGCAGCACCGGCAGCAGTTGCAGATATAGCCCACCCCTTCGCGAACATTCTCTCCGAATTGGACCAGATTTTTTTCGTAGGCCATCTGAAGAAGATCAAGAGCCTCCACGGCGTCTATTCCCCGGCCAGCACCCCGCCGGATGAGGAATTCTGCCGGCGCGTCAAAACTCATGCAAAGCTCCAAAGGTGTATCACACGCCTTGCCGAGATGACTCATTTTGTGGCGGCAAAAACAGATCCCGACAGCAATTTCCCGGGCGTTTTGTATGATGGCAGAACTGCGATCATAATCAAAAACATGTAACTTGTTATCATTGTCAATGGCCGGCTCATGCACCAGGATCCGACCGGCCTGGGTCTCTCCCTGAAAAAGAAGCCGGAAAAAGTCTTCCTCCTCTTGCAGGTATTGATGAAAAAGCTCACTGATTAAATGCTGGTCCAGATGTCCGTTGGTCCGCATCAGGGTGAATTCGAAAAAACCAACCATGGGCGGGGGAAGGAAAAAAAGTTTTTCGCCGTTCTCGTCCTGAATATCCACGAGGACCAATTTTTCTGCCAGGGATTCGAGGAGCTTTTCGGCTTCTGAGGGTTGAACCTTCCAGATGCGGGCCGCCTTTTTTACGGGAAAGGGTTTTATGGGGAGTTGGGCGGCAAGCTCAGCCTCTTTTTCGTTGAAAAGAAGTTTAAGGATGGAGAACAAGGTTTCGGAAGGGAATGCTCCCTGGGGAAACCGGTTCAGACGGTCAACCAATTGGGAATAGGCCGATTTAAGCGTGTGATGAGCCAAACAGCACCTCTTGGGTCAAAACCAAAATAAAATATTCAAAAATCAATATGTTTCAACATGCGCCTGTCGAGGCAATAATAATACCTCATTGAGGAAATTTTGGGGGTCTTTAGAAAATTACAATTTTTTCAGACGTACCAGTCTGCCCGTGTGAGAGGCAGTCCGCTTTCCCCCTGTTTTGTTTTTGCCAGAAGTGTTTGATGGACATTAAGAAAACCTTTGCTGAACTGAAAAGCGCTGCCGGCCATGAAAAGCTTCCAAATACGAAAGGTTGTCTCGTCAATCAGCTTAAGCGCCTCGGAATGGGCATCTTCGAGACGTCTCAGCCAATGCCGGAGGGTAAGGCTATAATGTTGCTGTAGTGCTTCCACATCCCACACTTCAAACCCGCTTTTTTCAGCTGACCGCAGGGTGTTTGAAATTGGCAATAGTTCTCCATCCGGAAAAACATAGTGATCGATAAACGAGGGGCCGGGGAGCAAATTCTGGCCCGGTTTCTGGGTGATGCCATGGTTGAGAAATAATCCCTGAGGCTGCAATAGGGCATAAGCCCGGCGGAAATAATCAGTCAGCTTCCTCAAACCTACATGTTCAACCATCCCTATGCTTACTATTTTGTTGAAGCGCCCCCAATCATTCATATCCCGGTAGTCCGCAACTTCCACCCGACAAAGCTTCTCAAGTCCAGCTTCCCGGATACGCTCATTGGCCCATTCTGCCTGGGGGGCACTGAGGGTGATCCCAAGAGCCCGGACGCCAAATTTTTTCACGGCATGTAAAATTGTTGTGCCCCACCCGCAACCGATATCGAGAAGCAACTCACCGGCATTCAAGCGGAGCTTTCGGCAAACATAATCTATTTTCTTTGCTTGAGCATCATCCAGACTGTCTTTGGGTGACTGAAAATAACCGCACGAATAGCTCATCTCACGATCTAGCCAAAGACTGAAAAATTTACTTGGGATGTTGTAGTGATAGGTTACGGCTTCAGCATCGCGCTTTTGAGAATGAAGTCGTCCTCTGGGATGAGCAGCAGATTCCCTCATCGGTAGTTGACCACCGATCGGGAAGCGAAGAAGTTGACGACCAAGGCGAATCCTTTCAGTCATTCGCAAAGATTTACTGGCGAGGTGTTCAGCTATCCGGAAACTGGCTTCAATATCTCCCTCAACATCAAAATCGTCATAAATAAATGCCTCTCCCAGGGATAGCTGATCCCCTTTTAAAAACATCCTCCTTAATGCACCCGGGTGTTTAATCACCAAAACAAAATTTGGCTTTTTCTCTTGGCAAAGCCCCCAGGTTGTCCCTTCCCAAAAACGAACGGAAAAATCAAGAGGTTTATAATTTTTAAAAAGGTTATTCAAAAAATCCAGGCCGTACAGAACAAAGTCATCTGCTTTATTATCTGTCGATACTCTCACAATCCGGCTCCTAAACTGTGGTATTTGATATTGGGAAATGCCCCTTTGGTTTTGGTCTTATGTCAGTGATGTAAACCGAAAAATCTTTTTTTATAAATTCCTATCTTGCTAGTTTATCAAAGTTTTTATGAAATTTTTTGGGTTTTTTTTCGCCCTTTTCCGGTGTTAAAAAGTTGCTAATCACATAAAATCGGGTAACCTAAAAATGTCTTTTTCGTTTCGCCCCTCAACCAAATGCGGCGGAAAACCCCTTCAATTTCTGAACACTGTTAATGTTATGTATTATGGAGGGGGCTTCAACTTCGACCGTTTATCAAGGAGGGCCTGAATGAGTGTTCTGGAAACCCTGCGCAATGACCATCAGAAGGTTCTCGCTCACCTTAAGACCGTTGAAAAATTTGCCCGGCATATCGAAAAAAGCGACCACCTTGATTTGGGAAAGCTCAATGACGTTATTGATGCGATCCTGACCTATTTCAGCGGCGATCTTCAAACCCGCGAAATTACTATTTTTGAAAACCTTGAGGCAGAAGGAGGCTCGGAGGAAAGAATTCAACTTTTTCTTGAACTGCAGGCCGAACACAAGGCCTGCCATGAACTTGTCAAAAATATTTCACGGCAGATAAAGTCTCCAGTCAATGAGATGGAACTTGTCAAGACCCGCCTTGTTGAAAATCTCTGGACCATTATCGAGTTGCGCCGCCGGCATATCGAAAAGGTTCAACAAAGAGTCTACCCCATGCTGGAGGGTTACGTATCCAGACCTAACCCAAGGCGTACCAGGAATCTCGGAATTTTGCAGGAGTTGGTCAACTTTAACTGACAAATTGCTGGGGAAAGCTCAAAACCTGAATACAAAAAAACCGACCTTTTGGTCGGTTTTTTCTTCATTCGACAACGTATGTAAATTGATATTGTCTTTTGCCCCCGTCATGCAGCTTGCTTTCAAGCTGAAACTGAGGTCCGTCCGCAATTGTTGGCACCCTGACATTGGTATGGCAGTCCCTAGCTGGCTTATCGGTTTTTCCCATTAAACCGGCCGTAATAAATTCCCTTGGCATGTATGCCGTCTCTGCCGCTTGTAGAATACATCGAAGTTTTTGTTGATTTCAGTCATAGCCTTCTGCGGGATGGGATAATTCCATTGGTGAACGAGTTCTATTTCCTGGTTGATTCTCCAATACCGAGGATGAATTTTTCCTCCTCCCTGGAAAAATGAACGGCCTCTTCCGAAATGTCTTCGATTTTTACTCCTTCGATACTGTCTCCGATAGTCACAGGCTGACTGTTAACGATAGCCAGTCGTGCCTTGCGGCTTTCACCATAAGCAATACCTGAAACAGTCAATGTCGGCAGCGGTCTGCTCTGGCTTTGCTGTTGTTTGCGCATCAGCGAGGGGCCGGGCGCAGGAGCGGCTTTGACAGGTGGAGTGGCGGCAAACGGTTTCGGTTGCGGAGCCGGCTGGAAGGGCCGAGGTGAAGTTGCCGGTGGAGTTTCGGCCCGGTGTGGCTGAGGAGAGGCGGTTTCTTGAGGTGGTTGTTGAGATTTTGGCTGGGAATCGGGTGTTTGGGCCGGGGGCTGAGGGACAGGTAAGCGTCCGGTTGCGGGGGTCGCCTGGACGGCAATTTTCTGGCGGATCTTTGCGTTGCCGGAAAAATCTTTTTCTTTTGAAAGAGGTTGCCACCAATACCACACCAATACGAACGAAAGAACTACAAGGGTGCCGAGCAAAACCAGAAACAGCGTCAGGTAGCGTTTTTTGTTACTTTCATTCGGAAGCGGGGATTGCAGAATTTCCCTTTCTATATTGATGACGCCGTTCTTTCGTACGCTACGTTCACGATCCAATTTTTTCAGAGCTTCAAGAATGGAGCTCATGAATGTCCTCCATCGATTTCTGCTTCGCTCAATCGGACGGGGCGGTAATCACTGGACTCCTGATATAAAAGCAACAGGGTCATGGGACCGACTTTGCCGTCACCGGGAATCCCCCGCAGGGTCTGAAAGCGGGTGATCTCAGCCACAGTTTGGTGATCATAAACGGTGTTTTCCTCAGCGATATTGAGGCCGGCGCTTTTCAGGAGGTTTTTGAGGGTTTTTACTTCCGGATCTTTGAGGCCGGGGTTTTCAATATTAGATATGTCGAGGTAATTTTTCCAGTAGATCAAAGCCTTGCCGGACCAGATGCTGCGCAAACTTTCTAAAGAAATAATATTCACGCCTGCCAAGGCCGGGGCAATGGAAAACTGGTCCCCCTGGCGTCCGGTAATGGCTAAAAATCGTTTGCCCTGGAAATCAGGCTGAGTTATTTCGAGAATAGCAGGGGTATCAAGGGAAATCAGGACATCCGGGTCGCTATGAGCCTGAATGATGCGCAGGCCCCTATTGTAAGCGACATGAACCAGACTTTGGGAAATCTCAGGAGAAAGCGTTTTTACCAACGGCTTTACCGCCCACATTTGCGCGAGGGCGTTAAATGCCGCAAAAGCCGATTCCCGTTCACTCATGCCGGCAAGAGATGATTTGAGTGTGTCCATAGGTACAGGGATGATTGTTTGGGCCGGTTTTTCTTCTTTCGGTTCGGCCACTGCTGCAAGGGCCGTTGGCTTTTCTTCTTGAGGCTCGGCTGTTACCGGTAGGGGGGCAATTTTCTGGCGTAGGGGTTTATCAGGAATCATGGCAATGGGTTCAGCGGGAGGCGGTTCCAGCGAACCCCAAAAAATGCCTGCGCCAAAAAATATCAGGAAAACCAGCAGGGTCAGGGGCAGAAAACGCCAGATAAATTTCCGGGAAAAAAAGCCGCCCCCCAGTTCCCGCATGGCCCGGCCGATCATGCCACCGGAAATTCTTTGCGAATTGCGGGTATAACCAATGAGGAGAGCACGGTCGCAAAGGAGATTGATGATCCGGGGGCAACCCCTGGAATAGCGAAACAGGTTGCGAAAAGCTCTGCTGGTAAAGGGGCAGAGACCGTTGTAGCCTGCTACTTTCAGGCGATGGCGGACATATTGACAGGTATCCTCGTAGCTGAGCAAGGTAAGGGAAAAGCGCACCGAGACTCTCTGATTCAACTGACGCAGTTCAGGAGAGGTAAGAAGACGGTTCAACTCGGGTTGACCGGCTAGAATAAGCTGAATTAATTTATTTTTTTCTGTCTCCAGATTGGAAATGAGCCGTATCTGTTCCAGTACTTCCCGATGGAGATTCTGGGCTTCGTCAATAACAAGTACGACTGTTCTGCCGAGGGTGTTCTGCTCAAGTAAAAAGAGGTTCAGCTTGTCAAAAAGTTCCGCCTGGCTCAGATTCTGAGTCTCCAGGTTAAACTCCTGACAGATCAGGCGCAAAATTTCATCTGGAGAAACGGACGGATTAAAAAGGTAAGCCAGAGAATAATCTTGAGGATCAAGTTGGGTAAAAAAGGAGCGCAAAAGAGTGGTTTTCCCGGTGCCTACCTCGCCAATCATGACGGCAAAACCGGTGCGGTCACGGACCGCGAAAAGGAGGTGGGCAAATGCCTCTTTATGGGTCGGACTCAGATACAGAAAAGCCGGATCCGGCGTGATGCTGAAAGGCTTTTCCCTAAAACCGAAAAATTCCTGGTACATAATGTTTGTTATTATCCTTGGAAAAGGAGTTTCAAGCGGCAAGTGGTTACCTGTTCTTGCTCGCAATTATGTTCGGGCATTTAAACTCTTTCAAAGGGTTCAAAGAGGCGTCGGTACTGGTCCATGGCATAGCGGTCGGTCATTCCGGCGATATAGTCACAGATAACCCTTTCGGCCCTGGTTTCAGCCATTTTGGCCTGGAAATCATCCGGGAGCAGTGACGGGGTGGCGAGGTAACTTTCGAAAATTCGGGTCAGAAAAAGCTCAGCTTTGATTCTCATCCTTTCGACCTTGTAGTGGCGGTAGAGGCGTTTGAAAAGAAAGGTTTTCAGGGCTTTGTTTTTCTTTTCCACCTCGGGGCTGAAAGAGATGAGGCGCCGGGGTTCATTGCGCACCTCCAGCAGGTTTCTGACACCAGCCTCACGGATAAGTTTCTCAGAGGTATGGACAACGTCTTCTATGAGGGCGCCGATAAGATAGCTGATTGTTTGATATATGCGCCGGGAAATCTCCAACTCGGGAAATTTTTGTGACACCATGTCGAAGATTTCCCGCCAGAGATCAACCTCATACAACTCATCAATGCTAATGTAGCCCGCTTTCAGGCCGTCGTCAATGTCATGGTTGTTGTAGGCAATCTCGTCGGCAAGGTCGATGATCTGGGCTTCCAGGGTGGGGCGTTTGCCACGGAAGTATTCATCCTCCAGCAAAAGTTCGGAGTTCTCGTAACGAGGGGAATGTTTGATGATGCCTTCGCGGGTTTCCCAGGTGAGATTCAGGCCGTTGAAACCGGGATAGCGTTCTTCAAGTTCTTCTACAATTCGCAGGGACTGGCGGTTGTGATCGAAGCCGCCGCAACCGGCCATAAGGCGATTCAAAACCTCTTCACCAGTATGTCCGAAAGGCGTGTGGCCAAGGTCATGGGAAAGGGAAAGGGCCTCTACCAGGTCTTCATTGAGCTTGAGGCGAGTGGCTATACCGCGGGCAATTTGAGCGACTTCAAGGGAGTGGGTAAGTCGGGTGCGGTAATAATCACCCTCGTGATTGACGAAGACCTGGGTTTTGTACTCCAGTCGCCGAAAGGCCGCACAGTGAATAATGCGGTCACGGTCACGCTGGAAGGCAGGACGGTCATCCTTGAAAACTTCAGGGTGGCGGCGCCCCAGGCTTTCAATGCTCTTAGCGGCGTATGGTGCGAGGTTAAGCCTCTCCATGGTGCTATCCATCCCCACTTCACGTAAAATATTCATAATTATATCTTAAAACTTTAATGTAATACTATAACATCAAGAGTGCGGACCGTGAAAGCAGGGAATTAATCTTGACGGTATTTTCTCTTCATGATAGCGTTTCCAAGTATTTTCATTATGTTAACCCGGTTCAACTGAAATTTCCGGCAGAGAAAAGTGCGAATTGTCAGCGGCAGCGCCCGGGGGAAAAAGCTGGTCACTTTTCCCGGGTTGAAAATCCGTCCTACCAGCGATCGGGTTCGAGAGGCCGTGTTCAGCAGCCTGTTCAGCCGCATTGGTTTTCTGCAGGGGTTCAGGGTTCTCGACCTTTTCGCGGGTAGCGGGGCCATGGGAATTGAAGCCTTGAGCCGGGGAGCGATGGCCGCCGTTTTTGTTGACAACAGTCCCCAGGCCATTCGGGTTATGCGCCAGAACATTGAAAACTGCGGGTTTTCGGAACAAGCTACGATTTTTCAGAAGGATGTTTTGGGATGCTGGCCCTTTGTGGAAGAATCCGGGCCTTTCGACATTATTTTCCTTGATCCTCCTTACGGAAAAGGCCTGGTTGCCAAAGCCCTTCATGCCATAAAGGAAAAAAACCTGTTGAAACCGGAAGGGCTTGTTTGTGCTGAGACCTCCGCCGAAGAAACCCTCGAAGAGGACTTTCACCCGTTAGCGGGGGTGAAAACCTGTCGCTACGGTGCAACGCGGATGCATTTTTTCCAGATTTCCGACGAAGGTGCAGAAAGTGAATAAAAATACCGCCGTCTATCCAGGTTCATTTGACCCCATTACCAATGGTCATCTTGATATTCTTCATCGCGGGCTCAGGGTGTTCGATCGCATTATTATCGCTGTTGCCCGAAACTCCCAGAAAAACCCTCTTTTCCCTATCGACGAGAGGGTTGAGCTTATTCGCCGGGCTGTGGGGAATGATTCGCGTATTGAAGTCGATACCTTTGACGGGCTGTTGGTCAATTATGTTTTTTCCAAAGGTGCCCGCGTCATTCTCAGAGGGTTGCGAGCCATTTCTGATTTTGAATACGAATTTCAGGTGGCCCAGACCAATCGTACCATTAATGAAAAAATCGAAACCATCTTCATGATGACTTCCCTCCCCTTCAGCTACCTGAGTTCTTCAGTTGTCAGGGAGGTGGCTGTTCTCAACGGGCCGGTTGACTCCTTTGTGCCGGAAATCGTCAAAGAGGCACTGGAAAAAAAGTTTGCTGAGAGGCAAGCCCTGCCGAGGGAGGAAAAAAAATTATGATTACCAAGGAAATGACCCTGGAAGAGATTATCCGTCACTACCCCCAGACAATACCCGTTTTTCAAAAATTCGGTCTCGACTGCCAGGACTGCCAACTGGCGGCTTTCAAATCCATGGATCATTGCGCCGAATTTCATGATCTGGATATTGATCTTCTTCTTGCAGAACTCAATCGGGTTGCCTCTACTGCCTGAGCTTGAAAAAAATTTGCCACTATTCAGCATAAGGACTCGTTTCGCCCATGGAAGTGGCGGTCCGAGGCCTTGTGCCGACAAGCTGAATAATTAAAAAAAGTTATTCCTCCCACTTTTCCAACACATCGACGAAACGATCAAGGGCATTGACGACCACCTCTTCGATCATCCTGCCCTTTTCGGCACTGGCAAGTTCAGGGTTCCCCCATACCCCTCCAGGCCAGAAGCGCCGTTTGTCGCGCACCAAAATTCCCATCGGAAAATTTGGATATTCTTTTTTCCCTGCCCCTTTAACCAGCTGGGGATGGGAATGCATGATTCTGGAGGTTTCAATCTCTCCGGCATGGGCGTCGTCGGACGTTTCAATAATCCCCTTCCCTTCTTCCATGGCCAGTTGATATTCGGTTAAAACGGCCAGCCTTATATCCTTAAACAATTCCATTAACTTTTCACCCGCATCCTGAATAGCTGCCATGTGGGTACCCCCGGCATGGCCACTAAGGAAAATGAAGTTTCTCAAGCCCTGGTTTCGCATGGAGGTGACGATATCCAGAATCAGACTTTTGAGGGTTTCGGTGGTGATGGAGACGGTCCCGGGATGCCTGGATGTTGATCGGCACACGCCATAATGAATCGGAGGCGCTACGAAAATGGGCCGTTTCTCCGCCAGTTTGCGTCCGACCTCAATAGCGTGCAGGGTGTCCGTTGACAGAGGCAGATGGCTGCCGTGCTCTTCGGTAGAACCGAAAGGGATGAGGACAGTCCGGGTTTTTTTTAGACCTTCTTCAAATTCGGTCATGGTTATATTTTCGAAAAGCACAACAAGTCCCCCCTGAATTTGAGTCAAAAAGTAAACTGTAAATGGTGGTGAATATCTCCCCGTACCGGAACCTTCAACATTTCTGCTCCTCGGTTTAGGAATTTTTGGTTTTTTGCTGTTAAAAAAACGGCAGAACAGACCTTGATTCCCAAGGAAATTCCGTCTGATGAAAGATGAAAGGCGGCGTTTTCAGCCGCCTTTTTTTTGAGATCAATACTGTTCTGTCACTTTAACAAAATACTACAAAAGCTTCAAAATGTGATGATTTTGGGGGATGACCCTGACATCTCCGTGGATGCCGGCCGCAAGTTCCTGCATGCGCAGCAGCTTGTCCGCCGGGATAGTAACTTTACCTTTGGCAGAGAGGGGTTGAAGGACAAGTACTGTTTCGGGGGCAACCGTGCGGACCATGGATGCGGCACGGATGAGCTCGTCCTCGGAGGTGGCCCTGCCAACCACGACCTTGACGCAACAGCGGGAATGGGCCGCCAGCTCCAGAAAGCGCCGGTGGTCATCCCAAGGGGTCGGCATCCCCGTTACGGTGGAGAGCTTAATGTCCATGGCAATAAAATCGAGATGGGGTATAAACTTTTTTAAGGTCTCCGGAAGGGTGCCGTTGGTTTCAAGATAAATTGGCAAGAATTCCCTCAACTTCGGGAGCCATTCCAGCAAGACATGCTCATGAATCAGCGGCTCGCCACCGGTCAAGCTGATGGAATGGTAAGCTCGGGGGTGGACCACCTTCCAGGAGGCGACCAGCTCTGCGACAAAAGACAAGCTGACTGGATTAGCTACGTCCTTGAACTTTCCACTCCCCGGGTCTTTCTCAACCTTACAGTATTCTAAGGCTTCGACACCGGTATCACAATAGGAACAGGCCCAATTGCAGCCACCGAAACGGATAAAAATCTGGCGAACCCCGACCCAGGGTCCCTCCCCCTGAATGGAGGAAAAAATCTCAATCAGGTGGGCGTCAGGTGCGGGTGAAGGTAGCGCAGGCATTGTCAGACTCCCAGACACGAACACTTTCAATGTCAACCTGGTAGGAAGCGAGGTTCTTTTCCAAACCCTCATAAAGGATACGGGCGATGTTTTCCGATGAGGGGCTGATATCCTTGAAAGGCGGGAGTTCATTCAGGTATTTGTGGTCCAGGGTTCCCAGAAGGCTTTTGGTTTCTTTTTTCAGGATCTTAAAGTCAATGCCGAGGCCGGATTTGTCAAGAGCTTCCGCCTTGACAGTGACTTCGACTTTCCAGTTATGGCCATGCAGGTTTTCGCAATCGCCCTGATAATGAAGTAAATTATGGGCAGCGGCAAATGATGTATGAATAGTCAGGTGGTACATGAAATTCCTTTTTATTAAGGTTGACTGTTGTTTTAAATTTCATCTGAAGAAAGGGTGTGGGCTTCCTCCTCACGGTTGATCTCCTCCCCTTCGATGCGGTAGGCTTCCTCGGACCATTTGCCCAGGTCGATAAGGCGGCAGCGTTCACTGCAGAACGGCCGTGCAGGGCTGGTGGACCAATCGACATCCTTGCGGCAGGTGGGGCATTGAACTGTCAGAGGTTTCTTTTTAGTCATTTCTCTCTTCACTTCTAAGAACAACCAATCACTATCATATCACAAACTGGAGAAGGAACAGAATGGACGCGATTCCGGCTACTGGATTCCGCGATGGTTTTAAATCACTGTTCGGAAAATAAATTGACCACGGTCCGTTCCACCTCGTCCAGCCACTTCTTCCGCTGTTCCCGGGAGCTGGTAACCATGATGTTGAACATCCGGCGGTGGAAACCGGGAACGCCGCAGAATTGAAAAATACAATCTTTCCACAACCTTTGCAAGGGATCGCCAAAGACTTTTTCTTCTCTTTCCGTCGGCGTGTTGGAGGTGTTGAATACGATGGCGGTTTTCGCTTTCAGAAGACCTTTCGGAATACCTTCCCCCTGATCGTCTTCGATAAACTCGTAAGCGACGCCCGGGCGGATTACCCTGTCAACCCAACCCTTGAGGATTGCCGGAGGCTGCCCCCACCAGTTGGGATGAACAACGACGATACCGTCCGCCTCGGCAATCTCCCTGCAATGAGTTGAAATTTCAAGGGGGAAATTTGCATCCTTGGAAATTTCCTCGTCATACAAAATGGGGTCGAATCTTTCTTTATATAAATCATGAAAAGAAACGTCATAGCCGGCTGCCTCCAGGACCCTCGCAGCAGTCATGGCAATGGCGTGATTAAAACTGCCGTTATTGGGATGAGCCAGAATGATTGATATTCTCATGGGCAACCCTCTCCCCTTTTTTAGAAAGCATCCACCACCAATTTTTCAGAAACATTCAATCTCCCAGGTAGGTATAACCTTGAAGTGCCCGATCGAGAAGTTGCAGAAATTGGCTGCTCTCCTCGATGGTGATACGACGCAGGGCTACCTGTTTTTCGAGGTTGGTGTGGATGTTTTTGAGGATTTCGGTGCCGTCGTGCTGAACGTACTTGAGCAGATCGCTGATACTGTCGCCTTTGATGACGGTGTCAATTTTGTAATTAGTTTTTTTATTGAAGGTTATGTGCACGGCGTTGGTGTCACCAAACAGGTTGTGCATATCGCCGAGGATCTCCTGGTAGGCGCCGATAAGGAAAAAGCCGATGAAATAGTCCTCATCAGCGTCAATGCGGTGGATGGGGAGAAACTTAGCCTTGCCGAATTCACCGACAAAGCTGGTTATTTCGCCGTCGGAATCGCAGGTGATGTCGGCAATGGAGGCGATAACCTCGGGTTTCTGCTGCAGACGCTGGAGCGGCACAATGGGAAACAGCTGGTCAATGGCCCAGGAGTCGGGGATCGATTGAAACAGGGAAAAATTGGCAAAATAAGTTTTACGCAGGTTGAGCTGGAAATTCTGCAGTTCCTCGGGAACATTTTTGAGGCGCTCGAGGATTTCACTCATTTTGACAATGATTCTGCTGCTCACCCATTCGGCAATGGCGCGCTGCTGGAGATCGAGGTGGCCGAGTTTGAAGAGGCTGATGGCTTCCTGGAAGAACTGGGCCGTGTCATGATAATCCTCGCGCAAACTGTGGCGGTCGATGCTTTCATATATGTCAATAAGTTTTCTGACCGTCGGCGCGAGCTTTTCCGGTTTTTCCAATATTTCCTCAAACCCGGGGTCTTGAGTTTCGGTGTAGCTGTTGAGGATATTGGTGATAAGCACCGAATAATGGGCGACAATAGCCCGCCCTGATTCGGAAATGAGGTTGGGGCAAGGGACCTTTGCTTCGTCACAGATATTCTTGATCTGATAGACAACATCGTTGGCGTATTCTTCAATGTTGTAATTAACACTTGAAAAATAGCTCGACTTGGAACCGTCATAATCCACGCCAAGGCCTCCACCGATGTCAAGGAAGCGCAGGTTGACGCCCATTTTTTTCATTTCGGCATAGACCCGCGTCCCTTCTATGAGAGCATTTTTTATCTTGTCGACTTTGGTAATCTGGCTGCCGATGTGAAAATGAAGAAGTTGCAGGTTGTCGAGAAGACCCTTTTTCCGCAGCAGGTCGACGGCCGTAAGGAGTTCGGAAATACGCAGGCCGAATTTGGCGTCATCCCCGCCTGAAGTAGACCACTTGCCCGTCCCGCGTGCCGACAATTTGACCCGTATACCGAGTTTCGGTGCAATGCCGATCTCTTTGGAATACTCGATGATTCTTTCCAGTTCGAAAAGCTTTTCAACGACAATGGTAATATCATAGCCGATCTTTGTGGCGTGAAGGACGGTTGCAATAAATTCGGTGTCCTTGTAACCGTTACAGATGATCGGCAGGTTTTGGCCGGTGGATATGGAAATAGCCGCTGCCAGTTCCGGCTTGGAGCCAACTTCAAGTCCAAGCCCGTACTTCTTGCCGAAATCAGCGATAGCCTCGACCACCTGACGCTGTTGGTTAACCTTGATGGGATAAAAAGTCTGGTAGGTGGCCGGATAGTCGTACTCTTCGATGGCATTTCTAAATGCGCGGTTGATGGAGCTGATCCTCCCTTCGAGAACGTTCATGAAACGCAGCAGGATGGGTGGTTTGATATTCCTTTTGATGAGGTCGTCAACCAGGGCACGAATATCGATGGCGTATTTTGAATGGGGCGAAGGGTGTACGCAGACATTCCCTTTTTTATTGATGGAAAAATAGTCTGCTCCCCAATTAGTGAGATTGTAGAGTCTTTCCGAATCTTTGATTTTCCAACGGCTCATGACTTAATCCTAAAATTTCAATAGCATTTAAATATTAACCGGGAGTCTGTCGGACTGGGCGAATCGTAACGAGAAACAGAGAACTTGAGGACAGACTTCCCGTGACATAAATGATGTAGTTGCCTATGACAATCGGCTTTTGAAATCAGAAAAAGCAAAACTGCGCACGATATCAAGTTCACCGGTATCCGGTTCATAAACCGCAATATGGGGGTGATGGACACCATTAAAAGTGGTGGTTTTGACCATGGTATAATGGGCCATGTCGAGAAAAACCAGACGATCTCCCGGGATAAGAGGTTTTTCAAAAGACCAGTCACCGATAACATCACCCGCCAGGCAGGACGGACCCGCCAGCCGGTATGTGTAGGGTTTGTCACCGGGATCGAAGCCTCCCGCGATTTCCGGCCGATAGGGCATTTCAAGAACATCGGGCATATGGCAAGTAACCGAGAGATTGAGAATAGCGATCGCCATGTTGTTGCGTACCACGTCGAGCACCTCTCCTACCAGTACGCCGGTGCCTATGACAACTGCTTCACCTGGTTCAAGATAGACGCGAACGCCGTAACGCTCCTGAAAATGGCGGATCAGGGTTACCAGTCCGTCGATGTCGTAGCCTTCGCGGGTAATGTGATGGCCACCTCCGAGATTAAGCCATTTCATGGCGGGCAGAAACTCACCGAACTTTTCCTCAAAAACCCTGGCGGTTCTTTTCAGCGGTTCGAAAAGGTGTTCGCAGAGGGTGTGAAAATGTAGGCCTTCCACGCCCTCCAGAGAGCGGCCAATGAAATCCTCCCGACGGATGCCGAGACGCGAAACCGGCCCGCAGGGATCGTATAGGGGGGTATGCCCTTCGGAATGTTCGGGGTTGACCCTCAAACCAACTGAAACCTTGCCCTTCTTTCTTTCCCACTGGGGTCGAAAGCGCTCCAACTGGGCAAAAGAGTTGAAAGTCAGATGGCTTGAAATGTCCAGCAGCTCTGTAACATCCTCCGGTGAAAAGGCAGCGGCAAAGCTGTGGACCTCGCGGCCAAATTCCTCAAACCCAAGACGGGCTTCCCAGGGGGAGCTGGCACAAACCCCCTGCAGGGATTTGCGAATGAGGGGAAAAAGACTCCACATGGAGAAAGCCTTGAGCGCCAGAAGGATTTCTGCCCCACTGCTCCTCTGGACTCTGTCAAGGATCTCCAGATTAAAACGCAAGCGACCCAGGTCGATAACAAAGGCCGGCGAGGGAGCGAGACGAGCTATTTCTGCGACGTGTAAGGCCGGTTTCAGGTCAGATGAAGCCATTCTTCGCTTTCGATAACCTGGGTCGGGAGACCCATAAGTCCAAGGGTTTCCAGAAAAGGTGCGGGATCGAACTGTTCCATGTTGAAAACTCCCCGGCCACGCCATTTGTCGGTCAGCATCATCATGGCCCCGGTTACTGCCGGTACGCCTGTGGTGTAGCTGATGGCCTGGGAATTGGTCTCTTTGTAACAGGCTTCGTGATCACAGATGTTGTAAATATAGACCTGTTTTTTTTCACCGTTTTTAAGCCCCTTGGCAACCACGCCGATACAGGTGCGGCCTTTGGTCAGAGGCCCGAGACTGCCGGGATCAGGCAGAACCGCTTTGAGAAATTGCAGGGGTACGATCTTCTGGCCGTTATAGTCAACCTCATCAATTCGGGTCATGCCGACATTCTGAAGGACCTCCAGGTGCTTGAGGTAATTATCGGAGAAGGTCATCCAGAACTGGGCCTTGCGAATGGTTGGAATATGCTTGACCAGGGATTCCATTTCCTCGTGGTACATGCGATAGATGTTCATGGGGCCAATGCCGTCGGGAAAATCAAAACTGCGCTTGGTTGCCAGAGCAGCGCTTTCGACCCAGCGGTTGTCTTCCCAGTGGCGGCACTCGGCAGTCACCTCGCGGATATTGATTTCCGGATTGAAGTTGGTCGCAAATGGCTGTCCATGGCTGCCGGCGTTGGCGTCAATAATGTCGATTTCCTGCACCTCGTCAAGATAGTCCTTGGCTGCCAGAGCTGTATAGACATTGGTCACTCCGGGATCGAAGCCGCTGCCGAGAAGAGCCATCAGGCCCTTCTCCTTGAGGCGGTCATGATAAGCCCATTGCCAGCTGTATTCGAACTTGGCCGTATCGAGGGGTTCATAGTTGGCGGTATCGAGGTAATCGACGCCGGTTTCCAGACAGGCGTCCATAATGGTCAGATCCTGATAGGGAAGAGCTACATTGATGACCAGCTTTGGTTCTACCTGGCGAATCAGTTTTGCCAGTTCCGGAACATTGCCGGCATCGACCTGGGCCGTAGCAATGTCATATCCTTTTATCTCAGCGGCGATGGCATCACACTTGGACTTGGTCCGGGACGCCAGGGTGATGGAAGAAAAAACGTCCTTTGCTTGGGCGCACTTGTGCACCACGACCCTTCCGACCCCACCTGCTCCTATAATAAGCACTTTGCTCATGTCGCAATCCTTTTCTTCTGGTTAGATTAAAAACGGGTTTGCTGGAAATTAGTTTCTATAAACTTACCAGATAGTGCATGGAATCAAAGGCAATAAATCTCCAGGCTATTTCCCGGTGTAAACGAATGTCGGAGGACTGACGATCCAGAGAATTTTTGCTTTGCCACGTCCGATGTTGCGAATGGAGTGGCGGCGGTCCGAAGCAAAGAAAAAACATTCGTCCCTGTTTACCGTGTAGACCTGATCCTCAAGACACAGTTCCACCTTCCCTTGCTGAACGTAACCGAATTCTTCACCTTCATGAATTTCCTGCTCTGCCATTTTAGCTCCAGGATCAAGGGTCACCAGGACCGGATCCATTGTTCTGTTCTGGGCACCAGGGACAAGGAATTCAACCTTGAAAGGTTCCTCGCCCCCGCCAGGGCAAACCCGGGCGTCCAATCCGAAAACAACCCTTCTTTCCGTTGCCTCGCTGAAAAATTCCTGAAGACTGACACCGAAAACATCCAGAATGTCTTTAAGTGTGGCGATGGACGGACAGGTGGTGTCATTCTCCAATTGGGATATGTAACCCTTGGTCAGGTCGGCACGGCCGGCCAGCTCTTCCTGGGTTAGGGAATTAATCATTCTGAGCCGTTTCAGGCTTTCTCCGATTTTCACACAAGCACCTGAGTTTAGTAATAATAAACAAAAAGTCAGAGGCGGATTTTAAACTTTTTTAAATTGTTGTCAACTGTGAAGTACTAAATTTTTAAAAAATTGAAGATAGAGAGATTCCGCGAACTATTAGCGTCTGTGTGATGGAGGTTTTAAGAACCCTGGTCAAAGGAAAGAAGGGTTTGTCCCGTTTTGGAAAACGGAAGAGCGGGAATTATTTAACAAGGGAAAAAATTTCGTTTGGGTTAGAAGTTCTCGGCAAAAAGTTCAAACTGTTCTACTTGGATATCATAGTGGCTTTCCTGAACCTGGACCTGGTTACGGCCTTGTTTTTTGGCGAGGTAAAGGGCATCGTCAGCTTCGGTTATGAGATCTCGGCAGGATTCCATACCGGGGGTTTTGCGTCCTGTTACGCCAATGCTGATAGTCATGAAAATGGTTTTTTCACGATGGATAATGGCCATCCCCTCAGTCCTGCTACGCAGGACTTCAGCCCGTTGCAGGGCATTTTCCAGACTGGTATTAGGAAGTAAAACAGCGAATTCTTCGCCCCCAAAGCGACAAATTATATCGGAACAGCGTCTGAAAACAGCCTGCAGTTCCTTGGCAAACTCCTGCAGGGCCAGGTCGCCTGCAATGTGTCCGTGGGTGTCGTTGATGCGTTTGAAATGATCAATATCGACCATCAAAATTGAAACAGGAACCTTCTCACGAAAGGCGCGTTTCCATTCGGTGACAAAAATTTCTTCAAAGTAGCGACGAGAATAAAGTCCGGTCAGGGTGTCTGTTTGACTTATTCTTTCCAACGCCCTGGTTTTTTCCTCCAGTTTCAGCTCATTTTCCAATGCATTACGGTATTCTGTGTTACTTTTCCAAATGATGACAGCGAGGTATGCCAAATACACAAAAAAGATTGAAGCCATGGTAGTGGCGTTTTCCATGCTGGAAAAAGGAAGAAAAAGAGCACAAGGAAGCAACAAAATAGCAACATAAGAGATGGCCAGCGATCTGGAAGGAGAATAAGTCAGTCCCCCACCGGCACTCAAACCAGCGGTGCAGATGAACATAAAAATTTTCATGCTTTGGGGGACCGGCGCCCATATCACAAAAACAAATGCTGCGCTCCAGATGGTGGCCTGGGTCACCGCCCCCACATATAGAAATTTTCCGTTCAGGGTGTCTGGTTTTAAGTGAGAAAAATTAAAGTAAAAAAAGGGGGCCAGCCGCAACAGCGTGGTGATGAAAAAAGCGATGAAAAGAGATATCGAAATAAACGGATGTGCTTGATAAAGACCGGTTGGAAAAATGATCAGGGTCCAGAGGATAAGATACGAGGGCGTTGCGCTAAGGGATCGTTGGAAAATATCCTGAACAACTCTGGTTGCGATCTTTGTTTTCATAATGGCGAAATAACCCGGTATGTTTTGAAGGTGTTTTCTATAGAATCACAAAGCATGCCATTCTGTTTTTATTCTTGGCTTTTTCTTTGAAGTCCCAATGTCATTTGAATATCAAAGCGGTCGGTTATTGATTTTGAAAAAATATTTATCGAAACATTTTAAAACTATTTGGAAATAGACACATCCCTAAATGATTTGGACCTTGGAGGTTGAAAAATATTTACCTTCTAATTTAAATATTTTTTCTTCCAGGTGATATCAAGTTGTCAAAAAACTCTTAAGACAATTATGGTAAGGCTGAGGTGCCAATTATTGTTTTTAAGGATACTTGTAGGGTTTTATTTGAACATCAAAATTATTTTGCCTGTCAGAAAAATTTCCGATCAAGAAGCTCAAGGAGATGTGTCCCTTCAACCGGCCTGGAAAAAAGATAGCCCTGCAAGAAGTCACAAGTCAGGTTGCGTAGGATATCCTTCTGATTTTCAGTCTCTACCCCTTCTCCAACAACCTCCATTTCAAAAATACGGGCTAAATTAATCATGGCGCGGACTATTTCCTGAGTTTTTTCGTCACGCTCTAATTTTTGAACAAAACTGAGGTCGATTTTAAGAGTATCGGCTGAAAGCTGGTGCAAATAATCAAGGGAAGAATAGCCGGTTCCGAAATCGTCAATACTGATCCTGACACCAAGCTTCCTTAGTCGGGTAAGTTTGGTGACACTTTCCCTGGCATTTTTCATCAGAGCGGTTTCAGTTACTTCAAGTTCAACTGTTTTAGGATCGACCTTAGTACGGCTTAGCAGGGTTTCAATCTGTTCGGAAAACCCCTGCTGGGAAAATTGGTGGCCCGATACGTTAATGGAAAGGATGAGACCTTTGAAAGTCATGCCAGAAACGGTCCAGTAGCGGAAAGCATTTTCCAAAGCCCACTCTCCAAGCATGCTGATTTGGCCGGTTTCCTCGGCAACAGGAATAAATTCGCCGGGGCTGATCGTCCCGTATTGAGGATTTTCCCACCGCAGCAAAGCTTCGCAGCCATGAAGGAGGCCTGTTCTGGAATTTATGAGGGGCTGATATTTCAAGTAAAATTCGCCGTTTACCAAGCCTGTCTTAATGTTTTTGCCGATGGTCAGACGGCGATTTTCTTTTTCACTGATGTCCTGGTCATAGATGACAAGGGTACCGTCTTTGCGTTTTTTTGCCTCTTTGTGGGCCAGCACGGCCATGTTGAGTATGCTGTCGGCTTTTTCATTGTCATTGTTATTGAAACCAATCCCAAAAACAAAATCGATTTCGATTTTTTCACCTTGAATGAAATAGGTAGTAAGAAGTCGCTCACGAATATATCTGCCGAAACTTTCGAAATCCACCGCACTTTTACCTGTCTTTAGGACGGCAAACTGGTCTCCACCAACCCGATGAGCCTTGCCCTGGCCGCTGACAAGATGAAGAAGGTTTCTGGCAATGGCCTGCAATAGTTCATCTCCAACTGAGTGGCCGTAGGCCTGATTGACTTGGCCAAAGTTTTCTATATCGAAAAAAATCAGCCCCAGAAAATCGCTGTTTTTTTTATCGTCTAAAACGTCCTGGATATCCCTCATGCATTTGGAGCGGTTGCCGAGGGCTGTGAGGGGATCATGATAGGCTTCGTATTCAAGCCGTTTTTTAGTTTCTTCTTTGGCTAAAACTTCAAGTTTTAAGCGTGTTTCTGCATCTTTGAATTTTTGAATGTCCAGGATGATACCCATGACCACGGTGGGTTTGCCGTTTTCATCACGAGAAAAAACCTGAGCCTTTGATAAAACCCACTGGTAGAAACCCGCTTTGTTTCTCATGCGGTATTGAATCTCCCAGTGTGCCTGATTAAAGGGAGCTTCAAAGCTCTTGCGGTGTTCCTCAATTTTAGGTTTGTCATCCGGGTGGACGAGAGCCATCCAATTGTCTTCAGTAGCGTCAAACTCATTCGGTTCAAAACCCAGGACTTTGTACCAATCAGGGCTTTGGTGTACTTTGCGGGAAGGGAGAAAATGTTGCCAGGAACCGGCATTGGCGACTTCCATTGCGAGTTTGAGAAGCGACTGACTCTCTTCAATGGCTTGGGTTGCCGTCTTTTGCGCGGTGATGTCCTGGACAAAACCTTCAAGGGTGATATCCCCTTTGCTATTAACCACCTTGCGCATGGAGAGGGTTCCCCAACGTAATGTTCCATCCCGGCGGACAAAGATTGTTTCGTGGTTTACGACCTGTTCCCTGTGATTGAGAAGAGTTAAAATTTCTTGGCGAACTTGAGGATCACCGTAAATTTCTTTACCGATGTCTTGAACTTCTTCAATTAATTCTTTGGGACTGGAGTATCCAAAAATCTCGCTGAATTGTTCGTTGGCGGCAAGAAATGACCCCTCCATAGTAGATTTAAAAATTCCAATGGGAGCGTTCTTGATGAAGCTATCAAAGCGTTCCTTTGTCTGGTTTAGTTCATTTCTGTTGGCCTGGAGCTTTTTCCTCAGCCACAGACGCTGACCTGCGACAAAAATTATGATAAAGAGAGCACCCAAAAACAAATTTTGAAGAATTTTTTCGACATTTTGAAGAGTACTGCCTTTGTGCTGAGGGGTTTGATCCTTAGGTTCAAGTTCGGCGGGCGGAATGTTATCTGGTGCTTCGGTTTTATTCACTGAGGACAGGGATTGGGCTGTTGTATCCGCAGAGTTCTGCCATACGGCTGTTTCGTGCATAAAAGGTTTTTCTGCAGACGATGCGGCAATTACACCACCAACAGGAATAAAACAGGGGTATAAAAAAATAACAATGATGACTAGAAGTTTTCCCTTGAAACTCACAAGACCTCATATTCAAACTGAAAATATCACTTAATATCAGCTTTAAACCCACAGATTAAGAGAAAAAGAATGTTAGTACAGCAAATTCCATTCCGGTTGTGAAAGAGGTTTTTTCGATGGTTTAAAACTTGTTCATTTTTTTGAGGAAGGGGGAAAAATTTCCGCAATCTTTCTAAGAGAAATAAATATGCTAAAATGACAAGAAATTTATAAAAATTTTCAGATTTCAGGGGGCGGCCATCAGAAATAATTAAATCAGGAGGGCGATGATGAGGATTTCCGAAGCGTCTTTGTTGGATATGGATATAGACGGGTATGACCACCATTTGATTTTGAATGATGGTTCCACCTGGTTTGTGAATCCACGCGATTTGGTCAAACTCGCAGAATGGGTGCCATCAGCAATGATTGCTGTCGATTGCTGTGAGGATAATTCCTTTTTCCCCTACCTACTGACCAATCTGGACAACGATGTTTCTCTTCTCGCTATGAAAATTGATTGAGCCGTATCAACCGGGAGATTTGGCGGAAAACGAGGACGGCATTTTCCGCTTCAGTGCTTCAGAAAACTTTGTCTTTTCAGCCACTCAGACCGATCGTACCCTGGCTTTATGAATGGAATTTTTCTTTCAGTGGCCGGAGGGAGTTATTTTTTTAAGTGTTTTTTGATTGAAAATATCGCGAGTGTTACCAGCGCCGCCCCGAGGAGAAGAAAGGTAATCGCCTCGTGGGCATGCATGGGGTTACGGTGCTTTTTGAAAGTGTTTATGGCGTTAATGCTTTTGGGCATATTTATCAGACTGTAATAAGCTGAATTGACAAAGGCACCGGCCTCTACCTTTGGATTGGCTGAAGAGGCGAGTTCACGGGGTGCAGCAATCAGATTGCCAGCCACGGGGGAAAAGGCCGCTGCGCTGGAAACGGCAAAAAAATATATGACTAAAAACCACAAAAACATGCGGTTTTTCATTGTCCCTCCGGCATAAAATCAGGATCGACCCTGGTTCTTGTCTAATTATAGAAAAAATAAATTTAATGTTGGACTGTCCTGCTGTTAGCTAGCGGTCATCGCAAACATCATGCCTTTTAAAATTATATGAAATTTCAATAAGTTAGACTTTTACTCTTAGGTGTTTTCAAATCATGTTAAATTCTTCGACAGCAATAATAATTGTCGAAAATCAAAAAAGCCGTTAGAAAACAAACGGTTTTGAAATTTACTGCTGTGATGTTCTTTTAGTGAATATAAAAAATGTAAAAAATTTCGACTTCTCCTTCTGATGATGTCGTGTAAGGAAACTGAACGTGATTTTTCATAAAAATATTTTTAGAGGGAAATGGTGCTGCTTTTTATTTTTTCTGACGCTGGCTGGTTGTTCCGGAAAGGGTCATCGACCCATTGTTGATTACAAAGCTTCGCCCGGCAAAAGTGCTTACACTTATGAACAGGATCTGGCCGAGTGTCGACAATATGCTGAACAGATCAGCAGTGGAGAAAGCGCCGGTAAAGGGGCTCTTGGTGGTGCGGCCATTGGCGGCGTCACAAGCGGTGTCGTTGGTGCTATTGTTGGCAGGGATTTCGGCAGGAGTGTTGCGGCTGGAGCTGCAGCAGGTGCAATTGGTGGTGGTGTAACTGGTACGGCATCAGCGGCTCATAGCCAGAAAGAAATTATTAACAACTGTATGCGCGGGCGAGGTTACAGTGTCCTCCACTAAAAGAGGAATATTGGAAAAACAGTTCAGGACAAGATTTTTGGTTCGATTTTGGAAATCATTGCGGGAAGAAACAGGAATCTTAGGGCAGTTGTCAAGAGGTTTGACAAACGTTAATAGTTTAGTTTGTCAATAAATTTAACAAACATGAATTTATTTGAAATTTTCAAACTTAATTTTCTTTAAGCACGAATGTAGTTGCCGACGGCTTCCCCAAGACATTTTTCCAGGTTCAGGTGGATTTTTTCCAATTTTTTCTGAGTCCTTGAATCAATATCAAACCAATCTCGGCAAATTTCACAGTCCTCCCCTTGCCGAACGAAAACATGAGAACCAAGAACCAGTTCCAAAACCTTTCCATTTCCATCGTCAATTAACATCAAAACCTCCACTTTTTTTGACTTTTTGATTGGGAATCTTCTGAAATGCTATTTTCTTGCCATTTTTGACAAAAAAATCCAGCTAATCTGGACGCATTATAAGAAAGAGCCGGCCCTATAAGGACCGGCTCTTGAATTTCGGGTAAGGCGGCAATTAAACAAACAAGTGGTTAGTTGTTTCCCTTTGAATGGCAATTGCCCGTGAGAGTGTAGAAAAAAAACGATGATTACTTGTTCGACATATCGCCTGGTATGCAGTGGTGCCACTCTTCTCCATCAAAAAAATCAATGTGGGTGCAATGCTGGTTCTCTTCCAGAAACTTTTTGGCTTCCTGGTAAGTCAAACATTTATGTTTATGTAAATATTCTCCCATTCCACAAAAGTCAGTGGTGTCTTTGATTACAGAATAATAAGGAGTGGTTTTCATTTTCATAGTTCTTTCCTTTCATTTTTCTAATCGTCACTGCGGCTACATTATTATTAAAAATTTAGCACTGAAAGCATATAACAATTTCCAAAAAATTTCCAACTTCTTGCTGTCGGAAAATCCTTATTAATACTTGAAAGGCAGGGTTTTAAAAAACAAAAAAACCGGCCATAAAAAAAGCCGGTTTTTCTCTGAAAATCATTGCAAACCGAAAGATTTCTGGTTGAACTAAACCTCAACGGGATTGGACAAATCTGAAATCAAAAGGCTATATGCCCGGGAAGGCCGTCAGAGAACAGTCGCTTCAACGGCGCTGGAATGAACCTGACTCGGCCTAGTTCGAGTATTGTCCCATGAGATCTGCCGAACAAGCAAACTGAGAAATGCTTCCGGGCTTTTTTCAAGTTCGATAACCAGAGCGGAGATTTCGTCGTGGGAAACTTCTTCCTTGAGTTTGCTTAACACTCCCGGATCGATATTATCCCGAGCCCAGGCAAGAAGGTCATTTTCAGATTGATTTGACATTTTGGACAAAAACTGCGTAATGATTCCAAGCCTTGTCATCGCAAATTCCTTCAAAATCACTTCATAATTAATTTGGGAGTTTTTAATACTGCCAGAACAAAAGCTGGGAATCCAGAAAAAAATTAACAATTCATAAAAAAATGAAAATTCTGATCGCAAAATGCAATTTGCAAATTTTAACGAGATAAATGCAAAAAAATAAGGCTGGAGACATTTCTCCAGCCTTGTACCTTCTTATAGGAAATTTTTCATATCGGGCATCAAAGAACCTTAATTTCCCTCTTTAAATTAAAAAAATCCTGCACAAGCTCTGAATAAAAAATTTCTTTTCAAAAATCTGAGCTATATGCCTAATTTTAAATTGTTTTATGGAGCGGGAAACGGGATTCGAACCCGCGACCTTCAGCTTGGGAAGCTGACACTCTACCACTGAGTTATTCCCGCCAAGCGAAAAAA
>JAFGRU010000122.1 GCA_016934985.1 Deltaproteobacteria bacterium
AGGATCAAAAGAAAAACCACCGGAAAGCTCCGGGAGGTTAAGGGAAATCTCCGTTTTCCCCTTGACTTTACTTATCATGGATGTCCCAGGAACTCCTACAGAACTCCCGCTTGTGGAGTGCAAACAAGGAATAACTTTTGCAAATTTTGTTGACACCGTATGTGGTGTCATATAATCTATCGGGGCTCTAGTGCAAAGGACTACTCGCATTTTCCGCGGGAACTAACTAGTCAAGCTTGCGACACTATATATGGTGCGAAATGTCTGCTATACTTAAAACAGACCGCGTAATAAGAGCCCTTCAGGGGGCAGGGGCATCAATGCGTTGTTCAGAGTTAAAGGATCTTATTGAGGAACTTGGCTTTGAGGTTCGAGATGGGCGAAAAGGCGGTCATAAGTTGTACTTCCACGATGGTCTTAAGGATTTTTTATCCGCCTCCTATAATTGTGACCACGGGAAAAACCCTGAGATAAAAAGGAGTTATATTATTAAGGTCATCAGGGTGATAAAAAAATATAAGAGTGAACTTGATGAAATTTTAGAGGAGAATAAGAGATGATAGATCCCACAAAATACAATATCTCTATAAGAAAAGTTGCCATAGAAGGTTCAATATATTTTGAGGCTAAGGTTAAAGAACTGCCGGACATTGCCGAGTATGGAGAAACCCACGAAGAAGCCTATAGTTTGGCCTTAGACTCAATTTCAGTTACATGTGAAGTTTTTTACGAGAAAGGGCGAACTATGCCCCCGCCTATTGAGCCCATAGAAGATTATAGCGGGAGAATAACTCTAAGGCTCCCGAAGTCGCTACATAGGTTTTTGGCTGAAACTTCGGAGCAAGACAGTGTAAGTCTCAATCTGCACATAGTAAATATATTAACCTACTATTCTGGTACTTATTTGACAAACCTTAGCGAACAGTTGGTTTCTCTTCAAGATGCTATGCCACAAACGACTTATTGTTCTCAAACAAGCCCCAAACAAAATGTTTTAAGACTTGTTAGCAAGCAGGATAAATGCCTTCGTCCTGCTGCAAATGCAGACTCAAGTTGGAGCTAAAATATGAGCAAGTTGTTAAAAGCAGCCATTGAATCTCTCCAAATCAATGATGTTTATTTATTCAAAACGAATAGTTGGTTGAGGGACGATTTTGATCCAAAATATTTGACCGACCCAAGAACCATCATTATCCAACATAAGCATGCTGTCCAAAAAGCAGAGGTCCTTGATTTAATAGAGGAAATAGATACTGATGAAAAGAATGAATTTAAGATTTTTAAGGTTTTCATTGAGCTAGGCTCCCGCTGGACAGCAAATAACACTCAGGGTGAAGAGAGCAAAAATGACCAAGACCCTGACGTTAGTGCCCAAATTGAGGCAACCTATGTCGCAGAATATAAAATAAACAAGCAAGTTGAGCAGGATGCTCTTGATGAGTTTGCCTTGAAAAATGCCAGCTTTCATGTTTGGCCATTTTGGAGGGAGTTTTTGATGAGTCAATGTGCTCGCATGAATTTACCCAAAGTCGCACTTCCCACCCTACAGCTTGCAAAAAATCATAAGTAACAATCATGCCCTAGGGCGACATGCTCGAAAACTTCAGGAAGTTTGCCCACAAAATCGCAGAGTAAAAAAAGTGGCAGGCTTATCTTCCCTCGGAAAATAATCCGCCACTTTTTCTTTGAGTTCCGGGGACAGTATACATAACTATCAGTCCAAAATAAAAAGGGGAGAGATTTTATTTCACCGAAAAAAAAATGAATCTGTCCCCTTTTTACAGAAGTTGATAACTGAACTTGACGCCCCTTACTCTTTTGCGAGGATTTTTCCATCGACCAATTTCGCAACCGGACCATGCCCCCCACAGACAAGGCAGGGCTTCATGTTTTGATTCGAAATTTCCTGAATCAGTTCCGTAACCTGCCTTCTCATGTGCCTGGCCTTTTCCGAATCGACGTTCACACTTTTCATCAGGTAGGGGGCCAGAGAATTAAACTCCGCCCTTTCCTGGGAGAACCCGCTGATGTTGACCAGGATATCTCCGGTAAACACGACACCGGCCTTCCGGCAGCAGTAGATCATTTCTCCGTATAAATGCCCTCCGCTGCCCTCCAATATGGTGAAATCCAGATCCCCGATGGCCATTCGGCCGATTGGAAGCAGTGAATCATGTTCTTCGGGGGTAGTGCTGTCCAATATTTTCAGTCTGTTTACGCCAGGGGGCACATAACCGGAAATAATCTGGCTGATTTTGCTGTAACCCAGATGAAGAGCTGTCTGTTCCCGGTAATCGGGGAGCCCTTCAACCTGCCTCCTGAAATTCTCAGCGCTTTTCTGGTTTACAATGATCTCCGCATCTTGAAACTTGAACAGCAACCCGCAGTGATCAACGTCGGCATGGGTAATATAGAATTTTTTTGTCCGGGTGTTCCAATCAGGAAACAGATTATTAAAAATATGAAACATTTCCTCGGCGTAAATCGCAAAGCCGGTATCAATGAGAACAACCTCTTCCTCGCTGACCAGCACATAAGTATTGCTGCCGCAATAGGGCTGGATGCAGAAAAGGGTGACCAGGTTGCTAAGGTTTATTTTTTGGATATTGACTTGAAAAGCGTCTCCCCGCCATCGGTTTACGGAATAGGCAAAGCGGCGGATATGATCAAATACCTTCCCGGCATTTTCGCCCCCGGATTCAAGTACCTGAAGAATTCTGTTGGACTCAGAAATGAACTGCATCGTCTTTTCAGTGCTTAAACCCAGCAATTTTTGCATTTCATTGGCTAGCCGGATATAAACCACGGTGTTGTCGAGATTTTCCTCGGAACTGTGGCATTCGATAATGTCAATAGGGTAGATTTTACTGATGTGGTCCAGCAAGGTTTTGATGATTTTGGGATTTTCAATCAAGAGTCCAAACTTGAATTCCTGAAATGGATTTTCGTCGGCACAGGAATTCATATAAGAAATATTGACATTGTACCGATTTAAAATTTCAAGAACAGGAAGAACCGCTCCCGGCTTATCCGGGATTTTTACAGATACTTCAATGACTCTTGTCTCGGTGATTTTCTTTTTTAAATAGCCGATATCCGAAAGCTCATCTTCAATTTGTAAAAGTTTGTCCTCCGGGGCCTGCACATCAATAAACAGGGTGTGAAGGTCGACGGCTTTATTATAGCTGACCCTGGCAATGTTTCCGTCGTGGCTGGCTATGATCCCTGCAGCGCGGAGAAAAGTGCCGGATTGATCGGGAACACTGGTAACAAAAGATTTTTGGGCCATGTAATTCACCTCAACGATATTGACTGACCAACACTTAAAGACCCGGAAAGCGTCGATCAAAGAAAACCTTTTTACCTGTTCATGATGAAAAAGCCGGGAGAGTTGATTCAGTTGAAAACTTTTAGCAAAAGAATCTTTCAATCTGATCCGTAGCCACTGTCTCCCAGATCAATTACCAAAAATTCTTCCTTCGCCATCATCTCCCACCGAATGTTTTCATCCAGGGGCTCGGATGAAATAAACCAGGAGTTTTCCGAGCAGGCTTTGCAGAGAGAGTAGTAATCCGGTTCCCTGGCATAATCGCGATAAGCGTAAAACTTCACTCCATCGCTGAACAGGCAGTTCAGCGCCGAGAATTTGTGCTTCTGCTTGATAATCGAAGCCGTATCCAGAAAAGCTCGGCCCAGATCCTGAGAATCGCCACTCATGACGTGATAAAAGAACACCTCCGTATCGAGGGCATCTGTCCGGAGGCCCGGCAGGGTTATCGCGGGAATAAGCCCCTGGTAGTCGTAGACCACGCCGTTATGAAAAAAAACGGTGTTGTTGTGGTGGAAAGGATGGGCGTGCCGGGTGCTGTATCTGTCCCTCCAGGCGGATTTGCGCAGATGCAGGATCATCAACGGCGAATTCTTCGCTGCGCTCAGGATGCGGATGACTTTATCGATCTCTTCAAGGATATTGGCGCCGCTTTTGTGAACGACCAGTTCTCCAATTTGGTAGAAGGCCAGCCCCCAGCCATCCATGTGACCGGGAGGGTCTTCGGCCATGACCATGCCGGTGCGCGCGAGCTCGCAGAAGCGGGCGACGATTTCCTGGTGCTTTGCGTAGTCAAAATTGGTGATCCCCAGAACTCTACACATTCGGCAGGCTCCTAAAAAAACATCCTGGTAACGATAACCGCCACAACGATGCCGATAAAATCCGCAACCAGGCAGACCGGCACCAGGTAACGGGTTTTTCGAATGCCGACGGCGCCGAGGTAGACGGCCAGCACATAAAAAGTAGTTTCGGCGCTCCCCATGATGATGGCCGACATGTGGGTGGCCATGGAGTCGGCGCCGGTGGTTGTGATGATGTCGGTAAAGAGCGCGGTCGAGGCGCTGCCGGAGAGCGGCTTGACGATCGCCATGGAGACGGCTTCGATGGGGATATTCAGAAACGCAAACACGCTGTAAAAGGCATCCCTGACATAGTCGAAAGCGCCTGAGGCCTGGAACCCTTTAATGGCGACGAAGATGGTGAGCAGGTAGGGAAAAATTTTCAGAATGATCCCCGGCCCCTCTTTGGCCCCCTCGACGAAGGAGTCATAGACCCTGACCTTCTTGAACGCTCCGTACAGGAC
>JAFGRU010000123.1 GCA_016934985.1 Deltaproteobacteria bacterium
GCTGGAACGTCTGGGCTATTCGGTTATTACAGCAGCCACACCCAAAGAGGCTATTGAGCTGGTTGAGGAAAACAGCAGCAAAATAGATCTATTCATTACCGACGTGGTTATGCCTGAGATGAATGGGCGGGAACTGGCCGACCGGATACAGAAAATTCGTCCCGGGATGAAACACCTCTTCATGTCCGGTTACACGGCCGATATTATTGTTCAGCAGGGGGGCCTGGATGAGGGGATTAACTTTATCCAGAAGCCGTTTCTGATGGAAGGGCTGTCCAAAAAAATCCGCGAGATTCTCGATTGAAACCTGCCGGACCCTTGTGCTGGACAGTTACATTTTTGTTTTTTTCTCCTGAATGCAAAATTCTAAAGCTACGGTCATATCGCCATGAATCACCTTAAGTGAAAACCGGCCTGCCGCAAGTATTTGTCCAGTTCTCCAGTGGCGGTCCAGGCCCGGTATTTTAAAGTATTAAATAAGAAATATTTGGTAGATGCATATCAATCAGGGATTTGTTCGAGTCTGTTCATGTGCCAAAGAGGTTTTTGATTACCTCAGGTTTAACATGCCGATGCTATATTTTTTAAGGACATTTCCCTCTTCCATATCCCTCAGGGGTTTTTTTGGAAAATCTTCAAAAACGCTCTCCATCCTTTTGGTGGTCATTTCCATTTCCTGGGTATCGGTTTCATTTTCCCACCTCGAAAAATCTCCCGCAGTAGAGTTGAGTGCAGAAGAACGCAACTGGCTTGATCAAAACTCCGGGAAGCTGACCCTCTGGTTCAATACGTCATTTCCGCCCGTTGAATTTTCCTCGTCCGTGGGCGATTTTACCGGCATGGGCGCCGACATCATCGCCCTGGTGGAAAAACGCCTCGGCGTGACTTTCAACAAATACTCCTCCGACGACTGGAACAGGCACCTGGCGGCACTGAAAAGCGGAGCCTGCGCTATTGCGCCGACCATCGTGGCGACCCCCGAGAGAGGGGAATACGCCTTTTTCACAGACCCATACGCCAGGGTGCCAGTGGTTATCATCGCCAACAAAGACCTCGCAGGTGATCTGACACTGGCGGATTTTACCGGACGCCGCGTCGCTGTTGTTTCCGGGTTTGCCAGCGAAAAATACGTGCGCGATATTGACCAGGGCCGTTTTGAGGTCGTGCCGGTTGCGGACGTTTCCGAAGGATTGCACCAGGTCGCGTTCGGCCAGGTTGACGTTTTCGTGGAAAACCTTGCCGTGGCCGCCTGGTATATCGATAAAGAGGGCATTCCCAACCTGCGGGTGGCCGGCAGCACCGATTTCGTCTTTGCCTGGAGCATCGGGGTGAGCCGCAAATACCCTCTGCTCTATAGTGCTATCCAAAAAGCCTTTGATTCGATTTCTGAAGGCGAGATCAATTCCATCCATAAACGTTGGATAACCCTGGATATAAGCAGTTGGCTGGACCCGAAAACGCGCCATCAACTTCAGGTGGTCAATGTTTTAGTGACGCTGGTACTTATCGGAATGGTGGTCGTCAGTGTCTTTCTCCGGCGCAGTTTAAAGAAAAAGGTTGCCCAGCTCAGAGAACAGGCCGAACGTCTGCAACTGGCTACGGAGGCAAGCCGGGCTGGTGTTTGGGAATATTATCCGGGCAGCCAAACCTGTTTTTTAAGCAAGCAGTGGTTTAGGAACCTGGGATACCCGGAGGTCGATAAAAAGATTAACCTTTCTGAAATTCGAAACCTGGTGCACCCCGAGGATCTGCCTGCTGTGGACAGGGCTTTTAGGGACTATATTTCCGGTCGTGGCCGGGGGGAACTGGAAATCGAGTTCCGCTTTTGCCGGGCCGACGATGACTGGTGCTGGGTCCTTTCGAAAAGTCGTTCCATCGAATGGGACGAAAACGGCATTCCGTCGCGTATTATCGGACTGGATTTAAGCATCCACGATATAAAAGATGCCCAGGAAAAAATCGCCCAAAGCGAAGCAAAGCTGCGGGCCATTTTCGACAATGCACCCTATTCAATCGCCATTACCCGCCTTGAAGACGGGGCATATCTTGAAGCCAATAAAGCCTTTTTGGAAAGCCGGGGAATCACCCGGGAACAACTGCCTCATCTGCGAGTGCAGGATTTTACCCAGGCCTCTATAAAAGAACTAGCAGAGTCCGTGGACATGTTGCTGAAAAAAGGTTCCGTGCGGGATCGTGAAGTTTCCGTGGTCAACGCAGATGGCCAGCAACGCCATATCATCTACTCATCCGTTCTTTTGGAGATTCAGGGGCAAAAACAGGTTCTCTCCATGACTGTCGATGTGACACAAAGAATACAGGCGGAAAAGGAATTGAAGGAAAGTGAAAGGCGTTTCCGAACGCTTTTCAAAATGGCGCCTGTGCCAATGTTCAATATTTCGAGGGATGGAAAAATTCTCGAGGTTAATGACCGCATGACCCGGATTATGGGATATACCCTGGAGGAGATCCCGACGCTGGACAAATTCTGGGAACTCGGCTTCCCGGACTCGGTCTACCGGAGTTGGGCAAGATCGAAATGGGAAGCGGCCATCTTGAACGGGCCGCGAAGTGACGCTGATGAGGAAATGAGGGAATACCGGATTATCGGCAAGGACGGTGTAGAGCACATTATGGCGGCCAGTTCCAATGTCATAGGGGAAAGTCTTATTGTCAGTTTTTTTAATATGACCGAACGCCAGAAGGCCGATGAGGAACGGGAAAAGTTGAAGGAACAATTGCACCAGTCCCAGAAACTGGAGGCCATCGGCATCCTGGCCGGCGGTGTGGCTCACGATTTCAACAATATGCTCGGTTCCATCACCGGTTATGCCGAACTCACCCTGGGGGAAATGGAGCCATCCAATCGGTTTCGCCCGAATCTCGTCAGAATCCTTGATGCTGCCCGGCGTTCAGCCAGCCTTACCCATCAGCTTCTGGCTTTTGCCCGCAAGCAGACCATTGAGCCGATTCTGTTTGATATCAACGAATCGATAGATGGTCTTCTGAACATGATTCACCGGCTTATCGGTGAAAATATCGAGATTGCCTGGCGCCCGGCGGAAGATTCCCTGACGGTCAAGATGGACCCTTCTCAGTTTGATCAGATTCTGGTTAACCTGTGTGTCAATGCCAAAGATGCCATCGATGATGTCGGGAGGATCTCCATCGAAACCGACAAGGTTTATCTGGACCAGGAATACGGTGACTTTCATGCTGAATTTACCCCGGGTGAATACGCCCTCCTCGTCGTCAGCGACAACGGCCGCGGCATGGATAAAGACACCCTGAAACATATTTTCGAACCGTTTTTCACCACCAAAGGCGCAGGCCGGGGGACCGGCCTGGGACTCGCTACCGTGTATGGCATTGTCCAGCAGAATGAAGGCTTCATCAATGTTTACAGTGAGCCGGGGAAAGGGACTACTTTCAGAATTTATATGCCCATTCATGCCGCAAACGAGGTTGTGTTGGAAAAGGCGGTCGGTACTGCGGCAATCCCCCGCAGTCACGGGGAAACCATACTGATAATCGAGGATGACCCGATTCTGCTGGAAATGGGGCGGTTGATGCTGGAACGTCTGGGCTATTCGGTTATTACAGCAGCCACACCCAAAGAGGCTATTGAGCTGGTTGAGGAAAACAGCAGCAAA
>JAFGRU010000124.1 GCA_016934985.1 Deltaproteobacteria bacterium
CTTCAAACCAACATTAAACCTTTCATAAAATACTCCTGTTGATGGAAGGGGCAAGAGGATTATCAGGTAATTAGTCCGGTGGCTGAAGACTGTTGTGGAAAGCGGGGGTTAAGCGGGCTATTAGACCAGTACGCATCTCGGAACCTGCATTCCTTTACATCTTATGAGAAGACTATCGAGCTTGGGAATGAATCTACCGCAAAGAAGGTAAATCGGTTCATATTCCCAAAAATTGGAGGGCGAATAGTCTCGCTATTCACCCTCCAATTTTCAGAAAAGCTCCTGCTGATAGTCGGCCGGCAGGTTGATCTGCAACAGGGGGATCGGTTTTTTGCTGAACAGATAGACCAAGCGTAGAACCTTGTCATCCATCCACTCGAAACGGAAACTTTTGGCTGCGGCTTTTTTGCCGATAATTCCCTCTTTCTGAAGATCACGGATCAACGCATCCGATTCCTGGTCGATATCCAGAGACAGGCGGTGGGGTTGAGCATCAATACGAACCATGTCCCAGAAACGCTGATTGTCGGGCAGTCCAGGACAGGCTGTAATCCAGCACTTCAATTTCGGCATAAAATTTCCCGGGGGTATCTGTTAGGCTTCCGTTGTAATTGATCTTCGAAGTGAGTAGGGTCAGGCCTGTAAGAAGGCAAGATCAAAATTTGCCGCCAGTCCCCCTATTGCACAAAAAAACCGCTATCTGGCTACTTCAAGCTATAGCGGCTTGCCTGCCAATTTTTTCCCCTTTCCCAACTTCAAACCACCATTAAACCTTACATAAAATACTCCTGTTAATGGGAAGGGGCAAAAGATTAATCAGGTTATTCGTCCGAAGGCTGAAGGAAAAGCGGAAAATAACCGGCCCCAACAGGGACCGTTTATTAACTTCATTTACCCCTCTATTAATCTTTTTCGTAAAAGACCTGCCCGACACGGTCGATATGCTCGCGCAACCCGGCATTGTCTATATGCTCATAGATGGAAAGATCAATAGTGTACGGCAAAAGCAGGTCGTCAAGCTCATCGGCGATTGCGCCAAGCTCTTGTGTAGTGAGATTTTCGCCAAAAAGGGTCAGGTCTATATCCGATCCTTTCTTAAAATTCCCCCTGGCACGTGAACCGTAAAGGACTGCTTTTTCCACGGTTGGAAACCGGGAAAAAACCCCGCGAATCTTGGCGATATTAGAGGCAGACAACCCGAAATTCACGTTTCGCCTTCCTCCCGATCCCGCAACTGGGAAAAACGCTGCTCCATATCCGTAAAGGCAGGATAAAAACGCGTCAATATGTCCTTCACGATATCCGCCGCAAGACTTGTGTTGTAAGTGTGAGAAGTCAAATTTCGGGCCTTGATCATATCCATCCAAGCATCGCCTTCGCCAACCAAGCCATTTTTGAAAGCTTCCCGGGTTGCGTTTTTGGAACCGATAATGCCGACAAAGCCCTGTTCTTCAAGGTAGTCCTTAAACACATTCCACGCGAGTTCATGGGTGAATTCAAAACCTTGAATCAGCCCTTGTTGCTCCAGCTCAGACAAATCGCGCTGTTTGGACAGATCGACGGCCTTGTGAAGGGTTTGAAGGGCCATGGTAAAATTACTGAAACGTTGCTTCCAGCGAATATCTTTCATTTTGAACTCCTTACCTGGGGAGGTACCCTGAGGTAGGAACCTGGTTTAAATATGCAATCCTTCATACCATATTAAAAATATTGAATTCTTTCCATGGGAAAATCTTTCCTCCGCCAAAAAGCGCGATCAAGCAACAGTAAACCGGCCCCAATCTACTTCCGCCCCTGATATTTTAAAAACTGCGAGATGACATTTACAGTGACTGCCTGGCTTTGTAAAAACTTGTTTAAAAACAGAAGATTGGCGGAACGCCAGCTTTTTGCTATAGGATTTTGGGTTGACATGGAAGTCCTGCTGAATTAAAAGGTTAGACCAATTTTATTTTCCCGGGTGTCGGCGGCTGTGGGTGCCGGAAAATATTATTTTTTATTGCCTTCGGCAATTTTAATAGCATGCAATTTTAATATTTTAACGACGAGAGAGAAAATGATTACCTTTGACGAACATTCAGATGCGTACGACGCATGGTTTCAAAGAAATGAGGCCGTCCTGGAATCGGAGCTGCGCCTGGTGGCTCATGTGCTGGGAAGCAACCCCGGCAGAACCTTGAGCGTAGGCTGCGGAACCGGCTTGTTTGAGCAACTGCTCCAGAAGCAGTACGGCATTTCCATAACAGAAGGACTGGAGCCATCCCCACCAATGGGAGAAATCGCCCGTAAACGCGGCATGACGGTAATAGAGGCCGGCGCGGAAAAAATGCCCATTGAGGACGGCATCTACGACACCGTTATGTTCAACGGTTCCCCCGGCTACATTGCCGATCTGGATACGGCCGTGGCTGAAGCCCACCGCCTGTTGAAGACTGGCGGCAGGCTTCTTCTCATTGATATTCCGGCAGAAAGCTCATACGGAGTCCTGTACCGTCTTGGCGGGGCCTACGGCACCTGGACGGATGAGCGTTTGCGCGGTGTCCTGCCCCAGGACCCTTACCCTATTGAACTTGCAGGCGGTGCCAACTGGCGGCCCACCCAGGATAAAATTGATGCGGCCCTGAAAAGCGGCTTTACAGACCTCACTTATGCGCAGACTCTAACCAGGCACCCCTGTTTTTCCGATACCAGCCCGGAAGATCCCGTTGAGGGCTATCAATCAGGCGACTATGTGGCCGTCTGTGCAGTAAAACCCTAGCTGGTTGTCAAACAGTTAACGTTGTAAACCTGATGTGATGAATGAGCCGTCTTTTTATCAACGCTGTCTGGATGCATGCGGCCCCGTATGGGAGCAGGCCGTCGCACATCCTTTTGTAGAAGGGCTGGCTGCCGGAGCACTGAGCAAAAGGCAGATGCAGAGCTACCTGATCCAGGATGGCTTATATCTGCAGAATTACGTGCGGGTGTGCCGGATACTTGCCGGCCGGGCGGCGTCAGTGGCAGATCGAATTCTTTTTGAAGACTCGGCCAGGCTGTCCGAAGAGGCGGAACTGGGAATTCAGGGACAATTATTTAAACAACTTCAGCTGACGTGGTCTGATGAAACTCCCGGCCCTGCAACAACGGCATATATTGACCAGGAAGCCAGTGCGGCAAAACACGACTCCGCACTGGTAGCTCTTGCAGCGGCTGTCCCCTGTACCGTTCTCTACGCTGAAGTAGGCCGGCGCCTGGCGCTGCGCAAGAATACCGCTGACCCAAGCCATCCCTACAGGCTCTGGCTCGACCTCTACGCCGACCCTTCGGTGCAGGAAATGGCTGAACAGTGGATTGAATGTCTGAACCGCTGGGCCGCAGGCCGCCATGAGACAGAGCTAAACGAAGCTGTCCGTGCCTTTGTCGCCAGTGCCCGCTGTGAAATCAATTTCTGGCAGCAAGCCTGGCAGCAGAGTTAAAAAGCGGAAAACTCCATTCCCTTAAATTTTCATCCCTTCCAAAAACAAAAAGCCGACCCCCTCAGGGTCGGCTTTTAAATTCATGTTTTGTTAAACAGGGTGCGAAAAAATCAGATTTTTCTCCCTAGCTGATTAATTCAATGGCTTTCTGTATCCATTCGGGAATGATGGACATATGGCTGTTGATCATTTCAATCTGAACCTGGTCTAAAAATATGAGGTATTGCTGCTTCGGGAAAAACTGCATGCCCAGGGAGACGGCCAGTAAAAACCCGAGGACTGTAGATGTCTGGGGAACCAGGTCGCGCAGAAATCCCTTGCCCCTGAAGCGCTTCCCGGCCATCTTGGATCGCTGCTTGTAGCGCAGGAAATTTTCACAGGATCTGAAGGCATCATAGATAGAGACAAGCCACATGATGAACACCACGGGCACCAACAGAAGAACCCCGACGAGAAAGCGTTCATAGAAATGAAGACTCTCATCCCATGGCAGCAAAGGCCAGACCTCGGCAACCACAAACATGGCAAAGAGGGAAAAGATACCTGCTGCTCCGAAGAACAGAAAAACCATCCCTTTGCGGCTCTGGCTGTTGAGGAACTGCCCCCAGCCGGGGAACAGCAGCGACCCGCCAAAGGCCCAGAGTTTCCTTTCCACGCCGAGAAAGGGCTCGCTTCGCGAACGGAGGGTGCGGTAATAGGCGTCCACGGCACTGAACATCCAGAACATCAGACCAATGAAGAATAAAGCCAGAACGGCCACCATTACCCCGGGCCGTCCCGAAAGGAAGCGGGCCAGCACATCCCGGTAAACCGCAGCTGCGCTTAAAAGGCCATAAAAGAGGGCCATGGCGCCGAGATAAATCAAACCGGGACGCCACTGGCCGATGAACAGGTGTCCACCCCCCCAGACAAGCATGGAGAGGCTGAATGAAACCGCCGGACTTTTCTGCGATTCATCCAAATGAGCGGTAGTACCCTTTTCGCCGGTTTCTGCGACCGGATCATTCGCCCGGCCTTTCTTTGGCACGCCATCCAGTTCCGGCTCACCGATGACCCAAATCTTCTCTCCCATGGCAATCCCCTTCTACCAGACGCTCTGGAAATTCAAAAAAACAAACCAGGCGTTGATATTTTTCCCCCGAAAACGTTTAACCACTTTCAGGAAACCTGCCAAAAGAAAAACCGCCGAATAATTATTCAGCCATTTTTAGCCGCAATCTCATAAAACGCTTGAACAATCCGCTTCTTGGCGATGTTTCCACAGGCTGCGCCTGCAATAGAAAAAGCCCCCGGCTCGATGCCGAAGGCTTTCTGAATTAATTTATGCTTATTTTTTTGGTCTTTTCGCTTTCCGGGAAAACAAAGAAAGGCTCAGGGAGAAAGCCAGGACAAGGCTTGATCCATCTCTCGAAAGACCTTAATCCTGATAACCACATCATGCCTGGTAATGTTCTCCCACGACCTGGCTATGCCGAAATCAATATGCCTGTTCATGACAAGGGCAATTTTTCCGTCGCCGAGTTTAGGGCCAATGGTTTTGAAATAATCGGAAACTTTTTCAATGCCCGCCAGTTGGATTTGATCGATTTGCAACTTCCGATGGTCAAGGAGGATGTGTTTCCCCGCCTGCCATTCGGGGTGAGAGATAATATCCTTTAGAAAGGAGATAATTCCCTGAGCATCACCATCTCCCTCGGTGATAACCGTGAACAGGGACTGATCTTGGCTGATCTGGATAGTGTGCTTCATTAGTCGTGACCCCTATGACGATTATCTGGAAAAGGTCTGAAGTGGTTTTTCCCTGCCTCTGCCCGCGGAACTACAGGTCATGCAAACGATTACTTAACAGCTATCATTTTATTTCCTGCCGTCAAGCCGCAAACAGCCCGCCTCCATGCCAGGAGACGGGCTGTTGTTGAAAAACTCTCAATGGCCTGCCATCATCGGCGCCAGGCCGACGGCAAAACATGGGGCCGGATCTCAAGCCCCCGGGATTTAACCAAACCATGCTTATCAGAGCCGTCTGACGGCGTATTCCAGCGATTTCTTGCTCGGGCCGGAGGATTCTTTAAGGGCATGCCCTATGGGAATAACCGCCATAAACTCGCCACCCGGTTCACCGAGGAAGTCGAGTACTTCTTCCTTGATGAGAAAAAGAACCCCCAACCACACCGAAGCCAGTCCCAGGGAGGTCGCCGCCAGCAGCAGGTTTTCAACCGCCGCCGCCGAGCTCTGAATCTCCATGGTGCGGAAAAAGTCAAAAGCAACCTCCCGCTCAACCTTGAAAAGTTCGGTGCCGTGCTCGATGAGATCTCCGGTATTCGCCACGGCAATAGTCACCGGCGCACTGGCGATACTCCTGGCAGCCATGCGCAAAAGGGATGACGACGGCTTGGGGTAATCCCGCGACTTTTCAACCACCAGTTCGGAGAGCTCAAGCCGCTTGTCGCCCCGGACGACGACAAAATGCCAGGATTGCTGGTTGTGGGCGGACGGCGCCTGATTCGCCGCCTCAAGAATGGTCTTGATCTCCTCCTCCGACACCGCTTCTTCGGAAAACTGGCGGATGCTGTGACGCCGGCGGATGGTTTCGAGGGTCGGGTTGGTCAGGGATGGTTTTTCACTCATGGTTTATTCCGGCCTCCTTGGTTCGAATTCGTTTGGAAAATGCTGATAGTCATTTTCCCCTCATGCGGTCCGCGAGGTTATCACTTTTAACCCAAGGAGAACCATGGCACCGCCCATGACCCGGTCGACATAGTGCCCGAAGCGTTTGAAACGTCTGGCGATCGGGGGGGCGGAAAAAACCATTGCCACAAAAGAGAACCAGGCAAACTGGAGAAACATGATCCACAACCCGTAGATCAGGATCAGATGCAGCGGCATATTCGGCGACAGGACCACGGTGAACAGGGCAACAAAGTAGACTGGGGCCTTGGGGTTGAGGGCATTGCACAAGAACCCGGCACCAATGGCTTTGAGAGAAGATCCTGCCTTGATTTCGGCAACGGGGATGTCTTCGAGGTTTTTAGGCCGCGACCGGATACCTCTGACACCGAGATAAATCAGGTAGCTGCCGCCGAGCATTTTGATGACCAGAAGCGCGCTCACTGAATTGGCGATGACCGCCGCCAGTCCGAAAGCTGAATAAGTGATATGGACGGAAAGTCCCAGGGCAATCCCGACGCTGCACAGCAGACCGGCTTTCTTGCCGCTGGACAACGTCTGTTGGGTCACCATTAAAAAGTCGGGACCCGGAGATGCGGCCGCCAACAGATGAACAACTGTAATCAACAGTAAACCATGGGTGAATTCCACGAATTTTCTCCAATAACAAGCAATAGCTTCCCCAAAATTCGGCCAAGGCCAATAGTAGAAATTTAACCTGTTGTTGTCCAACTAAAAAACCGGGGGCAGATAAAAACGTGCGAAAACGGAAGGAAATCACGAAAGGTTTTTTCTAAGCAATAAGGTGTTTAATGAAATATGACCATGCCTCCATGTCCATCTTCGAGGCGCGGCAGTCTTCAAAGGGTTTGGCTTGCAGCAGAAAATATCCGAAAAAACCAGAAAATCAGTCGAGAATCTCGCGGATTTTTTTGGACAGCCCCTCCATCAGAAACGGTTTCTGGATGAAATTCACTTCCTTTTCCAGAACCCCCTGCTGAACGATGACATCGGCCGTATAACCCGACATGAAAAGGGATTTTATGCCGGGCCTGATTTCCCGGATGCAGTCCGCCAATTCGCGGCCATTCATCTCCGGCATGATCACATCGGTAATGAACAGGTCTATTTTGCTGCTGTTTTCCTCAACCAGCTCAATAGCCTCTTTGGGTGTGGCTGCTGTAATAACCGAATAGCCCAGACGTTCCAGC
>JAFGRU010000125.1 GCA_016934985.1 Deltaproteobacteria bacterium
CCCAAACCATCCAAAACAAAACTACAATTTTCCATTTTTTTTCAATAGTTACGCTATCGTCCCCTTCTTTTAAAAAAAAGAAAAGACAGACGCAAAAAAGCTCCAACATCCCAACCGAGGCTGCTTGAGCATAGTAACTCTCGTTCGGGGAAAAAAGAAAAGATAAACCCAAGGGAAAGCAGAGAGAAAAAAGAAATATGTAGTCTAAGTATAATTTCGGCCGTAGCGGATCTGGGAACATTCCCCTCATATCTCCTCGTCTTCAGTTCAATTTTTCTACATAGCTGTTTTGCAAAAATTAGGCAAAAACAGAAGAATTATTAAAATAAAAGGTAACTATTCAGCTAGTCCAAGGAACGGGTGCAAGCATCGATTCTTTTTGCGACATAAACTGAGGGGATTTCCCCTCAAACAACAGGCGGAGGGCTGTTGACGCACTAACGCCCTGTTTCCTGCACGTGGATAGGTAGCTGCGAATTCGACAGAACATCCGAGCGCCATCCCAGGAGCGGAAACATCCTGAGATTTTTTGCTGAACCTTGGTCATACGAAGGTCATTTTCCGCCTGGTTGTTGGAGAAGGGGACGTCGTCTTCAACCATGAACCGCAACACATCGTCCTCAAAATCGCGAAGCCGTTCCAGAAGATTGCGCGCCTTGGAGCGAGCCAGACGCCCCCGACGGCCGTTTCTTTGACTTTCGTCGGGAGGCGGGCATTCTTTTTCGGCTTCTTCGAGCAAGTGGCGGTAGCGTTTACGGTAGGCGTCGGCATCTTTGGCTTCAAGATGGCCACCGGCATCCAGCACCGCTTTGTTGATTTCTTCGAGCAGCAACGACATCTGTTTTGCCCATTGTTGCTTGTCCTGCTCCCAGGCCCTTTCAAGTTCCCTGAGATGGTGAGCGTTGCACAGGGCGTGAGAGCAATCGTATTGATAATAGGGCTTCCAGTGGTCATGACAAAGAATGCCCTGAAATGGTCCAAGGATACCGATTTCATCCAAAGCTTCGCTGCCACGCTTGGGATGAGGGTAAAAATAAGTGAAATCGGAATTGGACGCGCTGTGCAGCCAGTTCCGTTTGCCGTCAATGTTGATACCGGTTTCGTCGGCATGGAGCAGTTGTGAGAAGGATAGCCGCTCTTTGACCCACTGATCAAAGGATGCCAAAGCGTCATAGGCCTCCAGGTTAAAGTTATAGACGGAGCCGGGACTCACCGGAATCTGCAACTGCTCCATGAAATGATCCCCAACACGGTTGTAAGGGATCAACTGGTACTGAGACATGTAAACCGCATGGACCTTGACTCCAAAGCCGTATTGTACCGAACGGGTAACCCCAGAGGGAAAGGGAGCCACATGACGATGGCCTTGCTCATCCTCCAGAATCTGGGCGCGGTACTCCGTTACCACGCTGGAAATATCCAGATCGATCACTTGGCGGGCTTCGTAACCGACATCCCGGTAACGCCCCTCAGGCAAGGTGCTTCTATCGACAGGAAGATTTTTAATTTCATCCGGATCGCTTACGGGCTGTAGCGTGTTGTCGTTTCGCCCCTTTTGGCCGCCGGGTTTGCGCTCGCTTTTATGTTTTGGCTCTTTCGGCCGATTGGGGTCGGCCGAAGGGGGTTTACTACTGTTTTTGCTGTTGAGACCAAAACGATTGGCCAGGATTGTTACCAGAAGCAACAGGACCTCAAGACTGGATTTAAGTGCCGGTGCCAGATCCGCTTCTTCGGCGATCAGAGTCTTGACCCGGTCAATCGTTTCTTCGACATCGATATTGTTTACGGTCACTTAGGCCATCCATTATTTAAGATGGCCTATAATAGCACAAGTTTTCAGAGCGGAATTTTTATCCCGAAAAGCCCTTGTATGGTGATTTTTTTATCGAAACGGCCCCTCCGATGAGTGTGCAAAATTTTAAAGGACCCGCCCCCCCTGGGAAGCCCTGACAAGGGCTTTTGGGCAATTCGAAAAAGGGCCATCGTTTGCTATGTTTTTCAGAAAAACCGTGTCAAGAACTTTTTCTCGAACTTAAGCTGAATAGTTACAATAAAAGTAATAGTCACCTTTGCAATAAGTTCCGCACTTGGGGAACCAAAGAAGATAAAAGCAATGACATATAAAAAAAGCCCCTTAATCGAGGGGCTTTTTGAAATACCTCATATTTCAGGCCAAACTAGGTCGTGGGCAGATCAGCAGAACTTCCGCCCATAACAGTCCAACCGGAGGCCCAATCGCCGAGAGCGGGGGCAGTCGGAGCCGTGAAATCGGTACTGGTAAAATCTTGTTCGGTATCAGACATGATGATTCCTTCAAAATTGAACTGAGTACCATAAACACGCGTACCATTCTGATTGACAGTAAGCATGGTGTAGTTGGCACCATCAGCGGAGGGGTTATTATAGTCAATATGGCAACCCGGGGACAGGCTGACCTCCAGGGTGCCGGTAGTTCCACCGATAGAACCATCAGCGCCATCCCAAGCGTCGAAGGGGGTAGCCGCCAAAACGGGGGCTGCCAGAGCCATTGATACCAGTACCGCTAAAATCATAAAAAACTTCTTATTCATTATTTTTTCTCCTTATCAGCTATTAGTTAAATTAGTAAGGATAGCGGAAGTTCTCGCCATAATAGGACTCGAGGTCGGTCCTGGTGTTACGCAGGTCGCTGACCGCCGCGGAGTTTTGGGCTTTCTGGCGATAGGAAGCAAACTGAGGGATGGCGATGGCTGCCAGGATACCGATGATCGCGACAACGATCAGCAGCTCGATGAGGGTAAAACCCTTTTCACTTTTCTTGAACTTTTTCAACATTGGTTTTTCTCCTTTCTGGGTTTAAAAAAAATAGTTTTTACTTTTGGCTTTTCTCTAAAGGCCAGCAAAACTAGGATTGACTAACAAATGTTCAACCGAAACCTTCACCTCCTTGCCCCGTCATTCATTGATCATTACAGAAAGCAAAGCATATGCCATATGGGAAATTTCTCTAAATTTTTCCTTTAAAGCCCATAAAATAAGGGCTTTAAAGATCTGAAAAATTTTTTATTTAAAAAAATAGCGTCAACAAAGAAGGATCTATTTCCAATAGTGTCATCCACCCCGAACAATTAATGTCACACCGCAATGTCGGCTTCTATCGAGTCTTCATCACCATCGGGGTCAATATCATATTTGGCCAGCCGATAGCGCATTGAGCGGAAGGAAATCTTCAATAATTCCGCGGCTTTTTTGCGAACACCATCGGTTCTGTCCAACGCTTTGAGGAGAATGTCCTTCTCGATATTGCCGAGGAAATCATCAAGATCCAGGCCCGTATCGGGCAACTCGTCAAAACTGCTCTGGGCATTCCCATCCCCTTTTTTGAGGAGTTGTGCCGGCAGATCTTCCTCCTGAATCTCCTCCGCGTTTCCAAGTATCACACAGCGTTCGACAACATTTTCCAGTTCCCGGATATTGCCGGGCCAGTGATAATCAAGCAACTTTTTCATCGCCTTGGAAGAGATATCCAGAGACTCCTCCCGATCGGAAACCTTTTTATAAAAATGTTCAATCAGAAGTGGGATGTCGTCTTTCCTCGCCCGTAGCGGTGGCAAATCGACTCGAATGACATTTATGCGATAAAAAAGGTCTTCGCGAAAATTACCCTGAGCGACCTCTTCTTCCAACTCTTTATTTGTCGCCACAATTAGACGCACATTCACAGCTATGTTTTTAGTCCCGCCGACCTTGCGGATCTCTCTCTCCTGAAGAACACGCAGTAGTTTGACTTGCATCAGGGCAGGAAGTTCGCCAATCTCGTCCAGGAAAATGGTGCCGCCGTTAGCAGCTTCGAAAAGACCCACCTTGGCATTTGTTGCACCTGTAAAAGAACCTTTCTCATGGCCGAACAGCTCACTTTCAAGAAGATTCTCGGGAATAGCTCCACAATTGATAGCGACAAAAGGCGCCTCTTTACTTTTGCCATTGTAATGTACGGCTCTGGCGACAAGTTCCTTGCCGGTTCCACTTTCCCCGGTAATAAGAACATTCGCTTTGGTATCCGCCACTTTTGCAATCAGGTCATAGACCTGCTGCATGCACTTGCTTTTTCCGATGATGCTCGAAAAGGAGTAGCGCTTACCCAACTCCTTTTTCAATTCAGTATTTTCCTGGCGGAGAACCTTTCTCTCCAGGGCATTTTTGACAACGAGCCTGATTTCCTCATTTTTGAAGGGCTTGATGATATAATCGTATGCCCCGTTTTTCATGGCTTCAACGGCCTCTTCGGTGGTCGAAAAAGCAGTAATCATGATCATTACCGTTTCAGGGCAATGTTCCTGAACATGCTTTAGAAGCTTGAAGCCATCAAGCCGCGGCATTTGTATATCGCTGATAATCAGATCATAGGAATTATTGTTGAGGCAAACCAGGGCCTGGGCCCCATCTTCGGCGGCAGTCACCTTGTAGCCCTCACGATGAAGCATGATGGCCAGAAACTCACGCATGCTCTCTTCGTCATCTACAACCAGAATGGAGTATTTTTTTTCTTCCAAGGTACGCTCCTTAAAATTTAGGGCCTTAGGTTGAAGGCTGAAGGCTGTTTGGTAAGAATCTTAGTGTTTGTTGTTAAGATTGAGCCTTCAGTCTGCCGCCGGTCTGCCCTGTTAAACACCGGTATTTCTAAATAATGAGTGAAAAAAGTGACAAATGATCTACAGGCTTATCGGATTATTCCAGGGAAAATTTAGCTTTTTTTGGACCACCCGCCTCAAAAGGAGCGGAAAAAGGCATTTACAAAATGCAATGTTTGGCAATTGGTAAAGAATGGGCTTTTTTTCTTAAGCCTTCCGTCTTCCGCCTATTCAGCTCTATCCGACTCCAACCACCGATGACAGTGTTTCGTTCGGAATAAAAACACCCTTTTCTTCGACCGTGCTCTCTTTTGTGAAAGCCTGCGGCAAAAAAATGATCAATCTCGTTCCACCGCCTTTGACGTCTTTGAAATCGACAGAACCACCATGTTGCTCCACAATGGTATATACCGTGGCCAACCCCAGCCCACTGCCTTTATCTTTTGTCGTGAAAAACGGATCAAAAATTTTCCCACGGATGTCTTCAGGAATGCCGGGACCGCTATCTTCAACAAAAATTGTGGAAGTTTCCTGGTCAATACCTAAACAGATTTTCCCTGCTCCCGAAATAGCTTCCGCGGCATTAATAACCAGGTTCCAGAGAGCCTGGCGAATCTGCTGCCCATCCACTAACATCAAGCAGTCGCGAGGGTAGGATTTCTGAATTCTGACTTTTGAAAATCGTGTATCCGCAGCGACCATTTCCGCCAGTTCGTCCAACATCCCCGAAACATCCACCTCTGAATTATTTGGTGGCGCCGGACGGGCAAACACCAGAAAATCGGTCAGCAATCTACTCAGACGGTCGGCTTCACGAAGGACTATTTTCATCAAATGAGTCTCCTCATCTGAGAACCTCCCCTCTTCCATAAGAAGTTGCACCGATCCGCTAATAGAGGCCAGGGGATTTCGGATCTCATGGGCCATGCCTGAGGCCATCTGACCAACCGCTGCCAAACGGTCGGATCTTTTTAACTTGTCCTCCATTTCCTTTATGCGGGTCAAATCCTGGAAAGAAATGAGAAGACCCAAAATTCCGTCTTCGGAGTTTTGAAGGAGGGAAGATGAATAGCCGATAATTTTGGCATTCCCTTCTTGATCGACAAAACTACATTCATCGCGCTCGACAATGCGGAAATTATCACTCCTGAAAGCCACCATCTTGGGGAAAATATCCCTAAAATCCCTATCGAACAAATCTTCAAGACAATATCCGGTAATTCGTTCTGCCGAGTGATTGAATGACTGTATTTTCCCCTCAGAGTCAAGAATCATGAGCCCACTGGTAATATTGAGCAATATGGCATTGTTGAGGTTTTCCAGTTCACGATAGTCGATCTGCCTCTTACGCAGGGCCATTTCGCTTTTGCGCAGCTTTTCAACCAGTTGATAGCTAAGAAACGCGGTGGAGAGAAATGCGATAAAATGGATAAATACAGCAAAAAACACTTCCCGACCATCGATCTGCAGGGGGAAATCCAGCCCCTTGAGCAACGGCAGGTAACCATAGTACTGCAGATCCAGTAGACTGCCGTAAAGAATGATGGAAGCGGCGGCAACAACGAAAATTTCACGCCGTCCGAAAAAAATGCTGGCACAAGCGATAATCAGAATGAATAAAAAGGAGAAATGGCTGGCAATGCCACCAGACATATAAATTAACAGGGTGGCAATCAAAAGATCCCAGGCAATCTGCACCTGGACCAGCCATTTGATTTTTTGAACCCGGAACAACAAAAAAGCCGAAACCAGTGCTTGAAAAAATGAAACACCAAAAAGAAAATAAAGGAGCGCCAGAACCGGGTGAAGCGACTCTACTCCACCGCGCAGATGGTAAACAATTGTCCCACCCAAGAATAGAGTGATTACCAACACCCGACAGAAAAGGTACCAGATTATCTGGTTGTGGGAAAAAGTCTCCGTATGAACATTGGTGCTTCTCGCTGTCATGGGTTCGGGTCCTAACCTCCCGCGGCCCCGGCAATTTTAAAGATCGGAAGATACATGGCGATAACCAAGCCGCCGACGGTCACCCCCAAAAAAAGAATCAGCAAGGGCTCCATCATGGCAGTCAAATTATTGACAGCGTCATCGACTTCATCGTCATAAAAATCGGCAATTTTATTGAGCATGGCATCAATAGCACCGGACTGCTCTCCGACACCCACCATCTGGCATACCATTGGGGGGAAAACCCCGGATTTTTCCAGCGGCTCGGCAATGGTTTTCCCTTGGCTGATACTTTCTCGCACACCGTAAATGGCGTTCTCAACCACTTTGTTTCCAGCCGTCTTGGCAACAATTTCAAGGCCATCTAATATCGGTACCCCGCTGGAAATCATAGTCCCAAGAGTCCGGCTGAATTTAGCCACCGCCACCTTGCGGATTAGAGTCCCGAAAATGGGGGCCTTCAGTGCCAACTGGTCCATTTTCAAACGGCCTTTCTTGGTTCGATACAGCTTCTTAAGACCAAAGGACAGCGCCACAAAAAAACCGATTATGACTAGAATATAGCGCTGGACAAAATTACTGATATTGATAACGATCTGAGTCGGGGCAGGCAGAGCACCACCGAAATCAGCAAACATCTTTTCAAAAGCCGGAATGACGAACACCAGAATGACGGCAATAACAATTACCGCAATACCCACAATGGTTGCGGGATAAGTCATAGCGCTCTTAATCTTTTTCCGAAGTTTGAAGGCTTTCTCGATATAGGCGGCCAGACGGTTCATAATGGTGTCCAAAATCCCGCCGATCTCTCCCGCCGCAATAAGGTTGACGAACAATTCATCAAATACATTTGGGTGTTTTTTTAGGGTATCAGCAAAAGTGGAGCCCGACTCCACGTCTTCCTTGACTTGCTGCAAAACCCCTTTAAAGGTTTTATTCTGCTGCTGTCGCCCCAAGATATCCAGGCACTGGACCAGAGGGAGCCCCGCATCGATCATGGTGGCGAACTGCCTGGTAAAAACAACCAGGTCCTTGGTTGACACTTTTGGCTTGAAGCCGGGAATCTTCAGTTCGACATCAAGACCCTTGCCTCTCTCTTTGACCGATGAAGCCATGAGGCCCTGTTTGCGCAACTGAGCAACGACCATGGCCTCATTGACAGCTTCCATTTCGCCTTTTTGGATATCGCCGCTTCGGCTTTTTCCCACCCAAGCAAATTTGGGCATCACTAACCTCCCGTCTTATTCCTTTTTATTTAAGCGACATTAACACTTCCCGGCTTCATTCGTTTTAGAACCGAAGCCGGATTTGCCATCATCTGGAGAAGTTCATCCGGGTCTGATGAGCGGCTTAATGCTGTTTCTCGACTGATTTTACGATTATGAAAATGCATAAAAAGAGACTGATTCAACGTCTGCATTCCATACTTTTCCTGTCCCATCTGCATCTGCGAATAAATCTGATGAATCTTGTCGTCTCTGACCAAAGACCGGATGGCCATATTGGGGACCATCAGTTCGAGGGCCATAACCCTCCCTTTGCCATCCACCGTTGGGACCAGGGTCTGGGAGAGAACACCTTCCAAAACAAAAGACAGCTGTGTCCGAACCTGGGCCTGCTGATTGGTGGGAAAGACATCGACAATTCGATTGATGGACTGAACACAACTATTGGTATGAAGGGTGGCAAAGCACAAATGCCCGGTCTCGGCAATAGTAAGAGCTGACTCGATGGTTTCAAGATTGCGCAACTCGCCAAGGAGGACCACATCGGGGTCCTGTCTGAGAATGTATTTCAAGGCATTCTGAAACGAGAAAGTATCGGCACCAACCTCCCTTTGGTTGACAAGACACTTCTTGTGCGGATGAATGTATTCAATGGGGTCCTCAATAGTGACGATATGCTCATGTCTTTCTGAATTGATCATATCGATAATGGAAGCAAGGGTGGTCGATTTACCGCTCCCCGTCGGTCCGGTTACCAGAATCAGACCGCGAGGCTTCCGGGCAAGATCTTTCACCACAGATGGCAGCCCCAGCTCTTCAAAAGAAAGAAACTTGTAAGGAATAAGCCGAAACACCCCGGCAAGCGCGCCCCGCTGAACAAACACATTACCCCTGAAACGGGCAAGCCCCTTTACCCCGAAAGAAAAATCAAGCTCGTGGTTTTCCTCGAATTTATGCTTTTGCGCCTCGGTCAGGATACTGTAACAAATCTGTTTGGTATCCGCAGGTTGAAGCGAAGGATGCTCAAGGGGGACCATCTGGCCATGGATCCGAATCTGGGGAGGGGAGCCAGTGGAAATATGCAGGTCCGAAGCACCGGCTTCAACCGTTGTTTTCAGTAAATCGTGAATTCCTACCATAGTCGAAAATCTCCAATGTATTTTTCTTTTTTGACTAAAAACTAATAATTAACTCAGCAATTAAAAAAGAGCTAACCATCATCACCAACAGTCACCCTCAGCACCTCCTCAAAGGAGAGGGCGCCTTCCTTCAGCTTGGTCAAAGCCGACTGGCGCATGGTTTTAACACCCAGCCTCATGGATTCGCGCTTGATGTCCGCCGTAGTGCCTCCGGCGAGAACCATTTCCCTTATCGATTCAAACATCGGCATGACCTGGTAAATCCCGACACGGCCTTTATAGCCGGTTTCGTGGCAAACAGAGCAGCCTTTGCCCTTATAACAAACCAAACCGTCAACCTCTTCAGGCTTGACGCCGGCCTGAATGAGCTCCTGCTTGCCGATCTCATCGACTTCTTTACATTCCTGACACACCTTTCGCGCCAACCGCTGAGCCGAGATCAGGTTGACCGCCGTCGAAACAAGAAAGGGTTCGATTCCCATGTTAAGAAGACGGCTAATGGTGCTGGGGGCATCATTGGTATGCAGGGTGGAAAGAACCAAGTGACCGGTCAGGGCTGCCTTGACTCCAATCTCCGCTGTTTCGAAGTCACGAATCTCACCGATCATGATGATATCCGGGTCCTGTCGCAGAAAAGCCCGTAGAGCCGACGCAAAAGTGAGCCCAATACTTTCATGGACATGGACCTGATTGATGCCGGCAAAGTTAAATTCCACAGGATCTTCCGCTGTCGAAATGTTTTCGGTTGTTTTATTCAGCTCGGAAAGGGCCGAATAAAGAGAAACGGTTTTCCCGGAACCGGTCGGACCTGTGACCAAGACCATCCCGAAAGGTTTGTGAATAGCCTCCTTGAACCACTTCAAAGCCTGTTCCTCGTATCCGAGCTTGGTCATATCAAGTTGCAGATTGGATTTGTCCAAAAGACGCAAAACAATTTTTTCGCCAAAAAGGGTCGGCAGGGTGCTGACACGATAGTCCATGTCCTTGCCACCGGGCAGCTTGATCTTGATGCGGCCGTCCTGGGGGAGCCGCCGCTCGGCAATATCCAGTTCCGCCATAATCTTGATACGAGAAACAATGGCCGCCCGAAGCTTCATGGGGGGGTTCATGACTTCGTAAAGGACCCCGTCGATCCGGTAGCGCACCCGGAAAGATTTTTCATAACACTCGATGTGAATATCCGAGGCCCCTTTTTTAATGGCATCGGTCAGAATCAGGTTGACCAGTTTGACAACAGGCGCATCCTGGCTGGCCTGCTGCAGTTCATGAACATCGACATCCTCGGAATCATCTACCAGTTCCAGATCGATATCATCCAGATCCCCCATGACATCCGCAAACGTGGCGCTTTGATCGTAATAGCGGTCAATTGCACTTTTGATGGCGGATTCGGATGCCACCGATACTTCAATATTGAAGCCGGTCATGAACTTAATATCGTCGATAGCAAAAATATTGGAAGGATCGCTCATGGCGATCTTGAGGGTGGAGCCTTTTCGGTCAACTGGAATTATCTGGTATTTCTGGGCAACTTCAGGAGGGACGTGGCTGACAACGGAAGGTTCCAACTCCAGGCTATCAAGATCGACAAATGGAACCCTGTATTGTTTAGCTAAAAAATCGGTGAGAGCTTTTTCTTCAAGAAAATTGAGCTTTACCAACGCTGAGCCAAGCCTGCCACCATTTCTCTTTTGTTCTTCACTAGCCCGTTTAAGTTGATCTTCGTTGATTATTTCGTTTCTTACGAGCAGTTCACCAAGGCGATTGCTTGACATGAAAAACGTCTCCGATTATACCGGTTTAATAGAATTTCCGGTATATCACTCCCTTTGGACAAGAGATGATATACCCTTTCTCATGGACCCCTCGGGGGGCCACTTGCCATTCCAGAGGAAAAAAGCTTCCTCCCCTTGGGCAATCAACATGCCCAGGCCATCAGCCGCACGATAGCCGCGATCCCGAACCGATTGAACCAGAGGAGTTGCCGGAAATGCATATACAATGTCGTAAATACAAGCCGTTGGAGGGAGTTGTTGCCAATTTATGCCCTCGAACTTTTCCCCTTTCAAACCAATCGGGGTAGCATTTACCAGTAAATCAATCTCCGCAAAAATGCCCGTTACTTGAGCGGGCTCACAGCAAAACCAAGCAAATTGTGTGCCTGGAAATTTTCCCGAAAATTCTGTAGCAAGGGCTTCAGCTTTTTCAATAACAATGTCCACAACCCCAATCCAGGCCGTTTGAGAACGGGAGAGTGCGGTCAAAATTGCACGGCAGGCACCTCCGGCCCCCAGGACAAGCACTTTTTTATTTCGGGGATCGAAGTTCAAATCCGTTTGCAAAGATCTCAGAAAACCCAGGCTGTCAGTGTTGAAACCGGTCAACTTTCCTTCTTGGTTCACAACGGTATTGACAGCACCAATAATTTGCGCATCCGCATCCACTTCATCCAGAAAAATCATTATTTTCTCTTTATGCGGCACAGTCACATTGACTCCCGTCACATTCATGGCACGGATGCCGGCCACAGCATTTCCAAGTTCTTGAGCTTTGACATGAAAAGGCAAATAAACGGCATTGATATCCAGGTCGGAAAAAGCCGCATTATGCATTGCCGGTGATAAAGAGTGGCTGATAGGATCTCCCAAAACCCCAAAAATCCGGGTCCGACCGTCAATCATTCTTGTCACGATTCCTCCCTTTTGACCCGCAGGGACCACAATCCAAGTAATCTCTGTATTCAATCACTTTTTGATCCCTGAGGATCGTTTTTGCTTTTTGGACATCCCTGTGAATTGCTTCTACTAAAGCCTGCTCTGTGGGAAAAAGCTTTTCATCCCTGAGACGTTCAACAAAATATACCCTCAGATTTTTACCGTAAATATCCAGATCGAAATCCAAAATATGGACTTCAAAGGAAAGTTCACTTTGAAAAAATGTGGGGTTGTAACCAATGTTTATTACCCCGTCGTAGATATTCCTTGCAAGCCGCACCTTTGCGGCATAAACACCCGGACAAGGAAGAATCTTTTTATCCAAAATCAGATTGGCGGTTGGAAAACCGAGTTTTTTCCCTCGCTTGAAGCCTTTTTTGACCTTTCCTTTTATTGAAAAATTTCTTCCCAGCAGGGGGATAACCTGACCAACCTTCCCTTCGGCAATCAATTTTCTGATCACTGTCGAGCTGAAAATTTGGTCCCCATGGGAAATCGGTTTAAGGACTTCCACATCAAATCCCAATTTGGCACTTTGTTCCAAAAGGTAGGTGGTGTCTCCCTCCCGATTTTTGCCAAAAGTGTAGTCATAACCGACGATCAACTTCTTCATACCCAACTTCGCAAGAAGAATTTTTTCCAGAAAAAAACTTGCCGGAAACCGAGCCATCTGTGCCGTAAATGGAGCACAAATCAACACCTCCACACAAGAAGCTTGTATTAAAATTTCCTTTTCTTGATAGGTGTTTATCAATTGGGGCGCCCGGGCAGGAGCCAGAACCTCCATAGGGTGAGGAACAAATGTGAAAACCACTGAAGGAAGATGGCATTGGCAAGCCGTGGAAACAACTTTGCGAAAAATCTCTCGGTGCCCGAGATGAATCCCGTCAAAATTGCCGATAGTAACAACCGACTCTTGTAAAGGCAGAAAGTCATCTTCCAAGCTACGGATAATTTTCATAGGATGATTCCTCGGCCTGGCATATTTAAAAAAATTTTGTTAATAAATTATCGAACCCACGTCAGCCAAGGCTGTGATGCTTCAGACCAAATTCAATACTTAAGAGCGCAAGGGTCATGGAGGATGGTAATAGCAACCAATTGGAATGCCCAGAACAAATTTTCATGAAAAAACATCAACGAATGTTCCAGTGGCAAAATTCTGACACAAAAACAAAAAAGCAAACAGAGCCTAGTGAAAACCACTCTTATTTGCTTCCCAGGCAGCGACACCGTCATTTGAGCGAATAAGCCCAAAAAGATCTTCAAAAGTCAACTGGTTACAACAATAGATCCCCATGGTCATAAATAGGGGACACCAAGGGCAACATCAGTCAAATAAATTAGATTTAGTTAAAGCAACCCTTGAAATGAGAGGGAAGCCTCTTGAGCAGTTAAATTATCCGCCCCCCAAAAAAAATCAAGAATCTTCCAGAATTTTATTAAAAACCATTCCACTTAAAAGTTTAGGATAAAAATAGGTCGATTTTTGCGGCATTTTTTCTCCGAGGTTGGCCACTTCACGCACCTCTGTGACACGAGTGGGATTCATCAAAAAAGCAAGTTGAGCCTGTCCCGCATCCACGGCCTGCAAAGCAGCATCAAAACTTTTAAGATATTTTAAATATTTTTGTTGTTTCTGATCATCATCAGTCATCTTAAAAATATTCCTGAAAATCAGGCGATGGAGAATCGACACATCCAGAACCTTGACGACCTTAGATATTTCTTCAGGAAACACCTTGTCGATAATTTCGCTGTTTTTCAGGCTGAAAAAGTAAATTTTCCCCTTACCGGAATAACAGGCAAATGAGTGTTTCCCTTTTTGAAAAAGACTCGAACGCACCCTCTTGCAGGCCACCGGATCGCCGGCATCAAAATGATCTGTCTCAACACGAAAATTAACCCGAACCGCATCAAGAAACTGTTGGAAATCAAAGTCAGGCAAACCGGAAACCAGCCGATGAATGGGAAATATCATCAGTCCTTGATCTTCCATATTGCAAAAAAACATCAGAACATAGTTAAAAAGTTCCTTCCCGGTATAATCCGGGTTCTGCTCACGAAGATAATCCCGATACATCAGGGCAGTTTCATAACGGTGGTGTCCGTCGGCAATAAAAATAGGCTTGCCGGAGAGAAGCTCCTGAGCTTTTGAAATTTGTGCCGTATCGGTTACCCGCCAAAGGCTGTGTTCCTCTGCCAAATCGCTGTTTTTTACTAACAGGTCCGGGGTTCTTTCACGATTTTTTTTCAAAAGAGACTCAAGAGCACAACAAGGATCGGAATACAGGGAAAAGATGGAACAGAAATTTGCTTTGCAGGCCTTCATCAACTTAAAGCGATCCGTTTTGGGACCTTCCAGTGTTTCTTCGTGAGGCTTAATAAGGCCGGTGCAAAACTCTTCCAGTTTTGCCAAAGCCAGAAAACCCTGGCGAACAACCTCTTTCCCATCCTCGGTAAAAAATTTCTGATCATAAAGGTAGATGGCCGGTTTGGGATCCTGAACGAGAATCCGCTCCTGCTGCCATTCCCTAAATGTTGAGGCAGCTCTGGTATAACGATTATCCGTTTCAGAATCAGATTCAGCTATTTTCCCAAAAATCAGCCGAATCACGTTGTAAGGATTTAGCTGATATAACTGCTCCTGCATCTCATCCGAAATACAGTCATAAGGCGGAGCCATCACACTCCCGGGATCTTTGACTTTTTCAGGATTATATAAAAGCCCGCAAAAAGGGTTGATTTTGGCCATTTGATTGACTCCTTTGTCGAAAAAAAGATCCGCTCTTACTTCAAGCCGTTGTTTGGCTGGAAAAAAGTGTAAGCTTTTGGCCTAAAGGCAGTATTCCAAAGCACTGGAGAATATTCAACGGTCCGTAGGTAATCTTAAAGACGCAAAAGCAAGAAAACGACTGCACTACGGTAAAGCCAGAATTTACGAATTTAAATTTCAATATACTTAAAGCCTTTCACTACGCGCAAGGGAAAACCTGAAGGCATCCCTCGACCAAAGATTAATATTCAAACGAGAACGGTTTTTTAAACAGATTATTTTTAACCACAGTTGGGAGATTAGTTGATTTTTTTCGACGACCGGAAGGGACAACACATCCAAAGCAGGAAGGAATAAACCCGAGGGTGTAAAAAAGTTTGTGTAAATGGCCATTTTGGGGTACACCAACCCCCACCCACTAAGGAGCACATATGGCCATCGAAAAAG
>JAFGRU010000126.1 GCA_016934985.1 Deltaproteobacteria bacterium
GCTTATGATTTGATCGTCTTAAAAGTTGGTTCAGATTGTTTTGGTAGGTTGAAATCTGAGGTGATGGCCGGGTTCTTACAAACCCTGCCTTATGAGAAAGGGCCATCCAATCCAGTGATCAAATGGCCCTGCCCCCAACGTTTCGATCTTCAATCAGATTTTTAATGTGGGCAAATCCTCAGTTTTAGATGCTCGAGTTCGCTGCAGGCTTTTAAAAGCCGGGCAAAATTTTTAAGTGTCGGATTGCCGGATGGGCCTAGCATTCTCCGAACACTTTTTTCATTTAAATCCAGTTCATTGGCTATTTTGGGCAATAATTCAGTTGCGTTCAGGTAGTCACGTAAAAGGGCCTTGCCAGTCTCAACATCATCGTCGAGAAAAGCATTCGTCGCTTCTACAATCAATTCTGAACGAAATTCGGGGTCTCGTCGGACGCGAGCCATAACTGTATTTTTGAATTCTTTTGTGAGCGGCATCGTTTCTCTCCTTTTTTTCTTTTCTTGTAATCTGCCCAGCGTTCTTTGGCGGCTTTAATATCCTGGACCTGTTTTCTTTTGGTTCCGCCGCCGACCAGGATGACCAATGTTTTCCCATCGAAGCCAAAATAAATGCGATATCCTGGTCCCCAATCAATTTTATATTCCTGGACACCTTCTCCAATGCTTTTTACCTTGGAGGTATTGCCACACCGCAAACGAACCAAGGCGGCAGTAATTTTGGCAGCAGCCTGAGAATCCAGTTTCTCAAACCAGATACCAAAAGGACTTTTTCCATCTTCGGAAAGATATTCTAAAACTTTCATGCGAAGCCCTCTTGTCGCAAAAATAGTAACATATATGCAACCAAAGGCAACAGGGATTCATATCTTTTTCCGAGAAACAAATAAGAGAAAAAAGGGGGGACAGAATACCTGACCGGGCTTCGTGGAAGGTACAGGCGACGGTCTGACAAGTTGTTGGATCATTTGGCCGGGTTGAAATGCCCCATGAGCGAAGGCTTCTTACATACCCTGAGAAATGGGAAAGTTTCCATTGGGAAGCTAATTCTGAGGCACCTTTGTTTTATGCAATGACCATCAAACAAAGGCGACCAGACAATTTTCATTCTTGAATTCTTTTTAGGACTTGTTCTCTGGCATGGCCATGATCAACCCCTTGTCCTTTTTCGAGCTGGCTCACTGCCGTTTGAACATCGCTTAAAAACTCAAGCTTTTCCTGCATCGCTTCGTACTCACAGGCATCCAATAAAACCGCAACGCTTTTTCCATGCTGAGTGATGATTACCGGCCTTTTGGTGTCATGAACCTGCTTTATGAAATTTGCGATACCGGTTCTAACCTCAGACAAAGGCTTGATATCCTGATCAATTTTGAGTCTTCGCATTTTTCACCTCTATTTAATACTGAATTTCGTACACTATAGCGTACAAATTTTGGTCAATACGAGGTTTTTCAGAAAAAACCCAGCCAGGCACTATGCAACGACATAGTAAAACGCAGGATGGGTCTTATCAGGAGGAAAAAAAGGGTGGGCTTGGCAGCCCTTATTTGTTCTTTTGAAATGAAAAGCTTTGACAGATTCTCTACGAAAAAACTCCTGCCCCTCTCACCGTGCGGCTTGGGTATCGCCGTCAGCCACCGAAGACCGGAAATTCTCCAGCAGCTCTTCGAACACCGCCCTGTCCTCTTCGCGGTAAGGGCCGACAACCGCCGCTTTGAGATTTTCGCGGCAGAAAAGGCTGCCGGCTGTTTCCAGCAAGGTCTGCGGAGATTGGGCCAGCACCTCTCTGCGTTCGCGTTCCATGGTCCGCAGGCCTCCGGTCAATTCCCCCCAGCCATAGCGGCCCGCCATCTCCTCAGTCTGATCGAGGCTGAATTCGAGATCGAAAAGGAAGCCCTTCACAATCCGGGAAAACTCCTCCTCGCTGATCGGCTCGCGGCAGATATCTCCCAGCACATCGAGTAGTTCACGCATGGTTTTGAGTAACTTGTCGGGGGCCACCGCCAGGTCGATGGTAAAGCAACCGCTCTCGGCAAAAAGGGTCAGATTGCCTTCGACCCCATAGATGAGCCCCTCTTTTTCGCGCAGGCGCTGCATCAAAAGCGAGGCCATGCCGCTGGTCAACAGGCGGCGCAGAATCTTCAGAGCGGACAGGCGCGGGAAATCTCTTCCCGGAGTGCGAAAGGCGATCTGAACCCCAACCTGGGAGTCAGGATTACGCACCCAGGTCACACGGGGAGCAGGAGACACGGAGGCGAAAGGCAGCGGAGGGGGACATTCCCCATGGTCGCCGTTCCAGTCTCCAAAAGCCTTTTCAACAGCTGCCAGAATCTCCTGCCGACAAATTTTCCCGGCCACGGCGATGACCATGTTGCGGGGTGTGAAAAAACGGGAGTGATGGATTCGGAGATCATCTCCGGTGACACGCAGAATTGAATCCCGGGTACCGATAGTCGACTGGCTGAGGGGATGCTCCGGCCATAGCAACATTGCGGTGAGGTGGTCGAGGCAGATATTCTCGCCATCCTCGTTGTAATCCTCCAGAGCCTCTTCGAGAATGATGCGGCGTTCGATCTCCAGGTCGCTGAAAAGAGGGCGCCGCAGCAGAGAGGCGAAAAGGGCCGCCGCCTCGCTCAGATGATCCGGGTGAAAGTGAGAGAAAAAACAGGTCGTTTCACCGTCTACAGAAGCATTGACGGCACCCCCGATGGCCTCGAAGGACTTCTCCAGCTTCAAACCCGAATCAAAATCTTCGGTGCCGCGAAAAAGTACATGCTCGAGGAAATGGGAAATACCGGCTTTTTCAGAATCCTCATAGCGGCTCCCGACACCTACGTAACAAACCATTTCGGCGCTGTGGAGGTGAGGCATTTCAACGCTGATGACCCGCAAACCATTGGCGAGGACATCCTTTACAAATTCACTCATTCAAGCCTTTCAAAAACTGTCTTCAAAGGGATGTATACTGCTCGGCTAATCTTCAGGGTTGGTGGGCCAGCCACTTCCTCCGGAGGGGGGTGCGGTAGAAACAGGACTCTTTTCCTCGCGGCGATGATCCCCTTTGGGCCAGGCATGGACGATATCCCGGCCGCCTTTCATTTTTAGCCGCTGCCCCATAAAACGGAGCACGAAAAGATGAATAACAAACAGGGCGATAAACCCCAGAGTCCATCCACCCGAAAAGTTCCCGAAGCGGGCCTGCTCCAGATATTGCGCCCAGGTCTCAGCCGTTTTCGGATGCAGCATAATTTTCACCAACCAGCTGGCTATCAGAACCAGAAACAGAAAGATATAGTAGGCCCTTATTCTTAAGGCCATAGCCTCAAGCATGGATATCTTGTATTCAGGGTGAAGAATATCCTGCGCCAGCGCTTCACGCCATGCGGCATACGGACCCGTATCCATATAACCATGTAAAATATTGAAGACAAAGTTCTGATGAATGAGTTTGACCCGGTATTCATATGCATCGTAGAAACGGTAGCGCCGCGATTCCACATAGAGGAGAATATAGGTTATCGCCAAGGCAAAGATGAAAAAACCATGCGTAAGATTTGCGTTGGTAAAGCTGAAGCCGAGAAACGCCGCCGTGGCACCGACCGCCCAGTTCGTCGTAACGTCAATACGTTGCCGCCAGGTCAGGCTGCGCACCACCTCGGCCCGGTAGTAGTGGGCCATGGCCGTGATCGTCTCGGACGTGGTCAGTTGTTTCTTGTCTTCAGTTTCTTCGCTCATAAACCTGCCTGTCTGAGAAAGTCAGTTCATTTACGTAAACGCTCAGGTCAAAGGGGCCCAGGCCCCACACCCGGCCGGTTACAATTAATCATCCATCGCGAAGCCAGGAAGCCGCATCCAGAGCATGGTAACTGATGATGAGATCGGCCCCTGCCCGCTTGATGCCGGTCAGGTTCTCCAGAACCACCCTTCTTTCGTCAATCCAGCCGTTAGCCGCGGAAGCCTTCACCATGGAATACTCGCCAGAGACATTGTAAGCCGCCAAAGGGAGATGAAAATTTTCCCGGATTTCGCGAATAACATCAAGATAAGCCAAGGCCGGCTTGACCATCAGGAAATCCGCACCCTCCTCGACATCCAGAGCCGCTTCGCGCAACGCTTCGCGCCGGTTGGCCGGATCCATCTGGTAGGAACGCCGGTCGCCGAACCGGGGGGCTGACTCCGCCGCCTCCCGGAAAGGACCGTAATAGGCGCTGGCATACTTAATAGCATAACTCATAATGGCGGTATTCTGCAGGGCGTTTTCGTCCAAAGTCCTGCGAATGGCCCCGACCCGGCCGTCCATCATATCACTGGGGGCCACAATGTCGGCTCCAGCCCGGGCGTGGGAAAGAGCCATGGCCGAAAGGAGCTTCAGGGTAGCGTCATTATCCACCTCGCCGTTGCGGATAACCCCGCAATGGCCGTGGTCGGTATAAGCACAGAGACAGACGTCGGTAATAACGACCAGCTCCGGCAATTCCCGCTTGATAGCGCTGACCGCCTGCTGCACGATACCGGCGTCATTCCAGGCTTCTGAGCCCTCCCCGTCTTTGTGCTCAGGCACCCCGAAAAGGAGAACTGCCGGGATTCCAGCCGCCTGGGCTTTGGCCGCCTCTTCAACAAGGCAATCTGTGGAGAGGTGACGGATACCCGGCATGGAAGAAATTTCCCGACGCACCTTTTGCCCGGAAACAGCAAACAGGGGATAAATGAGATCCTCCACCAGCAGGGTGGTTTCCCGCACCATTTTTCGCAAGGCTTCGCTACGCCGCAACCGCCGCGGACGATATTCCGGAAAAAACATTATATTCTCTCCTATTGGGAAAAAAAGGTTTATGGGTATCCTCCCCCTTGCACCGCAGCCGAAACGGAAGAGGTCCTTTGAGACCAAGACGGACAGGCTGTTTGAGCGAAGCGAGTTTCTGACCGTCCTCAAAGGACATCCGTAGCGCAGGGTACCCGAAGGGCAAGGTGCCGGGGCGCCTTTTTCTGCTTACTCTTTTTTGGGCAAGAAAAAAGAGTAAGGCGTCGTCCGGGGACGCAACCCCGGATTCTCAAAATTCGAAAAACAGCTTCAATGGGCAACACCCTTCTTAATCAGGGTCCGCCAGCTTCTCGCCACCAAAATAATCTTTCAGGGCCTCCACCAGCCCCTCCAGGGTCGAAACCGACGATTCCACGCCTACTTGCAGACCAGCCCCACGGATAGTTGCGGAGGTCAACGGCCCCATGGAGGCCAGGACGACATCCTTGAGCGAATCACGCAGATCATCCCCCAAAAGGTCAAGAAAATACTCTACAGTTGAAGACGAGGTGAAGGTCACCGCTTCAAGTTTCCCGGCTTTGACATGCTCCCTGATTGATGCCCGGCTTTCTTCCGCCCGCACAGTCCGGTAAGCAACGGGAGCAATCACCTCGGCGCCGGCCGCCGAGAGCTCGTCCTGAATCAGGGTCCTGGCCTTGTCGCTGCGGGGATAGAGGATACGCTTGCCGGTCAGGTTTCGATTTTTGAACAGCTCGACCACTCCTTCGGCCCGGTACTCCTCGGCACAAAGATCGGCATAAAGACCGTAGCGATTGAGAGAAGCGGCGGTTTTTGGTCCAACCGCCACGAGGATCAAACCCTGCAGACTGCGGCTGTCAAAACCGGCTTCCCGCAGGCAGCCCCAGAACGCATCGACAGCATTGACCGAGGTCAGGATCAGGTAATCAAACGAAGGCAACGCGGCCGTCGCCGCCTCCAGGCCACGGCTGTCTTCAGGCGGCAGAATATGGGAAACAGGGCAGGCATAAGCGGCAGCCCCCTGGTCTTCCAACAGATCGACCAGTTCACCAGCCTGTCGGGAGGAGCGCGTCACCAGGATTTTCCTGCCCGCCAATGGGCGCTTCTCAAACCATTGCAATTCGCCGCGCAGTTCGACCACTTCACCAACCAGGATTACTGCCGGCGGCTGCAGGCCCTCCTTCTCAACCTTTTCGACAACACTTCCCAGATCGGCGACCAGGGTCCGCTGACGCGGGGTTGTTGCCCAGCTAATAACAGCCACCGGGGTCCGGGGCGAACGGCCATGGGCCATCAGCTCGCGGGAGATGAGAGACAGGTTGCCCATGCCCATGTAGAACGCCAGGGTGCCCACCGCCCCGGCCAACTTTTCCCAGTCGAGAACGGCCATTTTCTTGTTGGGATCAAGGTGCCCGGTGATGAGGGCGATGCTGGTGGTATAATCCCGGTGGGTCACCGGAATTCCTGCATAAGCCCCGGCGGCAAAAGCAGCCGTCACCCCCGGCACCACCTCAAAGGGGATGCCGAGGCGAGCCAGATGGCGGGCTTCTTCGCCGCCCCGCCCAAAAACGAAGGGGTCTCCACCTTTGAGTCGCACCACCCGTTTCCCTTCCAGGGCCTTGCGCGCGAGAAGGATATTGATCTCCTCCTGGGGCGTGGTATGGCAGCCGCGGGTCTTGCCGACAAAAATCCGCTCCGCCTGCGGCGGCGCCTCTTCAAGGAAGAGTGCATTGGCCAGGAAGTCGTAAACCACGACATCAGCCCGGCGCAGGCATCTGAGCCCCCTGACAGTAATCAGGCCGGGATCGCCGGGACCGGCGCCGACCAGATAGACGGTCCCCACATCAGCAGACAATATTCCGGCTCCTCACATGAAAAAAGCGCGGCGCGCCCATATGTTCGTCATTCATCATCAGATCCATGTTTTGGAGCGGCTCCGTTGTCCCCTCCCGAAGGTTCCAGGGCAAAAAGGTAGCGCAGCGCCTCGGCGTAATAATGCCCTCCGCGCTGGTCCCGGGTGGCTTTGAGGGCATGAATCGGCTCGTGGAGAAGCTTTTTGACCAAAGCGGAAGCCATCGTTTCAATCTCCTCCTCATGCCCCGTTTCCGATCCCGGCAAAGCAGCAAACATCTTTGCGACTTCCGCCCGGCAGATAGCTTCCACCTTTTTGCGCAGGGAGGCGATAGTCGGAACGATTTCCAGGTTGCGCTGCCAATTCATGAACTTGCGCACCTCCGCCTCGATAATCGCCTCCGCTTTGTCCGCCTCTTTGCGGCGGCTCTGCAGATTGCTGGAGATGATGCCCTGCAGATCGTCGACATCATAGAGGTAGACATCGGGAATGTTGCCGACTTCGGGTTCGATATCGCGCGGAACGGCAATATCGATGAGAAAAAGGGGCCGCCCCTGGCGCCTGGAAATGACCTTTTCCATATCGCGGGAACGGATAATATAATGGGGTGCGGCCGTCGAGGAAAGAACAATATCAACCTCGGTGAGCTGTTCGGTCAGATTTTCCAGGGGGACAGCCCGGCCCTGGAATTTCTCAGCAAGACTTTCGGCATGCTCCAAGGTTCTGTTGATTACGGCCAGGGATTCCACACCGCTGTTCAAAAACTGCCCGGCGGCCAACTCCCCGATTTTTCCCGAGCCGATGAGAAGGATTTTTTTACCCGCCAGTCCTCCGAATATCCGCTGCACCATTTCCACGGCGGCGAAAGGGATAGAAACCGCCCGGCTGCAAATCATGGTTTCGCTTCGCACCCGTTTGGCCACGGAAAACGTGCGGTGAAGCAGGCGATTCATAACCAGAGCGTTGGTTTTTGCCAGACAGGCCTGTGAATAGGCGGATTTCACCTGGCCGAGGATCTGGGGTTCGCCCACCACCATGGAATCGAGACTCGAAGCAACGCGAAAGAGATGGCGAACAGCGTTACGGCCGCTGTAAGCGTAAAAATAAGGCTGGATCTCTTCTTCGTCCACCTGGTGAAAATCGGCCACGAACCTTTTGATAGCGTACGTTCCATCCTCAATTTCACTAGTAATAGCGTACAGTTCAACCCGGTTGCAGGTGGAAAGGATGAGGCACTCCTGTACCACAGCAAGGGCTGCCAGACCGGCCAGAGCCTTTTGCAGCCTGGACGGAAGAAAAGCAACCTTTTCCCGGATTTCCACGGGCGTAGTACGATAATTTAATCCGACAACAACAATATTCATAATGGAAACATCACAAATCTAAAAAAATCATCCATCTTTCGCATCAAGGGTAATCCCAAGTTCCGCCAGGGAACAGCCGTGCCCCAGAACCTCCTTGAGGACAACATCGGTTTTCGACTCATCCCCAGAGGAGATCAGATCCGGCAACTTTTTTTTCAGGAGCTTAACCAACAACTCCTTATCGGCCGCCTGCCCTTTCTGCCGAAGGGCGGAGGCAATGTCGAGGAAAACCGCCCACTCCGCCCCCAGTGCCGTCGTCAGATATTCCTTGACCAGAACGGCAAAGGCCGGGCTGTTCCCACGGGTGGAAACAGCCACGCACAAATCACCCCGTGAAAACTGCGCCGGGAGGGAAAAATCGCCTTCCTCCGGGACATCGGCCACGTTTACCGGCACCCCCAGACGTTTGGCTTCATCGGCCACGGCCGCATTGACAGCACGATCGTCGGTCGCGGCAAAGGCAAGGAAAGCACCGTCCAGGTCTCCTGAACGATACTCACTGCGGACAAATTCCAGCCCGGCCGGCAACTCTTCCGCTTCAGGGGCAACAGGCGCGACCAGCCGCACCCGCGCTCCGGCAGCCACCAGGCCTTGCGCTTTGCGCAGGCCGACCGAACCGCCGCCAACAACCACGCAAAGCCGGTCTTTAATATTTAGAAAAACAGGGTACGCCATCGCTAAGTTCGACCGAAAAGAGGGAAAAATCCAATAAGGTCCAAAAGATGATATGTTGCCCACCCATGGGTGTCAAGAAAGAGCACCAATCATTTTGGAGAAGAGTAATTAACACCTTGATTTTTTCCCTTTCTAAATTATAGTGTATTTAATATATATTGAAACGAGATTCAGTAAAGGAGAGGCAAAAATGGCGAGTGAAAATGTTTTTGAGTTTACGGATGCAAATTTCCAGAGCGAAGTCCTGGAGTCCTCCGTCCCTGTTCTGGTTGATTTCTGGGCATCCTGGTGCGGCCCCTGCAAAGCCATTGCTCCCGTCATCGAAGAAGTGGCCGTCGAATATCAGGGCAAAGTCAAAATCGGCAAGGTTAATGTCGATGAAAACCCAGCAACCCCTTCCAACTATGGGGTTCGCGGTATACCGACCCTGATTCTGTTCAAGGACGGCGATATTCTCGATCAAGTTGTCGGGGCTCTTCCTAAAAGCCAGCTACAGGCGTTGCTGGACAAAGCCCTGTAAACCGGCAGCACACACAGCAAAAAACCGGCATAAATGCCGGTTTTTTTGTTTCCTGAACAAGCTTAAAGCTAGACCAGAATATATCTAATCGCTTTCGAAAACACTCGTCATTTTGTAATCCTGAATCCGTGAGTTATGACCGGGCAATAGCGCAAGTCATTGACCTGCCTAAGCATTCCAAAAATCACCGACGAACCTATGGGTGCGCCTCAGATTTTTGAAATATTTATTCAGGCCAAGCACTTACACTCTTTTCCCGTCCCTAGCCCACCGATCCAGGATAATGAAAAAGCCGGGATGTTTTCCCGGCTAAAATCAAGGGTGCCTCTGCTGCTTTCTTTTTTTCAAAAAGGCGTAATGTCTAATCGCCGCCTCCCTCTGTCTTCTCTGGAATTATTGCAGGCCGTGTTTCCATCATCTGTTTCATCTCGCCATATTCCGGGGACAAACCGAAAAACTGCTGTTTTTCGGCACTTGGTGCTAAAGCTCTCAGAGTCTCACGATCGGGGGTACCGGTTGCCGCCAACCCTTCAGAGGACTGAAACTGACGAAGCCCTTCACGGGTTCTCGGCCCGATAAAACCATCGGCCTGTCCCACGTTGTAACCCCGCTCGTTGAGCAGGTTCTGCATTTCACGGATCTGTTCCCGGTTAAGATCAGCAGCCGCAACACGCGACTGGTGCATCTGTGCCTCTTGCCCCATTGAGCTTCCACCCATCTGGGTTTGCCCCATCTGCTCATGACCGGCCCCCAGAACCTGACCTCCGACAAGCAAGCCGGCCACAAAGGCCATGGTGGTTGTAAAAATCAGAACGGTACGTTTCATTGCTTGGTCTCCTTTTTCGGATGTTGTGCGAGGCCACCCACAATTCACCTGAAAAAATTGTCATCCAAAATCAGGCTTCGTGAGCCGATATCATGAATTCCGCAAAGGAAGTTTTCTGTCCCACTCCATTCCTTTTATCAGCTCCCGCCTCGTTGTCAATGTCCAATCAGGAGAGAAAAATCCTTTTATGAAAGGTAGTTACGTAGAGACAAATGATATTAGACAGTTAACGGCAGAAATTTTTTCTGCAAGCGCTTCATGGCAAAAGCAGGGGAAAGCGATTTTGTGATCAGGATACGGCTCTCAGAAAAGATGGCCCAAAAGCTGCGCACAATGGAGAGAAGGAAATCCGAATGGAGAAACAAGAGATTAAATTTTTACAAAATTCGATAACAAAAAATAAGGATCAAGCCTTTTGCTTGGCAAAATCAGCCCGATGCGTCATAAGCGTCCGGGGAATTATAACGGTCACCCCAACATTTTTTTTAAGCAGCTCCAACTCCAAACTGAAAACAGGATCGGCACTGTCAATGTTCGAAGGGGCCGCAATCCGAACCTCTCCTCTTTCAAGGAAGGTGATAATTTCATCCATATGGGAGAGACCGATGGTGAGCATGGCGCGAGGAGCGGCAACCCTGCCTTCCCTTAATTCCGCCCCCAGAATCCGGGGGACACGCTGAAGAATAGCTGCCGATCGACGCTTTTGCAGATATTCGAGTTGATTGCTGAAAGAGGGCAAATACAAGGCACCGCTTTCCAAGCCCGCACTGAGAAAATCTTTGGCCTGCAGATAGAGTTCCCTGTCTTCGACCTGCTGCAAAGGGACTCCATAATACTCATGGAGAAGCTGTTCAGCATTGACAAAAACCGAGGTGTCGGAAAGTCGATCCCGCAAGATTTTCTGGTCAAAAAGAGGGGCCGGGGCCAAATCCGCAACATCCCGACTACCGAAAAAACCCTCGGGCAGAATCAGATCGACCTGCTGCTGACGGATCAGCCATTCCCCAATTTTGAAGGTTTCGAGCTGGGCCTGCACAGTTTGGCTGCCGTTTGCTCCGCTCAGAGCGCTGCGATGGCTGTTGGCTACAATGTATAATTGGAGCGGACTGTCGGCATTCCTGCGGTACACGATCTCACCGAAATCCATCGGCAATGCACTGGAAGCCATGCTATGCGGCCAGGAGTTCAAGGCCGGCGCCGCTTCCACAGGAAGGAGGAGCAAAACGCCCATCAGTCCCAACAGAATAGGAAGGAAAGGTTTTCGGCTGGATAATATTTTGGCAAATAAAGAGATCAAAATGGTTGCTCTTGCCGGTCGAACAACCCATGGGAGGAGGAACTGCAGGGACCGGGGAAGCTTTAAGGAAGGATCATCCGGCAGTCCCGCTGTCATGGGAAAAACCCTTTAGACCGGTGACTTTGCGTATTCATCTTTCGATGAAGTTGCCTTTTTCAGATTGTTTTACACCCGTAATTGTTTCAAAAGGGGTGCCAATTATACGGTAGTGTGGGGCATAAAATCATCAAAAAACCACTGGGCAAAACAAGAAACAGCCTGTTGCTGTTCCCTTGGTTTAAGTTGGCGCGGCCGGTGCGGCTTTTGAAATATCAAACCTGCATCCATCACTCGAGTTGACAACAGATATTTTTTTATTGCCTATTGCCTTCAATTGGGCTTAAAAATTGAAATCTGCCTATTGGGATTAAATCCCGGATAGCTTTCCATCGGCCCATACTGTTGAAACAACGACTTTGACACGATGGCAAAAGTGAATTGGAGAACGATCGTGCTAACGCTTTTAAACCCGATTAAAGACAAAGTCATTTCTACAGCACTGAAAAAGGTGTTCAATTCAAAATTCGCCCGTATCGGCGAAATTCTGAACGTCGATTTCAACTCTTCCAGCAAAAGCCTGTCAGCGCGTCTTGCCCTCAAGGGCGAGGAAAAACCTCTGGATATTTATCTGGAAAACTACCGGATACTGGAGGATGGGGGGCGCTGCCTTTTGAGTGTCGACAAAGTAAGGACATCGAAGGAATGGCTAAACCAGCTTTTCAGTATCCATCTCAAGAAACAAAAGCTCGAACTCCCCGGTCATCTGGCACCGATCATCAGAATGATTGCGTAATTAACAACTGAACCCGTGAGCAATGACCAGGCAATGTTATAAGGTCAAATGCTTTCCGAAATGGGCATCCATCCTGTCCTCTACTCATAGCGCAAGGCATCAATGGGATGGAGATTGGAAGCTTTTCGGGCCGGGTAAAAGCCAAAAAAGACGCCGACCACGGCGGTAAAGAGAACTGCCACCACAATCATCAGCGGGTTGATCACACTGCTCACGCCCAGCAGGCTTCCCAGGCCCCAAGCTGTACCCAAACCGGTAAGAATTCCCACCGCACCTCCAAAAATACTGAGGATAGCCGCTTCAATAAGAAACTGCACCAACACGTCGAGAGGCCGGGCGCCTATGGCGAGACGAATGCCTATCTCACGGGTCCGTTCCGTCACCGACACCAGCATGATATTCATGATGCCGATCCCCCCGACCAGCAGAGACACACCGGCAACGGAACTGAGCAGCAGGGTCATGGTTCCGGTTACGCTGGTGGCCATCTGGATAATTTCAGTCTGGTCGCGAATGCGAAAATCGTCGTCTTCCCCCGGAGCCAAGCGATGCTGCCCGCGCAGGAGGGTTATTATCTCGCTTTTGGCGGCCTCCATATCCTTCTCGGATACAGCGCTGACATTGATGGAACGCACGGTTTTGCCGTCGCCAAGCCGGTAAAGAACCGAAGTGGAGGGCGCCAGAATAATATCATCCTGGTCGCTGCCCATGGCCGACTGGCCTTTACTTGACAGAACGCCGGTCACCAGAAACGGGACATTGCGGATACGAATGCGGGCTCCGACCGGATCTTCCCCCGGGAACAGCTCCCTGGCGACGGTCTGGCCGATAACCGCAACTTTGGCCCGGCTCTTGACCTCCCGCTCCCCGAAGAAATTACCGGAGGCAACCTGATAGTTGCGAATATCCAGATACTCCGGCGCCACCCCCATAACCATGCTGTTCCAGTTGCTGGCACCGGCGATGATCTGGGCCTGAACCCGGATTTCCGGAGACACCCCCCGGAAGAGCCGGCCGTTTTTCCGCAGCGTCTCGACATCCGCCATGGACAGGGTACCCAGACTGCCGCTGCCGCCGCGCACCCCGCCCATCTGGCTGCTTCCCGGCATAACAATGAGGAGATTGGTTCCCAGCGAGGAAATCTGCCCCTGGATATCCTTTTGCGAACCCTCACCCAGAGCCACCAGGGCAATAACCGACCCCACACCGATAATCATCCCGAGCATGGTAAGAAGGCTGCGCATGGGATTCCTCAGCAGGCTCATCAAGGCAACTTTGATCAGGCTTTGCCATTTCATGACAGATTCTCCTTGGCAGCGGGCGGCAGTTCGAGTACCGCCTTGCATCGATCAATTACCGCTTCATCCCGCAGGACAAGACCATCCCGCAATTCCACGATGCGCTCGGCATAACGGGCCACATCCGGGTCGTGGGTAACCATGACCAGGGTCATGCCATCGGCGTTGACTTTTTGAAAAAGCGCCAGAATTTCCTGGGTGGTGCGGCTGTCAAGATTGCCTGTCGGCTCGTCCGCCAGGATGATGGAAGGCTGGGTAACCAGGGCGCGGGCAATGGCGACCCTCTGCTGCTGGCCCCCGGAGAGCTGATTCGGTTCATGCTTGAGGCGCTCCCCCAAACCGACCCTCACAAGGGCCTCTTCGGCCGCCTTTTTGGGATTGCCGATGCGGTGGCGACGGTCGTAAAGCAGTGGCAGCTCGACATTTTCAAGGGCCGTTGTGCGTGACAAAAGATTGAAACCCTGAAAGACGAAGCCGATCTTTTCGTTGCGAATCCCCGCCAGCTGGGTGCGGTTCAGGCCTGATACCGCCGTGCCATCCAACAGATAGGTGCCGGAAGTAGGGTGATCCAGGCAACCCAGAATATTCATCAGGGTGGATTTGCCGCTTCCCGAAGTACCCATGATAGAGACATATTCCCCGCGCCGGATGGTCAGGGAAAGCCCCTTCAAGGCATGAACCTGGACGTCCTCCAGGGAAAATGTTTTGACCAGGTCACGGACCTCGATAATCCCGTCTTTCATCGCCGCCGCCCCCGCATCATCCTGAACAGAGAGAATCCACCCTGGCTCGATTTTTCCGCCGCTGGCGGGATACCGGTCACGACTTTGGCTCCCGCCTGCAGGTCACCCTCCAGGATCACGATCACCTGTCCGTCGCTGCTGCCGGTAATCACGGGAACGCCGCGCAACGTCCCTTTCTGAGCCAAAACAAAAACCCGGCTCCCTTTCGTTTTACCGGCAGCGGCGGTTTTTTCAACCCCCGCCCCTTTGGCCAGCAGATCCTCGTCGGGTTTGAAACGCAGGGCGGCGTTGGGAACCAGTAGCGCGTTGTCAACCCGCTCCACAACAAAATCACAGGTGGCTGTCATGCCGGGGAGCAGCAACCCCCCAGTGTTCGCAGCCTCGACGATAACCGTATAAGTCACCACATTCTGCACGGTTTCCGGCTGCAGGCGAACCTGGCGCACGCGGCCGGAAAAAGCCTCCTCCGGATAGGCCTGGACGCTGAAGCGTACCTCCTGCCCCTGGCGGATGCGGCCGATATCGGTTTCATCCACGTCGGCTTCAATCTGCATGCGGGAAAGGTCCTTGGCAATAATGAAAAGAGTAGGCGTATTGAGACTTGCCGCCACGGTTTGGCCGGCATCAACACTACGCTTAATGATAGTGCCGTCAATAGGTGAGCGGATCACCGTATTGTTGAGATTGGTCCGGGCCTTTTCAAGGTTGGCCCGAGCCGAAACCAGGCTCGCCCGCGCTTTGTCCCGGTCTATTCGGTACGGGAGAAATTCCTGATCAGAGAGAAAACCTTTTTCATAGAGTGGAAGGTTGCGCTGCAGTTCACGCCCGGCAAGCTTCAGATCAGCCTCGGCCCTGGTCACCGAAGCCTGGACATCGGCAACAGCCGCCGAAAGAATATCCTGCTTGAGAATGGCAAGGATTTGTCCTTTTTGCACCCGGTCATTAAAGTCCGCATTCACCTTTTCGATCGTTCCGGAGACTTCCGTACCCACGTCCACGGTTTCAACCGCAGCCAGGGTCCCGGTCGAAGAAACGATGCTTTCCAGGGTTCCCCGCACGACCTCGGCCGTTTGAAAAGAAGGCCCGGGAGAGGACGAATGCTGACTGACTTCCAGCACCAGCAAAACAAGAAAAACAGCACCCAGGCCCATCAGGACGGCAGCACCCGATCGCAATCCGAAACGCAGAAATTTATTCATAGATCAATCTCCCCATGACTCATATGTGCCAGGACCTGTTCCAGGTCACCGCGGGCATAGCCGACGGCCAGTCCCTGCTGGGAGACCTGATAACGGGCTTTGATTTCATCGTTGCGGGCCGTAACCAGAGCGGACCAAGCCTCGGAGAGCTCTACCCATGAGGCTGCGCCTACTTTATAACGTGCCTGTGCCGCTTCGTAGGCCTGGGTGGAATAGGTCAGACGGGCTTTCGCCACTTCCAACTGTTTTCGGGCGGTTCGATAGTCAGCCAGGGCCTGTCCAACCTCCAGGCCTATCTGCTGGCGGATTTTGGCCAGGGTCGTTATGGCATCAGTTTGCCTGATTTTGGCCAGGGCCACGCTGGTACGGGTCTGGTCGCGATCAAAAATCGGGATAGAAACCGATATCCCGATCATACCACTGCCATTGTCTTCAAAAAGCTGGGAACTGAAATTTCGGTCGCTGCTAAAACTGTTGTAATCCGAACCTGCATTCGCCACCAGATCGACACTGGGGAAATACCCCGCCCGCGCTTCTCTGACTCTTTCCTGCGTAGAGGCTATCTCATCCTGCCGGGCAAGGAGGTCAGGACGTAAAATCAAAGCTTGCCGGTAACTTTCATGCAGGCTTGTACCCGTAAGAGCTTCGCCCAATTCTAATTCAACCGGGGGGACAATCTCCATTGGCATCGCCGGGGCCTGCCCCATTGTATTCAGCAAAGTCAGGGTGTCCACCTCAAGATTGCGGCGGACATTCAACAGGTCGAGCTCTGCCTGGGAAGTTTCCGCCTGTTGCCGGTAAAGGTCGGTAACCGGTCGGCTTCCGGCCTGGAAGAACGCCCGGATCTGCTCCAGCAATTTTTCCTGGCTGGCCAGATTCTCCGCCGCAGCTTCCTCCAACTTTTGGTCCACCAAAACGACAAGAAACTCAGAGGCCGCCGCAACAGCGATGGTTTGCTGCTCACGTTTCAAGGTTTTTGTGGCTGCCCCCAACTCCTGCCGGGAAGCGACCAGACCTGCGGTGTCACCAAAACCGTTGAACAGGTTCAACGCTGATGAAAAACTGAAATTCCCGGTTTCAAAATTTTCCGACCCTCCGCTTGCCGCTTTTTGCAAATAATTTTCTCTGGCTTGCGCAGCAGCCTGAAGAGACGGCTGAAAGATGCCCCGCGCTCTTTCCACCGAAACCGCAGCCGACTCTTCCTGATGACGGGCCAGGTGAATATCCGGATTGTGAACCAGAGCCATATTTACGGCCTCGGCCAGAGAGAGACGTTTGGCCGTTTCTTCTCCCCAGGCCGAAGAGACACAACCCACTATCAACAAAACAACCATTTTCAAGATCATCGATGCCGGTCTATTCATACCGCCCTTTCTTTTCTGTAATTATTCAGCTTATCGGCACCATGCCTCGCCCATTCCAAGGGCCGCGTAAACCCATCCATGGGGCTTAGCTGCCGCCATCCGGGCGGCAGATGCCCTTTCCATGCGCAACACGAGTCCTGGTGCCGAATAGTTGCTCTTTTCTGTTTTTAAAGAAGCAAATGGCCTCTTCACTGTTCGAGGTTACAGTTTTCATGCAGAAATCCCAATGGCAGGAAACTTACTTTTGAAGTATATCCACTTACAAAAGCAAAAATAAGGAGAAGGGAGGTAAAAAAAAGTGATAGCTTATATTTTTGCGTAAGGAAATATTGTTTGCATGGAGAAGATTTTGGTGGTTGAATTTTTGACCGTTTGTTGCTTTATATAAGGGTGCGTTTTGTTTTTACCTTCGCAAATCATAAGCTCAATACTGGTTAGTAGAAAAACCGTTTTCTGCCAAAAGGGAGGGATTATTATGCTTTGGAATAAAGAGATCAGCGTAGGCCGCTTACTTTGGCTGGGATTGGCCATATGGATGGTGACATTGGCAGGCCCCGTGTCAGCCAAAGGAGACTACCAAGCGGCAACTACAACAAATCCTGCCATCAAAGTCGACGAACTGAACTGGATGGTCAAACCCCTGGGTCAGGAGGAGCTTGTCGTTGAAGCCGACGCCTGGCTGAAACTGGTCAAGGATAAAACCAGTCAGATCAGTAGCACCGAGATCGCCCTGATTCGCCACCGCAAACAGGTCGAGGCTGCCAAAAAGGCGGAAAGCGCTCTTAAGTCAGAAGAGGAACAAAAGGGGGAGCAAACCACGGTCAAATCACAACAGGCCGAAAAACTAACAGAAAAAAAGGAGGAAGCTAAGGAAAAGACGGTCCTCAGCCTCACTGAACTGCGGGATCAGCGGGCGGCCCTGGTGGAAAAACTTGAGGCGGTGCTGAGCGAACTGGAACGCAAAGGGGGCGACCCCAAGCCTTACCGGACTTATGTCAAAGCCATTTCCGGAATCGCCGTCGACGTGACCGACACCTCCTCCACCTGGCTGACGGTAGTCGGCTGGCTCAAGTCCGACCAGGGCGGCATGAAGTGGGCATTCAACCTGCTTAAATTCGTGGCGACCCTGCTGGTGTTCTGGATCCTGGCCCGCATTGCCGGGGCCGCAACCGGTTCCATCGTCAATCGCGCCGGATCAAAACTGACCGATCTGCAAAAAACCTTTATCGTCAGTATTCTTTACCGCAGCATAATTATTCTCGGTCTGATTGTGGCCGTCTCGGCCCTCGGCATTAACATTGGTCCCCTCCTCGCTCTCATCGGCGCCGCCGGTTTTGTCGTTGCTTTTGCTCTTCAGGGAACCCTCAGCAATTTTGCCAGCGGTATAATGATCCTGCTTTACCGGCCATTTGACGTGGGCGACATCATCACCGTCAGCGGTGAGTCGGGTATTGTCGAAACCATGAACCTCATGTGCACCAACCTGCGCAGTTTCGATAACAAACTGACCGTCATTCCCAACAACTCCGTCTGGGGCAACACGATCACCAACGCCACCGGCCACTCGGCCCAGCGGCGCGTGGACCTGGTATTCGGCATCGGCTACAGTTCAGACGCCGATAAGGCCCAAGCGATACTGAAAGACATCGTCACCACCCACAAGCTGGTTCTGGCGGAACCTGCACCGGTGATTCGTATGCACGAACTGGCCGATTCCTCGGTAAACCTGATCTGCCGGCCCTGGGTTAAAACAGCCGATTACTGGACCGTTTACTGGGATGTTACCGAAAAGGTCAAAAAACATTTCGATGCCGAAGGCATCAACATCCCCTTCCCCCAGCAGGATGTACATCTCTACCAACACAAGGAGGAGTAAGGGAAAGTCTCTTTCTGACAATCAGACAAAAAAACATCATAAAACAGAAAAAGGGCGCAAATTGCGCCCCTTTTCAATCAGATATGGAAACAAATCAATTCATCGCCAATACTTCCCGGACCTTGGCTGCCAGGCCCTGGACAGTAAAGGGTTTCTGAATGAAGCTGACTCCTTCGTCCAAAACACCACGCTGAGCAATCACATCGTTGGTGTAACCGGACATGTATAATACTCTGACCGCCGGGTACAGCTCAGTTACTTCTGCGAACAGCTCTCTTCCATTGATATCGGGCATCACCACATCAGTCAAAAGAAGATCCACAGCTCCATGGTTAGAGGCCAGAAGAGCTAATGCCTCCGCACCATTCTCTGCCAGAAGCAATTTGTAGCCCTGACGCTTAAGGATGTTGTGGGCCAGCTGGCGCACCTGTTTGTTGTCCTCCACCACCAGAATGGTTTCCGAACCTGCCTGTCCGGTACAAGGCTTTTCATCTCTTTGCGGTTCAACCGCGGCACCCTCAACAACAGGCAAATAAACCTTAAAGGTTGTACCCCTGTCCGGCTCACTGTAAACCCAGATATTGCCTTCGTGTTGTTTGACTATACCGTAGACCGTTGACAATCCAAGACCGGTTCCCAGAGCACCCTTGGTGGAAAAAAACGGCTCGAAAATATGTTCCTGGGTTTCCGCATCCATGCCGCAACCGGTGTCACTGACAGCCAGCATAACATACTGCCTCATTTTTGAACCGGGATGGTCAGCCACATAGCTTTCATCCAGCTCGACCATTGCGGTCTCAAAAGTCAGGGTCCCTCCATCCGGCATGGCATCCTGGGCATTTACCGAGAGGTTCATGACAACTTGAATGATCTGGCCAAGGTCCGCTCTGATGGTCCGGATGTCGGGTGACGTAATTATTCTCAATTCAATATCTTCCCGAATAGTCCGGCGAAGCAGTTTTTCAAAATCCAGGATCGTATCGTTCAAGCTCAAGGGTTTGTATTCAAGGGTTTGTTTACGGCTGAAAGCCAGCAGCTGGCCCACCAGGTCACGAGCCCGGGAACCGGCCCGCAAGATCTGATCAACGGCCTCCCGTTTGGGATCCCCCAGGCCGATATCATCCCTCAACAACTCACCATAGCCTAAAATCGGGGAAAGCAGGTTATTCAGATCGTGGGCCACACCACCAGCCAAACGGCCGATGGATTCCAGCTTCTGGACCTGGTGAAACTGCTCCAGTAAACGCGCCTTTTCCTCCTCGGCCGTCTTGAGCTCGGTTAGATCTGAAATTACACCCCGAAGCCCCACAAGCTCGCCATTTTTAACAATGGAATTGGCATGAAGGAGGATCGGAAATCTCACACCGCACTTTTTCACCCCCTGGTACTCAATTTTTCCGGAGTCTATACCTTTTACCCTCAGGGCTATATTCGCTTTTACACGATCATGATCTTCGGGAGCAATCACATCAAAACCGGTTAGGTTTTCCAGTTCTTCGGAGGAATAGCCGAACAACTTCATGGCCCGCCTGTTGGCATATTTGAGATTAAGGTTTAAGTCAGTTTCAAACACCACCTCGGGAAGCATCTCGGAAAGGTCTCTGAAGCGCTTTTCGCTTTCCCGCAGAGCTTCCTCCGTCTGTTTGCGTTTAGTGATATCACGCGCAGAAGCAATGACCGCCTTGACCTTACCGGACTCATCCTGTTCAGGAATCAACATCCAGTCTATCCACAACCCCTTGGGCAGCTGGAACTCGATGCGGTTTACTTTTCCGAATTGAAAAACCTGGTCTAAAGCAGCTTTCCACAAAGCGCAAAGTGACTCGGGAAAGCCCAGATCTTCATGGGTTTTTCCAATAAATTCCGCGGCAGGAATTCCGGTTTCTTTCTCGACAACAGCATTGACATAGAGGTGGCGATGCTGTCGATCAAAACGCATGATGGCATCAATACTGTTTTCGACCAGAGCCCGGAACTTCTCCTCATTTTCCTTCAGCACCGCTTCCGCAGCCTTTCGCTGGGAAATATCCCGAACATTAGCCAACACAACCGGACGATTTTCTAAAATGATTTTCTTGAGAGCAATTTCGACATCAAAACAGGTTCCGTCATTCGGCCGTTTTGCTATCCACTCAAAAACTAGAGCTTCCCCCGCCATAACCCTTTTCCAACGCTCCTCCAGTTGCTCTATAGAGTGCCCCGGACCAGAAAAGTCATTTAGAAGGGAAGACTGGCGGGCCTGCTCCCGGGAGACCCCATACAGTTCCAACATCTTGCGGTTGACATCCAAAATCCGGCCGTCGCTGCCATGGATAAAAACTGCATCGTGGGCGTTGTCAAAAATCGTCCGCAGGGCCTGCTCCGATTCTCTCAGGGCATCCTCAGCCTGCTTGTGCTCGGTGACGTCAAGACAGGTCCCTGAAATACGGAGAGGCTGTCCATCTTCACACCGTTCCACAACTCTGCCGCGTGCCAAAACCCAAATATAATGCCCGTTTTTATGCTTCATCTTTATTTCACATTCATAAAGAGGAATCTCGTCACTGACGCACTTATAAATGGACTGTTTGGACATTTCAACATCATCGGAGTGAATAAGACCCAACCAGGAGTCAAATTTAAAGGGGGCCAGCTCCTGCGGCGTATAACCAATCATCTGTGCCCAGCGCTCATCGACTTCCAACTCGCCGCTTTGGACATGCCAGTGCCAGCAACCAAGCCCTGAGCCTTCAATAGCCAGGGTCAAACATTTTTCGCACTCCCGCAATATTTGGTCTACCGCCACTGCCGGCTCATGAAAATGGCCTACGGACTTTACGACATTATTCAATTATTTTTCCTTTTTCGTCGGAATCGCATAAAGGGGCTCAACACACCAAGCGGCAAAACAACCGTGGGCCGTCTGCAACTGTCTCTTTGGAAATACCTTACAGGGATATTTTTATTACAGGTGGTTTATGACCGGGTTCAAAACTTTGACATTCAAGCCTGATTACGGTTCGGGTTATATTGCCCCCCATTGGCATTGGCTCCGCCACCTGCCTTTTCAAGCAAAGCCCTTGCCAAAACTAATTGATGTTAACTTAATGATTTTATTATAATAGTTGGCTCGCAATAGATATATCCAACGCAGTCCGGATCGTTCTTGAAATTTAAGCGCGAACGAAATTCAAGCAAATTTAAAAAGCCAAAACAGCGCTAAAAAGCGACCTTGGTTGGCCCACCCTATAAGCCGGCTAATTAATCGAAACGTCCTTCTTCGGTCCCTTGCCGGACTAGTCTTCAACTTTATCAGAGAAAATTTCCGGATAGTGCTTCTCCATGCATTCAGGACAGATGCCATGGCTGAAATCAGCCTCTGAATGCTCACGGAAGTACACCTCAACCTGGTGCCAATACCCTGAATCATCACGGATTTTTTTACAATCAGCACATATCGGCAGCAGACCGCTTAAAGCTTTTACTTTTTTCAGAGCTTCTTGAAGCTCAACTGTGGTGAGAGTACGGGCTACAATGGTTTCACTGAGTTCTTCCTCCACTTTTTCCCGTCGTTTAATCTCCAGGGACAACCGTCGGTTCCAATACAGAATAATCAAAATAATAGCAATGGCAGTTCCAACAGTGACTAACACCCACTTGATGACATCACCCGATTGAAGTCCATGTTCGTAGCGCACCGACAACCAGCGATTGTGGATAGCGGCATGTTGTTCGGGGGGCATGGCGTTCAGGCTTTTATTAATGATGCCTGCAAGTTCGGGCCAGTCATTACGAATCCCCATGGCTTGATTGTGGTCCGGGAAAGGAGACGACGTGGCAACTTTGATATTGGAAAATCCTTTATGCCGGATGAGATAGGATGCGACCGCCAGATTACCCACGTAGGCATCAGCCTGCCCGGTTGCAAGAGCACTCAATGCCTGTTCCGTCAAATTTTCACCACTCACTACCATTAACTTGATGTCAGGATATTGTCGTTCTAGCAAGGATTTCGCGACATAGCCGCTTTCCACGGAAACGACCTTCTTCCTCAACCCATCAATGTTCGAAATAAAATCCGCGTCATCCCGGGTAAAAATGACCCGAGGTGAAAACAGGTAGTCCTGGGTAAAAGCGTAGAAAGGCTCCCGGGCCGGAGTCCTATTGATGGTCAAAACCATATCAATATTTCGTTTGTTTTTTAGCTCTTCCAGGGCAACCGGCCAGCTTATTCCTGTCACATATTGGAACCTTATGTTGTGCAAAGCAAAAATACTCTCCAGATAATCAATCGAAATTCCCTGGATTCGGTCATCGGCAAACATAAACGGGGGCAAGTTGCTGACTCGAACACGAACCGTATGGTTCCGGGACAACCAGGCTTTTTCTTCCGGAGAAAGAATGATTTCCTTTACGAAACTGATTTTTCCCGCTGCAGAAAGGGCCTTTTCTTGGCTGAAGACCGCCTGCCGGCCATCAAACAACAGCAGCAATAACATGCAGCTAAGAATCAAGTTCAACCTGAACATCAATTGCTCTTTTAAGTGTTTTCGACCCATAGAATTGGCAATTCCGATGCTCATAAAAAAATTTGGCCTCCCACAATAATCAAAACTCTTGTAATTTTAAAATTATAGCTCAAATAAAGAGTTTTTCGCCAGAGAGCCTAGCAAATAATATTGGCCTAATCTATAGTTTTAATTTTCAGCTTTTCTCAGGATTGCAACATTTTAGTTTTATTTCACAATTGCCGTCTTTTGAAGATTAGCGGCCTTAAGAATCCGGGAAAAAGGTTCGATTCTTAAAAATGTCCTTCAGGAAAAGCTGGTTGGGCGAAGCTTGGATGGCTGGATTATTGCGGGACGCCGGCACCGCCAGCGCACGGGATGATTATAAGCTGCAAAGAAGCAGGGGAAATCGTTCATTCATCCGCTATTTCGGGGAAAATCAGTTTGTACTCCTCCGGGAAGTTTTTTTCCATGCATTCCGGGCAGATCCCATGGGAGACATCCGTCTGAAGATGCTTTTCGATATATACATCCACCTGCTCCCAATAACCCTTGTCGTTTCTGATTTTCTTGCAGAAAGAGCATAGAGGTAGAATGCTACGTAAGGCTTTGATCTCATTTGAGGCATCCCGAAGCTCCGTAATGAGCTTTTCCCTCTCCTGTTCGGCTCTTTTGCGCTCGCTGATATCCCGGCAAACACAGAAAACCAGCTTCTCCCCATGGTACACAGCGCCGTTGGTACTGATCTCCACCTCGTAAAGCGAGTCATCTTTACGACGATGGCGCGTTTCAAAATGGTCACCGCTGTGGTCGACGGTTCGAAGCTTCTCCAGAAGCACCTCTTTTGTCCATCGGGTGTCCCAGTCCCACACATAAAGTTGCCGAACTTCTTCTGCAGTGTAGCCGAGCATGACAGCAAAGCGCCGGTTAGCCTCGTAAACTTTGCCGTCCTGATCAAGTACCACGATTCCATCTCTCGACTGCTCGACCAGAATTCGCCGCCAGGTCACTTCATCCGTAAGCAGCTTTTCCATCCTTTTGTGCGCCGTGACGTCTTTGACATGTCCGATGGCGCCGATTGTCTTTCCTTCACTATCTGCCAGCCGAAACATATTCAACTCGAGCCACTCGGTAGGACTGCAATCGGACGGGAAGTGCACCACCCTCCTGAAGGGCTTTGCCGCTTCAAGTGACATGATGTTTTGACACTCCGAACAATCGTCCTCATGTTTGCATAAAACCGAATGGCACTTCTTGCCGATCAGCGGCATATCCGAAGCAAATTTCTTTTCCATCCAGTGATTGACCTGAACGATGAAAAGATTTCGATCCAGAACCAGAAGTCCGTCCTGGGTGGTGTTGAACAAGTTTTCCAGTAAAAAGGGTTTATCCTGAAAGTAATGATTAAAAGGTGTCACTCTGTTTTGCTCTCCATCCCATTTACAAACATTTTTCGAATTTTCAGCCAGCGTTTTCGGTTATCTTAAAACCAGATCCGAACAACAACTCGGGTCCCCAAAAACATAATTGATGCAAATTTCGTAGCAATTTTACACAATTTATTTTACTTTTTAACATAGTATTTTTTAAATAAAAAATATTTTCGACCCTTGTCACGCAACCAGACAAAACAACCTGCAAAAGAAACTATTCAGCACAAGGACTCGTGTCTCCCATGGAAAGGGCATCTGCCGCAGGGATGGCGGCAGTTAAGCCCCATGGGTGGGTTCACGCGGCCCTTGGAATGGGCGATGCGAGGCATGGTGCCGATAAGCTGAAGAACAACCTGCGGAAAAGAATATGATTAACGATCGCATTTCCAACGTCATTGGCTTTGACGACGCTCCATTCGATAGAGATTCGTCGAAAGAGGTTCAAATCGTCGGCACTGTTTACGCAGGACCAAGGCTGGACGGAATTCTCATTGGCAAGGTTACGAGGGACGGAAGCGACTCCGCCGGGGAACTGATCCGCCTTATTCAAGAATCAAGATTCCAGGAACACATCCGGCTGGTTATGCTGCAGGGCATCACCCTCGGAGGATTCAACGTGGTAGACGTCTTCGCCCTGCATCGGGAGCTGCAAATCCCGGTATTGGTCGCCTGCCGCAAGCAACCGGACATGACGGCGGTCCGTAATGCGCTCCTGGCTAACATACCTCACGGACAAAAAAAATGGGAGCTGATCGAGAAAGTCGGCCCCATGGAGCCTGTTGAAAATATTTTTATCCAGCGGGTCGGCCTTTCTTTGGAGCAGGCAACCGATATCATCCACCGCTTTGCCATTCACAGCCAATTGCCCGAGCCGATCCGCACCGCCCACCTCATTGCCGGCGCTTTGTCAACCGGCCACAGCCGCGGTGCCCCCTAAAACGGACAAGCCGGCTTATTGCGGAACAATTTCAAACAGAGTGATCTCGGGAGGCGAGCCGACCCGGATCGGCGGCCCCCAGGTGCCGGTGCCACGGCTGGCGTACAGATAACTCCCGCCGGGCAGGGGATAAAGCCCGTTCTGCATGGGGTACTCCAGACCGGTCAGAAAGTTGAAGGGGAAAATCTGGCCGCGGTGGGCGTGTCCAGAAAGCTGCAGATCGAACAGTCCCGCCGCTTTTTCGTTTAACCGCGGGCGGTGTTTGAGAAAAATGACATAACGCCCTTTCTCGATGGGATTCAGAACCGCCACTTCATCAACACGGTTGCCGCGCGCCGGGTCGTCAACCCCGGCCACGACAAAATACTGGTCGACGGCCTGCGCCCGGTTGCGCAAAACCTCAAACCCGCTCTTCTGCAGGAAATCAAGGGCCTGTTTTAAACCGGCATAATATTCGTGGTTGCCGGTTACGGCGAATTTCCCCAAAGGCGGATTGAGGTTTTGCCAGAGAATTGAGAGTTCCTTTAAGTGGTCGATCTGGGCGTCGACAATATCCCCCGTCGCCACCACCAGATCCGGCTTGAGTTCGCGGATACGGGATATGATCGGGGCCAGGGTCTCTTCGCGGTGGATCAGGCCGAGATGCAGGTCGGAAACCTGGACGATTTTCAGGACGCCAAAATCGGAGGGCAGCTTAGCCGAAGTAAGGCGCACCTTTTCCACGCGAATATCCGAAGCTTCCTGAAAACCATAAAAAACCGTCCCTAACACGCCAAACAGGACAATCAGAGCGCTGACAGCCCCGTGGAGGGAAAGCGACGGCAGCGAAGGCACGAGCTTGCGTGCAATGAAAACCACAATTTCCCAGCAGCCGAGGAGGGCAAAAACGGCAAACGCGAGAAACAACAAACCCATCCAGGAATAGCCGATCCAGGCCAGCCCCCGCGCCGCTGTCTCCCAGCCGTTGCGGTCAAGGAGCCTGACCAGAACAGGGCTCAGAATCATGAGCCCCATCCAGATCCAGGTCAAAGTCGGCAAAGCCGGATGCCCCTTCAAAAGAGGATGGAATCCCCAGAAAACCAGGGCATGCATGGCGGTATAAACGCCAAGAAAGGTCAGTGCGAAAAGCAGCATGGGATGCCCCCCTTCTCCACACGATTATTAATTGTAAGTAACGGTTCCCCATGTTGAAAACGGCCTGGCCCCGCCCTTTCCGGGAGCGGAACAGGACCATTATACTGGATAATTTCAATTGCATTTACTTGTACTCTAATGACAGTCCAACCCCCACCTCATGAAGGTTTGCCACAAGCGATAAGGCAATCTTGGAAGTCAAGTCAACACAATGACAGGCATGCAAAGCATCGGGCTGCAACTTTCTGAAATATTGAAGCGTATTGTCCAACGTCTCTTTTGAAGGATCCATCAAATGGAACCCTCCTATGACATCGACAACCTTCTTTTGCCTGCAGACCTTTTTAGCGTATTCAACGATGTTGCAAATACCGGAATGAGAACAACCGGTTATTATTATCAGACCATCTTCAGCCTTATAAGCTAAGGCCGAATCATCCAGCAAAAAATCGGGTTGAGCCCCGCCCTCGGCATGAACCTCACCGAGAGGTGCCCTATTTTCAAAATTATTTGTTCTTTCGATCTCGCCAAGAAAAACCAACTTATCGGTCAGCCAGAAAGGTTTTTTTGTCAGATTGACGTCAAAATGCTTTTCCAATTTCGATTCAGAAATTGTACACCCGATTTCATTTAACCCATCAATTGATTTTGTCTTGAATACGTCAGGGTGAGCTATTAAAGCAGGTCTTTTAAGGAGGGTCGATTCGATGATTGCTTCCGTATACAGTTTCAACAAAGGGTCGAGCCCCCAAGTATGATCGAGATGCCCATGAGAAAGAACGACAAAATCACTTTTCAGTAAATTTTTACCCATTTTCTGGGCGTTTACAATAAAGGCATTGGAATATCCAACGTCAAACAGAACCTGCGTTGAACCATCCTGAATCAAAAAGGATAAGCCGGGCTCTCCAAGAAAGTACCTGTCAATCAAGGTATTGTTGTCGATCAATACTGTCAGTTTCATAGGAATATTATCACCAGGAGAAAACCACCAAACAAACTTTTTTTTCAGGTAAATTCAACATGTTGACGCAGCCAATCAATATATTGGGTGTACCCCGACTTGTTATAGTTTTTCGAAAGTTCATTCATAAAGCCATGCAGATACGGTGTCTTATGAAGCACAACATTTTTCTTGCCGGCCAGACGATTCGCCAATTCATCAATATCGAAACCTGGTTCATGCTTTGGTAGTACAAAGTCGACCACAAAACCCGGATTAATCTCCGCCAGATGCCTGACCTGCGAGCCATAAAAACAAACGGCCCGCTTTACTTTCGCACGACTCAAAGACTCGGAAATCTGCCAGATAGCCGAGGCCCCGACACTAAAACCGATCAGAATTCCGGGTGAGGGTATTTTCTCCAACCTCGACAGCAGCAAGTCACAATAGGTTTCCACTCCCGTATTGGCCATGAAGAATCCATAAGCTTGTTCCTCGGTCATAACGCCCATGAATTTCCCAGCATACGGGTCGATGATGTCGACATCCCCGCCTACGGCCTTGCATAATTTTTCCAAGGCTGGTGTTTTCCCAAAAATATCGGTTACCACAATTTTACGCATTATTTCGCCATGAACATAGGTAGAAATTTCTATTCCTATTTATTCACCAGGTAAAAATCACGGGGAAAAGGGCTGGCCCGCTTTTCTCATGAGGTTCGGTCACTAAACCGGCAAGTACACCTTAGATCAAGCCAGGCACATTGACGCGCCCCTGCAGGCGTGCGCACAGTTCGTTGAAAAGCAAGGAGCATGCACGACTGGAAATGACGTGACATCTGAGGTTGCAGAAAAAATGTTCATGGATAATCCGGGGAGTGGCACTAATTTCCTATAAACCAAAGACCGTTGGTTAACTGACAATCCACTGAATCAAGAACCATGTGAATAACCAATCCAATGCCGACAATTCGTAATTTCGGAATAAAACAAAAACACACATAGAGCGCTATTGGAAATAAACCGTGCAAAGGATGGAAACCTATACTACAGCGGCCTGGATCGTATATCGGGGTTGCGAGAAGGTGATCAACATCCACCAACATGGTAGAAACCATGACAAGATAGGTGGTAAGCCATTTACGCCGAAAAAACAGGACAGCCACAATTATTGGAATTAAAAAATGCAATAAAATATGAATGATCAACTCCTTACATACTTTTTCTTAAATAACGAACCTGAAGAGAAACCATCAACAACTAAGAGTTGGATATAAATACCGTTTAAATGCATAAGTAACTGAAAGTGGAAACCTCCCGCTAGCGGACCTCTCATAATGAGCGGAGGGTCAAATAAATCGCCCTCAGTCAGATCCATCCGGATGCTCCCAGGAAAACTATGCATTACATCGGGTTCGGCGTCCACAAGAAAACCTTCGTTTTTTGCATCAAAACCTTTGCCGGGGAAACCATACGGCAAGGAGTTATCAACTCTTATCGAAAAGATTTTTGCCAAGGGTTGAATGATCTACCCGGCCCTCCTCTGGTCTCGAATTGGTTCTAGGTTCCCTTGCCATCATTTGGAAAAAGATTTGACGGTCAGAGAAAACGTCTCTGGAAAAATTGAAAGGGAACTCGGGTAAAAGGCTTTTCCCTGATTTTCCGTCCAGATTATTACGCCTAATCCAGATCAGGGAATTCTTTTAGAAGATATTGCAGGCGCAGGGCGGAGAGATCATCGTAACTGATCTCCTGATTCATCGCTTCAAAAATGGGGCTCATGGATTCGGTGCCGAGGCGTTTAAAAGCTTCGAACACGGCGGCCTTTTGTCCGTTAGAGAGGTGGGGCAGTTCCGGGAGTGTGCCTTCTTCGTCCAGGGGATAGCCCTGGACCAGGGCTTTGTAAAGATGATTGACAATGGTCGTCAGCTTGACCTGATATTCCGCCGCCAGGAAAGCCGCCGATTTCCCCCGGTTGAACTTGTCGGCCACTTCCAGATGCCGGGATCTTTTGCATTCGGCGGCTGTGGAGGTTTTTCTTTTCACGGGTATTTTCGGGGACTCTTCCAGATCGTTGATTTCACAATATTCCCGGATATGATCCAGAAACATCCGGCCATATCTCTCCAGCTTAACCTGCCCTACACCATGCAGATGAAGAAGGTCCTCCTCCGCCTGCGGCAGGTAGGTCGCCATCTCTATCAGGGTTTTGTCCGGGAAAACGGCGTAAGGGGGAATGTCAAATTCATCGGCCAAACTCTTGCGCAAAATCCGCAACCCGGCGAACAACCCGTGATCGTAATCGGCAGGTTCCTTCGTCCTTGGGGCGAGGCCGTCCTCCTCTTCCCGCAACCGCCCCTCGACCGGCAAGTTGCCACGCATAACCTCCCAGGCCTTGGGGGTGAGCTGCAAACCGCCGTATTCCATATCCTGCTCCAGCAGCCCTTTCTGGATGCATTGCCGGGAGAGTGCAAACCATTCTTTTTTGGACAACTCTTTGCCAATGTCATAGGTTGAAAGTTTGTCGTGACCGAATTGAAATATTTTTTGCCCTTGAGAACCCCTGAGAACGTCAATGACATGGCCCGCACCGAATCTTTCACCGGTCCGGCACACGCAGGAGAGAAACTTCTGCACCGGAACGGTGATGTCTTCCTGGGCCTGCTTTTCGCCCGTGCAGTTGTCGCAGGTATCGCAAATTGTGGCAGCTGGCTCTTCGCCAAAATATTTGAGCAGGGGCACACGGCGGCAACCGGCGGCTTCGGCGAACCCGACCAGGGCGTTGAGGTGGATATTGGCGACCCGCTGCTCCCGCTCCCCCTTCTGGCTGATGAAATATTTGAGCTTCTGGATATCCCCGTAACTGAAAAGCAGGAGGCAGTGAGCCGGGAGGCCGTCCCTGCCCGCGCGCCCGATCTGCTGATAGTAGCTCTCGATGTTCATGGGCAGGTCGTGGTGGAGAATAAAACGGATGTTCGGCTTGTTGATGCCCATGCCGAAAGCCACGGTGGCCACCATAATTTGAACGTCGTCACGAATGAACAGTTCCTGATTTTTGCGGCGCTCTTTGTCGGATAGCCCGGCGTGGTAGGGTTTAACCGAAAAGTGATTCAGCTCCAGGGTTGCGGCCAGTTCATCGACCTGGCGCCGGGAGAGGCAGTAGACAATGCCCGACTGGTCGGGGAATTTTTGCAGAAACCTGATGGTCTGGTTGGCGGGGTCGCTTTTGGGAACGATCTGCAAAAAGAGGTTCTTGCGGTCGAAACTGTCGATAAAGGTGTTGGACGCCTCGAAGTTCAGGCAGTTCTTGATGTCCTCCTGGACCCTCGGGGTGGCCGTGGCGGTCAGGGCGGCGCACACGGCTTCGGGAAAGCGCTTTCTTACTTCGGCAAGCTTGCGGTACTCGGGACGGAAATCGTGCCCCCATTCGGAAATGCAGTGGGCCTCGTCAATGGTCAGGCAGTCGACCCGGATGGAGGCCAGCAGCTCCAGGGTTCTCGGCATGAGCAGGGTTTCAGGCGCCAGATAGAGGAGCTTGGCCTCGTTGTTCATGACCCGCGCGACATTGTGCCGGTATTCAGCCTGCTTCAGGGTGCTGTTGAGAACCGCCGCGCCGACGCCGAATTCCCCCAGTTGCTCGACCTGGTCTTTCATCAAAGAGATAAGGGGCGAGACGACGACGGTCAATCCTTGGAAAAGCAGGGCCGGGATCTGGTAACAGAGGGACTTGCCACCGCCCGTGGGCATGACCACCAGGGAGTCCCGCCGTTTCAAAAGATTGGCGATGACATCCCGCTGAAGGGGGCGGAATTCGCTGAAACCGAAAACTTTTTTGAGGATATCCTCTGCTTTTTGGATCATTTTGTCATTGGCTGCGCATATTGTAGTTTTAAGCTTTTTCCCCGTGGGACATCCGGGGTTGCGCCCCGTACGACGCCTTCTTTCTTTTTACGTCAAAAAGAAAGAAGCAAAGAAAAGGACGCCCCGCGATTCGGCCTGCGGCACCCCTGCGCTCCAGAAACGTTTTGAGGACGGCCAGGATTCGCACAAATCGCTCAACTGTCCGTCTGTTCTCAAAACATTTCCTCCACTTCGGCTTTATCGCAAGGGGTGGAAAAACCAATCAGCTCATTTTGTGGCCATACCACAAAATGGCTTACAAATGGTTTTCAGGTTTTGGTTCTGGGGTTTCTCCCCTTACATCGCAGCCGTTGAGGGGAGGGGCTTTTGAGAAAAAGCCGGGCAGGCTGTCTGAGCGAAGCGAGTTCCTGACCGGCCTCAAAAGGTCCTTTCCTCAACGGGTACCCGAAGGGCAAGATGCCGGGGTGCCCTTTTTCTGCTTACTCTTTTTCGGGCAAGCAAAAAGAGTAAGGCGTCGTCCGGGGACGCA